>NZ_JAKUHC010000002.1:0-558837 GCF_022664295.1 Bacillus cereus group sp. BfR-BA-01311
GTTTACATGACTATTTGGACTAATATAATGATAGTCTCCCTTTTCCATTCCTAATAATTCAAGCGCACGATTGGCAATGACTTCATTTGCATTCATGTTCATTGAAGTACCCGCTCCGCCTTGGATTGGATCTACGATAAAATGATCATGCCATTTTCCATCAAGAATTTCTTGAGCAGCTTCTGCGATCGCGCCGCCCTTGTTCAATTCCAATCTTCCTACATCTGTATTCGCAAGCGCTGCTGCTTTTTTTACAATTGCGAACGCTCTAATTAAACTTTCATGAATTTTATACCCTGTAATCGGGAAATTTTCAACAGCGCGTAAAGTCTGAATTCCGTAATATGCCTCAATAGGTAATTCCTTTCCTCCCAAAAAATCATTCTCCACTCGCACGTTCTTGTTTGTCATTGCCATTTTAATTTCTCCCCCATATTAAATGTAAAACCTAAATAAATCATATGAAGTCATTACCAATCCTTATCAGATTTTATTGTTAAATCGTAGGCTAAAGGCTCTTCAATAATTTTTTTAATCTCTTCTAATTTATTAGTTTTCCCAAGCGCCCACATCAATTTTGCTATGATGGCTTCCGTATTCATATCTCCAGACAATATTACTTGATGTTGCGCCACTTTCCGTCCTACTTCATAGAGAAGTATGTCTTCTCCTTCTTCCAGGCATTGAGTAGTAATCACTACAGCAATCCCCATTTCAGTCAACTCTTGAATTTTCGAAAGCAAGTTCCTTCCTTCAAAAGGTAATCCACCGTTTCCAAAACTTTCAATAATAATCCCTTTATACAAATCTTTTAAACAATCAAATACCTCAGGCTTTGTACCTGGATACAATTTCATAAGAAAAACATCCGTACATAAATTAGTATTTATTGAAAGTTCACTATGTGAGGAAGTTGGCTTCCAATGATATTTCACTTCATCTTCATTTACCTCAGCAACATATGGATAATTCACACTTTCAAATGCATCATAACTTTTTGTTCGCATTTTAACTGCTCTCGTCCCAATAATCACCCTACTATCAAAAACAATAAACACACCGCCAACATCCTCACAGGCAAACCTAAGAGCATCAGCTACATTTTTCTTTGCGTCTGTCTTTTTAAAACTAATAGGTACTTGTGAACCTGTTAAAACAACTGGTTTTCTTAAACCTTGCAGCATATAAGATAACGCAGAAGATGTATAAGCTAACGTATCCGTTCCATGTGTAATCACAAACCCGTCATAGTCATCATAGTGATTAAAAACAGCATTAGCTATTTCTTTCCAGTGCTCAGGTTGCATATTGGTACTATCAATATTCATTAAGATTTTGCAATCTATTTCTAAGTTTCGAGAAGACTTCGAAAAATAATTCAATAATTCCTCAGCGGACAATCCTGGAACAAGCCCCTCATTCCCCTCCACAGATGCAATTGTCCCACCAGTTGCAAGTAATAAAATTTTCTTCATACACAACCCCTCCATAAAATAAACAACGATATATCGTTCGCGTAATGCGTATTTATATTTATCATTATAGAACTTAATTTGAATTAATCAAGATTTTGTATTCAATACGCGTACTTTTTTTCTATTCTTGATTCTTTTTCTATGTTATAATTAATTTAATAAAATTAGATGGGGTATGAGACGAATGCTGGAACGTTTATCTAAATTAAGAAAAAATCAAAAATGGTCCTTACAAGAGACAGCAGATCGACTTGGGATTGCGAAAAGCACCTATGCCGGGTATGAAAATGGTTATAGATTACCTTCATTACAATCTTTATCAAAAATAGCCGATTTATTTGATACATCTGTAGATTATATATTAGGCCGAATTGATCATTCACATCAAAACAAAGATGTAATTGATATTACAAGACTCCTAAACGATCCAGATCCAACACTTTTAATAGATGGAGAAGCACTGTCAACAGAAGAGATAATAGATTTTATTGCTTTTGTGAGAAGTAAACGAGAACTAAGTTCCAAGAGAATAGAAAATATTGAACCAACATGTAAAAGTTGATTCAATAAAAAACGAAGACACTGTACTCTTTAAACTTAGAAATACTTAGACAATTAATTTGCAAACGGTTTATATAATGAATTCTTAGCAGCTGGCCTCACTCGGGGACTTATACTTGGAAACAATCCCATTGGTTATATGATTCAATTATTTTTCATCATTTGTGTAGTGGTAGCAGCTATTTCCGGAGGTTTCACATCCAATAAATCAATTATCATGAAACAAGGATTTCTCGCTATTTTAGCGTTGCTTGCCCTTTTATCTGTCATATAGAACTAAAACTTTTCAATAAAGGAACTCACTTTTGAAGAATACGCCATTCTTTCTGTAAATTTATAAGAAAGAATGGCGTTTTTGTATGTCTATTTCTGTATCGAAAGAATTTGAAAGTATAACAGAATTTAAACCAGAATTAGCAAAGTATATAAAATACTATAATCATGAAAGAATCAAGGAAAAATAAAAGGAAATGAATCCCGTATTGTACTAGGCTCATTCCCTAGAGGCTACTTAATAAACCGACCTTTCTAACTTTCGGGGGCACAGTCTAGTTGAAGTGCTACAAGCAACGAATTTACTATTTTAAAGTTAAGTGTTTAACCTTGAAGTACTTAAATTCTTTTTTCCAGACAAAGCATACATTATATCTTGATGCTTTATTGTCCTCTCATAATTATGTGGTATCGGGAATTTGTTTCGGTGTTCTTTTATTATAATTATGATTACTATAAGTGATAAAGCTACAGGTATAAAAACGATTAACGAAGCATCTTAATGTTTATGAAATTCTTTGTTAATCGTTTCTCTTCTCCCTAATCTCCTGCGAGACTATATTTTTTTACTAAAATTTTCCATATCTTATTTGATTTATTCTGTAACACCAGATTGGGTTACTTTTACATCAGCTGTTACACGAAAACGTAAATGTTTATAGGATTCTTCCCATTCTTGACTGTTCCATTTTCTTACGTGAGTTCTACCAAGCTTTCTAAGTCCTATAGGATCTGTGTCTTTTTTAATAAATCTCTTTATCAATGTAGTTGCTTTTTTTTCTATTTCTTTTTCCATAATTTTTTCTAATTTTTTTATTTCTTTAGGATTATCTAGATTTTTTGTTTTTGTAAATTCTTGAATTTCAGCTTTAACTTGAATATGAGCATTTACGAATGGATGCTTACTATTCCCCTCCATCTTATATTTTGTTCTAGCTTTTATATTCTCTATCGTGGCGTAAGTATTTGAGGAACCAGGTAGTTTGAATTGGTATGTACCTTGTTTAAAATTATCTGTCAACAATTTAAATACAAATAAATCTTTAGGGTTTACTTTATCAACCATTTTACATCTTTTAAAAAGTGCTATTCCATCTAACTCCAACACATTACCTTTTTTAGATATTATCGGTAAATATGAATCTCTCGCATCATCATTAAGTTGGTTTAAAAACATAAAAAAATTTGTTTTTGGCTGCGTTCCATTATCCATATTTTGCTCCAGTAAAGAGGATAGATAGGAAGCAATTTCTTTTTCTTCAGAATAGTTCCCCTTTAATAGTGATTCCCCTTTTACATTTGTAATTGCTAAATAAATTGCATTTCCTACACTAGGATTTCGGTTCAAAGTCTCTAAAATTTCCTGCATTCCCTTATCAATTATTTTTTCATTAAATATAATAACACGCAATTGCCCCAACTCTAGAGGTCCAGAAGATTTTTCGGATGCTCTTGCAAGAACTTCTCTACCAGTCTGGCCTGATGCTGAATAGATTTTCGTTTCACCTTCCCCGCCTCCTTTATAAGCTGAAATCGCAAAGGTTCCTTTTAGCTTACCTTTTGCTTCGGTATCATATGCCGCAACTTGAACTAAGTCAATGTCATCCACAATTTTCGTTTTAGCACAACCTATTAAGAAGACACTTACTATAAGGAAAAGTATCCATCGCTTCATGTTTATCTCCTTAACTTTATTTTGGCGGTTTGAATTAGCCATAATATAGGTAGGTATACATATATATATACAAAGCCAATTTGACCTGTCCAAGTATTTAATAAGTTAATTTTATTACGGTTATTCAAGAAAAATGATAAAACAAAGATGAACAGGATGATAACTGGCAAAACATATTTTTGCTTTATTCCCAGTGCCTCTTTTATACCACGACTTACTCCCCATAATGTAAAGGAAACATTGGGTAATATAAAAAAAGCCCAAACAGAAACAATAATGTATTCAAACCGCTCTATAAAGGGAAATTGTATAATTTTAATCATGCTTAAATATGCCCATATCGCGCTCGCTAGTTGTTTTTCACTAAAAAACGCAAGAGTTAAAATCATAAGGTATGTGTAGACAATAGTCGTTACTAAATTTGCATAGTGCGCATATTTTTGAGACGTTCTTGCCTTTTTAATAAATGGGTAGTATAACAATAACATTTCAAATCCAAAAAAACTAAACATATTTCCTTTCATTCCTTTCATAATTTCTAGGAATGAATGCTGTGCAATTGGAAATAAATTTTGGAAATCTGCATACTGCAAAGGATAAAAAAATGTGAAGATTAGAATGCTTGGGATAACGATTCCAAAGAAGCCGATTCCAGCAACTACACGAAATCCTCCAGTCACAATGTAATAACATAGACCCAAAAAAGCCCCTGCTATAATCCAAGATGAAATGGAAGGAAACATCCAAACATGTACTACTTCTATATAAGTATGTAGTGTTGTTGCACCTAACAATACAATATAAGATAAAAAAATGAAGTTGAACAATCCACCAATCCATTTTCCAAGTACGTCTTGATTGATTGCAATGATATCTCCATTACCCTGATTTAAAATCTGATATATAATCCAAATCATAAGATTAACAGATATTCCAAAAAGCAGCGTGCTAATCCACGCATCATTTCCAACTAATTTTGCACTAATCCTTTCAAAACCAAGCATACCAACCCCCATCTGTATAGTAATAATTAAAAAAAACACCATATATGGAGAGACTTGATACTCAATTGGGACCTGTTTCATAATGCTCCTCCCTGTTAATTTCAATCATCAAAATCATTTCGTGATTTGATTTTATTTTTCTCTACCTCTTCTGGATTAAAACGAAAACGCTGTTTAGACCTTGAAAAAATAGGACGTCGGAACATCGCTGAGATTGGCATACGTATAATGCTGTCTTTCCAATCTGTAGGGCGTGTAGGATAAAAAGGGAACAAATAAGGACGTCTTAATGATTCTGTACGTAATAGGCGTGCTAAAAGTAAAGAACTTGTTAAAACAATTCCTAATAAGCCCAACAGGTGTGCAGCTATTATAAAAGGAAAACGAATTACTCGAATTGTATTACCAATTCGATATATTGGTGCTGTAAATGAACTAAGAGCTGAAAGTGCAACAATAATAATAAGTACGTTACTTGTAAGACTTGCCTCTACCGATGCTTGTCCAATAACAATACCCCCTACTATACCGACAGTTAGACCCACTTTAGTTGGTAAACGTGTCCCCGCTTCTCTCAGTAATTCAATCGTTATTTCTAAAAAAAGTGCTTCAATGACTGGAGGAAAAGGTACTTTACTTCTCGATATGATCAACGTTTCAAGAAGTTCTTTTGGAATTAGCTCATAATGATATGTTAAGATCGAAACATATAATGGAGTCGTTAAAACAGAAAAGATAAAAGCAAAAATCCTTAACAGTCGAAAAAATGAGGCCATAATCCAAGGCATGGTATAATCTTCTGTCGTAGAAAAAAAGTCAATTAATGTTGTTGGAAGAGTGATAGCATAAGGCGAGCCATCTACAAAAAGTGCAATTTTCCCTTCTGCTAATACAGCTGCTACACGGTCCGGACGTTCTGTATTCAAAAATTGAGGGAATATAGAATTCGGGTTGTCTGCAATTAACTGAATCAAATAAGTACTATCCAAAACATGGTCTGTTTTTATTTGGCTTACCCGTTTTATAATTTCTTGTAGATTTTGATCATTTACAATTCCCTCAATAAATACAATTGCAACAGTTGTGTTAGAGAGCGCGCCTACTTTCAATTCCTTCATTTGTAAATAGGGTGTTGGAAGCTTTCTACGTACCAAATTTAAATTCACATCTAAATCTTCGACAAATGCGATTTGCGGACCCACAATATTGTATTCAATTTCAGCTTTTGTAATATCCCTTTTTTCTTTCTTTGACACATTTACTAACAAACAATTTAATTTATCTGTATCAAACTGAATCAGTATATAGCCATTTAAAATACTATCCTGAATATCTTTCATTTGATTTGTTATTTTTGAATTCTCAAAGGGTAAGACAGACTGAATATCTTGTAACGAATCGAAGCTCTTCTCTTTTATATAAGTCAAAACTTCTTCATGAAATATATTTACATCGATTAATGTTCTAAAATATGAAATGACTATAGAGGATTTATTAGAAGCAATTTCCAACGTTATAAAATCTTTAGATTTTTTTAGTAATTTCATTAAATCCTGCAAAGATTCTATTGGGTAAACAGATATTCTTTCATGTGGTTTCAATTGATAATACCCTTCCTTTCAGAAAGAAACTATATATAGTTTTCAGGAAATTGCAGTTTTTAAAATTAGAGATGGTGATATGTAAGTATACTTATTGAATTAATAATAACGCCTTTGAAAATAACTTAACCAAAATTAGTTAAAAAAATGTATTACAAGTAAATATCAGAAATATTTTCAAGAAGAATTACGATATTAAAAACATCCTTTCTTTTGGTTCTAAAGAAAGGATGTTTTTATAACAAGCTTTTTCAAATGTCTATTCTATAGGGTACAATTTTACCAGTGTTCTTCTCTTTATTATTTCATTAAGTAACATTAGCATTATATTCTGTATGGTTTCTTAAAAATTTCAGTAAAAGAATATATTAATTTTGAAGTGTACAAATAGGGAGAGTGACTTCAACTATAGTCCCCTTATTCACTTCACTCTCAATAAATACCTTTCCCTTATGTGTTTCAATGATTTTATAACAGATCATTAACCCTAAGCCAATCCCCTCTTCTTTAATACTATAAAAAGGTTCTCCGAGATATGGTATACGTTCTTTTGGAATCCCACACCCTTGATCGATAAAACGAATGCTTACTTGATTATTATCAAGTATATTTAATTGAATGAGAATTTCCCCTCCCATCGGCATAGATTCAATTGCATTTTTTAATATATTAACAAATACTTGTTTTAATTGATTTCCTTCACATGAAATCAATGGAATACCAGGGTTAAGATCGATTCTAAATTTTATATTATTCATTATTGCTTGAGGTTGTAGTAGCATTAAAACTTGATCCATTAGCACACTCATATTATTAGGTTGCATTTTTACCACCTGTGGTTTGGCTACCGCCATAAATTCAGTTGTAATGCTCTCTATACGCTCAATCTCTGATGATATTATATTAATATAACCCTGATTATTCTCATTTTCCGTTGATTTTAGTAATTGCATGAACCCTTTCATTGCAGTTAATGGATTATTAATCTCATGAGCCATTACAGTCGCCAATTGTCCTACAACAGCAAGTTTTTCAGATTTCCGTAATAATTCTTCTGTTTTTAGCCGTTCAGTGATATCACGAGAAATACTTAGGAAAACCTTTTTACCATTTAAGTTAAAAACACGAACACTAAACTCAGTTGTTATTACTTTTCCTGTTGGAAAAACATATTCATCTTGCAAAGTGAAGGAAGTTTCTCCCTTTTTAATTTTTTCTAATAGCCTTACGATCATTTGAGAATCTTGTGGTACTATATTTGAAAATGATAATGAGAGCAACTCTTCTCTACTATATCCAAATCTTCTACACCCAACAGGGTTTACCTCAATAAATCGACTTGGAGCATTCTCTTCATTTAGCTCTACTACATATACCGCATCAGTTGCTTGTTCAATTAGTGCACGGTACTTCATTTCACTATCTCTTAATTGCTGGTGTAATCGATGTCGTTCTCTTTCTGCTTGTTTTCTTTCAGAGATGTCTCTACATATTGCTGATAAAGCTATCACATTTCCTCTTACATCTAATATAGGAGAAACTGTCAGACTGACATCAAGAAGACTCCCATCGTTACGTTGTCTAACAGTTTCTAATCTAGTAACCACAGATTCTCCTGTTAGAATTTTCCGAATATTTTTAAGTGATTCTTCCATTAAAAAATCTGGTACACAAGGTAATCTCTTACCTATGATTTCTTGTGATGACCAACCAAATATCTTTTCATAAGCTTTATTCGCTTGTAAAATATACCCTTCTCGATCAGAAATGGTAATAGCATCTAGATTGTGCTTTATAAATGATTCTAATAATTCTTTGGTAGCTCTTAATTCTGATTCTACCTTTTTCCTTTCGGTTATATCAACTGTAGAACCAACAACTTCAATAACTTGTCCATTTCGTTTAATTGGCCTAAGCGCAATAAGAATAATAGTTTTATCATTTGGCCAAGGTAATTCAAATATAATTTCTTTTCCTTCCCATGCCTGGAGATAGTACTTCATCAATTGTGGAACTAAATGTGGAGGAATAATAGAAGCATCAATAGTACGTAAGCTTTTTCCTACCACCTGTTCAGAATAAAATCCGTTTTGATAATAAAACTGTCCATCACATAAAGTGTGTATAAAGTGCTTATCCACTTTTTTAAATTTAAAAATTCCTCCTTGAAGCTCATGTACGGTATCTGTAAGTTCTTGCTTCGATTTTTTTAATTCTCGATTCATTTTAGATAAGTCCTGTGTTAAATAATACAATCTCTGGTAGGCTTCCATAAGAAATAGCCCAATTAAAAGTCCTAACGCTATATATAATAAGCCTCCTGTGTAAAGTAATGTAGTGTTAAATAATACCCCAACTAACCACTTTATTCCAATAAAAACAGAAAAATATAAAGATGCACTTTTAAAAGGATGTAGTTTTTTTACATAAATTTTAAAAGTAGAAAATAGAATCCCCATACATAAATAAGCAATCACAGGAGGTTCCCAATACTCTCCAATGTAAAAAATACGCATTAATATTATGCTAATTAGCGTAATCCAACCAGCAATACGACCAAAGTAAATAAAAGATAGAATAAGAGGAACAACTCGAAGATCGTAGGAAAATCCCATGTATGGAAAAGAAAAGAACATTAACGTAACTGCAATAATCCCTCCATAGAGCTTTTCGAAATATCGACTAGAATTAATTGTAAACACTTGAATAAATATTGCTGCGCTAACTAATAAAGAAAAAATAGAAAGGTTGATGAAATAATCTTTAATAATCATGTAATGTCCCTCCTTGCATTAAGTGTATTCGACAAAAAAGCTAAAAATCCTACAAATTGTATAAACAGTTCAAATGCATAAATTTTAAACTAGGATAAAATCTGGAAAATTTAATGAAAAATAGTTCAAAAAAGATAATAGTAACCGTTGACTACTATTATCTTTTTTCTTTAAGTTATCGTAGTATGTCTGAAACTCTAAGGGACGTGGTATGTCATTTCATCAAACAACAATTATATACTGATTCATGAATATAGGAACTTCAACAGTAATTTTTGAAAAATAACATAAAAAACAAAACTATCTTTGAAAATGGAAAAAATCTATATGAATGTCAACTAATCTATGTACAAAAACGTTCACTTAATTTTGCATAAAGTCACTCCACTTAGGAAGCTAAGTAGTTCCTCAAGGTCGATAAGAACACCTGTAGATGCTTCAGGATAACTACATAATTGTATGAGTAATGTACTTGAAACCTTTCGGTAAAGCCATCCACATAATGCAAGTAACGCCTTGGTTCAATATTTACTTTTTCTTGAGCTAAGTATTCTATGACATAAGGAGAAATATGCCATTACAATTTTTCAATTAACTTGTTGTCTAGTTTATTGTCCAGCTCCAATTACTTCGTTACTTTCAGATTCAGTTCATTATATTTTGTACTTTGTCTTTATACACAACATATTCTTTACCATTCACTACTGCTACTACCGCAAATTCATCATTTGGATTGAATGAAAGCCAATCAGCCCACATGTTAGTATTAGCTCCTCCACTCCACATATTATGAACAGTGTTTTTAGTTAAATTCATAACTTTATAAGACGCATTTGGCGCATTTGTTCCAGTCTTTATTTCAAAAGTGTATGCGTTATGAATCTTTTTATAAAAGTAGAAAACGTTTGATGGACGAAGCTGATTCAAAAAATCCTGTTCTTTTTTCTCTGCAATTTTTATCCCTTCTTGCAAAGTGACAACATCTGTTTTTAATGTTTTCCAACTGTTTTTCGCTGCATTTAAGCTAGGGGTTAAGAATTTATATTTATTTTGATCAGCTTTTTGATCAGCTTTATCAATATGTCCCAGTACACCCGAATATTGAGAATCTAAATCCTCCCATTGCGTAGACATATAGGTAAGAGCAGTGATAGCACTATCAAGCATACTATGCATATCACTAATATTATGAAATGCAACTCCAACTACACGATTCAATGTTATTTTATAATCTACAGTCTGACGCAATTTTGCTAATTCAGGTTCTAGCCAACCTAACTTACCTCTTGCATCACCTATCATTATGCCACCAGCAATCAAGGTTGGAATAAAGGGAATTTTCACCATGTCTAACCCCTTAGATTCTATATCTTTCTGATATTTTACTTGTCCTAAAAGGTCCTCTAGACGCTTTTGGTCAGCCTCCACATCGGCACCTTGGTTTTTTAAAATCGATTGCAATGTCTCTTTATGACTTCCAAATGTTCTAACATCTTCTCCAATAGCATTTTTTAATTGCATTAATTCTTCTATTAATGCTTTTGTAGACTTTTGATTTTGTTGAATTCCTCCCTGTAAATCTGTAATCCCTTTTTTTAAAGTATCTCCATTTCCAGTATTGATCGCCTCTACTAATGTTTCATAATAATTTTCAAATTTTGTATCGTATCCTATAATGCCTGTCAATGTATCTAAAAGCTGTTTTTTTACTTGTGTATTCCATGTAACAGCATGTGCTCTTGCATTCTTTTGATCTTGTACAATTTTACTAGGTAAATCCGCATTTCCATTAATAGTTATTCCTTCAAAACTCACATCTGGATTATGAATTAGCAAATAAGAATATTCATTCATAGCTTTTGCAAATAAACCAGCATCTTGCAAAGCTTTTTTCATCTGTTCTTCATTTGCTGAAAGAGATATATTTTCAATGTTCGTTTGTTCAATTTCAATTGCAAAAGTTTCTAGTGGTATGACTGCATAAGTAGTTGTTATAGTTAAAAACGCTGATATAGCGAGTAGTTTATTAGGGATTTTTTTCATCATTTCGTATTCCTCCTATATAAGGTATGGTTTCAAGTTCTAATCTTATTAAAAAGCGATGTCTTTCAAAATGAGTTCTACATCTTTTATCAGTATCGTTTGAACTTTCTTTAGCAGCCTTCAAATCATTAAGTATTAAAGAAAATGTATATAATCTACTTCAAATTAACCGATTCTGTTGCAAATTTTAAAAAAGCAATTAAACTACAAGGTTATTTTTTATTCGAATCATACTTATATATAATTGAAAGGCGAAGTCTTTAATGAGACTCCGCCTTTCTGTTATATAAGGATTTATTAATTATTACTTTTCTGTTTAACAGTGTAATCATAGACTTTCCATGTTTTAGTTCACTTTACAACAGAATTAATATTTCCCTATTTTTGTGGAGTAACAGTTTCCACTTTTAATTCCTTTATTCCTTCTTTTAATGTAACAGCATCTGTTCGTAATGTTTTCCAACTGTCTTTCGCTGCATTTAAATTAGGTTTTAAGAATTTAAATTTATTTTGATCGGCTTTTTGAGCTGCATTCTCAATATGCCCTAGAACGCCCGAATATTGAGAATCTAAATCATGCCACTGCGTGGACATATAAGTAAGAGCGTTAATGGCATCATCAAGCGCCTTGTGCATTTCATTAATATTACTGTAAGCAACTCCAACTACACGATTTAAGGTTACTTTATAATCCACGGTCTGACGTAATTCTGCTAATAAAGGCTCTAACTTACCTAAATTATCCCTTGCTACTCCCACTATAATACCACCAATTATTGGTAGACCCAAAATAGCACCCTTCATTACATTAAACCCATCAGATTCTAATTGTTTATAATAGTTTACTGATCCTAATACTTCTTCTAGACGCTTTTGATCGGCATCAACATCTGCACCTTGATTTTTTAAAATTGACTGCAAGAGCTCTTTATTACTTCCAAAAGCTCTAACATCATGTCCAATAGAGTCTCTTAATTTAGTTAATTCTTCTATTAGTTGTTGTGCATACTTTTGATTTTGTTGAATTTCACCTCGCAAATCTGTAATCCCTTCTTTTAAAGTTTCTCCATCCCCTGTATTAATCGCTTCTACCATTGTTTCATAATAATTGTCAAATGTTGTATCGTATTCAACAATACCATTCAATGTATCTAAAAGCTGTTTTTTTACTTTCGTATCCCAAGTAACAGCATGTGACCTTGCATTCTTTTGATCTTGTACGATTCTACCAGGTAAATCTACATATCCATTAATGGTAATTCCCTCAAAATTCACATCAGGATTCTTAATTAACATATAAGAATAGGCATTCATAGATTTTGCAAATAATCCAGCCTTTTGCAAGGTCTCTTTCATTCTCGCTTCATTTGCAGAAAGAGCCGTATCTCCATTATTCGTTTGTTCAATTTCACTTGCAAAAGTTGTTACTGGTGAAACTACATTAGCGGTTGTAATAGTTAATAGCGTCGATACAGCTAGTAATTTATAAGGGATTTTTTTTATCATTTCATTTTCCTCCAATTTAGGTTTTATATTTCAGTTCTACTCCTGTTTAAAAGCAATATCTTTTGAAATAAATTCTGCATCTTTATGAATATCATTCCAACTTTCTTTAGCGGCTTTTAAATCATCTGGTATTAAAGAGAATTTGTGGTCTTGCATAGAATCGATATTATCCAGTAAATCTGTATAATTTGCGCCCATTGTATTCCATTGCTTTTGAATATTTGTTAGAGACAATATCGCTTGATCTACAGTCTGATATAAATATGCCAATGTTTCTTTCGCGTTAGTAAGCGAAAGAACTGCTTGATTAGCACGATCTGCTTTCATACTTAATTCTCCGATTTTGTTAGAAATTTCATTATAAGAGTCCATATGCTTAGATGCTGTGACACCAGCCGCAGTTCCTAGACCGATACCAGCTGCACCAAGAGCCGAGAGTCCACCAACAACAGCCGGTGTTGCTGTACCGCCAGTTACAACAATAACTACCGCTCCCCCAATAGCTGCAATAACTAAAATAGCTGCTCCCAATCCACCACCAATTGACCATGCTAATACATCATCAAAATGTTTTTTCTGAGTAGAACGAAGTTGCTCAATTTCAGCTTGAAGTTGTGGAATCGTTGCCTGTTGACCTGCTAATATTGCAGTTAATCCACCTTTCCCATCTGGACCACCAACATTATTTTTAAAATCTGTAGAATTTTGATATAGTTTCCCTTTGAAGTCTTGTAGCATCTTAATCACATCTGTAACTTCTTTTGAATTTGTATTGATTGTAGTAATTAAATCATTTATACCCTCTTTTAGACCTGCCTTATCTTTCTTTTGTACAGTTTCTACTAATGTGTCGTAATAATTTTGAAATTGTTCATCGTAATTTACAATATTACGAGCAGTTTTTTGAATCTGTGGCTTCGCTGTATCTAACCAGTAATTTGCATTGATTCGTGACAGCTCTTGATTAAGGTGAATATTTTTGAGCAACTCTCCCCCCTCTGAGCCTAAATCGATATTAGATAAATTTACATTTGGTTGCTTAATCATTGTTTTTGCGTATAAATCCATTACTAGAATATGAGACCCTGTTTCAGCCAATGCTTTCTTCAGTCCTTCGGGGCCTAATGCATAATTGCCTACTTTTTGTTCTTGAGCGGTCGTTTCTTGTGCAAATGCATGAATAGTGTTACCGGTAGTAGCAGTTATAACAGTTGCTAATGTAGCTAAAGTTAATACTTTGAATGGAAATTTTTTCATAACTATTCTCCTTCTTTCGCTAAATGCTTATAATCTTTATGAATTCCCCAAAAACGAAATATTAAAATTTATATACTTGTTCTTCAAGGTAACTTATTACATTTTTTAATTGTCTTAATGTATCTTTTTGAGACTGCTCGCTAGTTGTATCAACATTAGTAGATAATTTTGTAATGCTATTTTTTATTAGATTTAAATCTTCTTTATAGCGTTTTAGTAGATCAAGTTCTACATCTACTTGATTTGCAAACGTATGCAAATCATTTTGTGTAAGAAGAAGCATTGATTTTTGTAAATCAGCTATTGATAATTTCGTTGTTAAATCATATATCTTTTGATTTTGTTTCTCTAAATCATCTAAATATGCTCGCTGTTCTGCTGTTAATTTATTTACTTCAGCAAAAACGCCAAATGTTTTCTTAATCTTTTCGGTATCAATGACCTTCATCAGGTCATACTCTTGTGTTTTTGCTGCAGCTGCGGCTGCTATTTCACCTTGTTTGCTTTTCTCAATTGCTTCACGAGCTGCTTTTTTTGCTGATTCAATCTCTAGAGCAGTTTTACCTTGCTCTGTTGCTTCTTGCACTGCTTTTTTCTCAGCTTCTAGAATAGAGTTGTTAATTTCTTTTCCTTTGTTATACGCTGCCACCCCTGCTTGCGCAGCTGGTTCAATAATTTCTTTTGAAAGACTATAAACTTCTTTGAATATAGCAAATCCCTGTTCATTTAAAGCCCCTGGTATTAATGCAATTTGCTGTAAATCATTTTGAATTGCTTTTTTGGTATTTAATATTTCATTTTTTAACTGATCTATTTTTCCTGTTCCATCTGTACTTAGTATGCCTTGCGCAGTTGCCACATCAGTATCAAAATCTTTTAGTTTTTTATCAAGCTGTAATTTAAGATCTGTTAATTCATTGATTTGCCGTTGCGTATTTTCTTGATTCGTCATAGCCATTTCTTGAAGTACTTCAAGTCTATCCGAAAACCCTTCTCTATCTTCTTTATTGTCTACAAACGATTTTAATGTCGGGTAATAGCTATTAAATTTTGTTACAAATCCTTTACTTTTTGAATTTAATAGGATTAACTGTGGATAGAGTTCCGATGACCATTCCTTCATATCTTGTTTGATTAGGAATTGATTTGTATTTAAAGCTGTGACTTCCTCTAACTGTACATTAGGACTCGTTAAAGATTGATCAATATACGTTTGAATTAATTTAGATTGCGCACCTAATTTTCGTAATGAAGAGGAAATATCCATGCCTTCCTGTTGAGTTTCCGCTTGAACGATTGGTGTTGCGAGAGTATTGATAGGAATATTTCCTCCAGTTACAATGGATGTGACTAATAATCCTGTAATTATTTTAGTTTTCATTCTGTACACTCCTTTACCATTGTTTTTATAACTTAATTCATATAACTTGTACGACCTCTCTCTTTGTAAACTAGTTAAGAAGGAGAAATCTTTCAGATAGGGTAATATCGTTAGTTTTTACTTCTAATAGGATGTAAGGATTTTACTTATCTCTCATTTCGATACTCTATTTTTTCAAATATAAATAACAAAAATTTATTAACTATATTTGAATCAAGCACCCTATGAATAGTAAATTATTAATTCTTCCCTAGAATTGCGGTTTAACCTACACAACCGCGAGAATCAATAAACCAATGCTTACAGTTAATCTTGCCATAACATTGTTTAATTTCAATTTAATAATATATCTCTTAGTTTTGTCAGCAAACTCCTTACTAGATAACAAAAGGTGAAATTATACTGTACATCGCTTATACTTTTATTGCGGAATAACTTCACTTTTGTTATGCAGAAACTTAGGACACGTTTATTACAAATTTGATTCTTGACCTCTTGTAAATAAATACACTATTCAGAAAAATATACTCTACATAATGTTACTTACAACTTCACTATAATTCCTATTAGCGTAACCTTCTCCTTTCTGTCTGGTCATACCAGTTATGTTGTTCATTAAAACATTAAATTTTTAATGCGTAAATAGAAAAATTTTGTCGATTACGCTCGATAATTTACTGTTAAATAAAAATATGAACCGGAAAAAATTATATAAATATAGTTATTCGTAAATTTCATTTCTGTAATTGTAATGATTACAAATTAATGTGTATACGGTTAAAAATAACTATTTTAGCTCAACCAAGAAATTTTATTTTAGAAAAAATACTTATAGAATAATATAATAGGGCTTTTTATACTTTTTTACCTTTATTTAGTTATGTATAATTGCATAAAATGTAGATATATTTAGTAATATATGTTATATTGTTGATTTTTTTACAAAACATTTTAATATCATTATTAACAAATATACAATATGAAGATATTAGTCTATAAACTTAGGTTTTAAATTACAAAAAAGCTGCAAAGCTTACTTGAAACACTTTGCAGCCTTCTGTCTTTTTGTTTTCTTTAGCAAAATAATGGTTAGTGAATTTTCATTTTTGGGGATACTTATACCCATGTTTAAGTCTTTACATTGGAGACAGCAGATAACAAGCTTATATTACTGTATATTTTTCACGGTACTGCCTAGGAGTCATACTAGTGATTTTTTTGAAAACTCTTATAAAATAACTTTGGTCATTAAAGTTAAGCCAAGCACAGATATCTGATAACGAATAAGTAGTGAGTGTTAATAATTTCTTTGCTTCTTCCACTCGTTCCCTTTGAATATATTCGCTTAAAGTAATTCCCATTTCTTTTTTAAATAGTTTAGACAGATAAGTAGGCGTAATTTCTAAATGATTAGCAAGTTCATTCAGAGATATTCCATCGTAAACATTTTTATTAATATGTTTTATACATGTAGTAACCGCGTAAGAATACTTTTTTGCATTGTATTCTTTCACACGATCTGCAAAAGTACGTAAAGCATCCCCTGACAATCGCTTTACAGATTCTACATTATCTAATTGTTCCAGGGTTTGTATATATAAAATACTATGAGCAAAAGCAATATCTGGTGGCAGGTTTCCTTCTATTGCATATCGAGTGGCTAAGGTAATCGCAATAATTCCAAGGTTTTTTTGATTCCTGAGCGGATCCTCTATTAGCATAAGCTCAACATCTGCTTGCGAAACCGCATACATATACTGTATTAACTTTTTTTTATTCCCTTCTTTAATAGTCGAAAAGAAATCATTTACTAATGCCATATTGTGCGTTTTAGGTTTGTTTTGTCGACGTTTTAAAATATATAAATCAGGTTTCACATTTTTATTAGGAATTTCCTCTAGTACTTTATTTTTTTCCAAGACAATATCTACATCTAACTTTTCATTGAAAATCATGTAATGTAATAAAATTCCCATATCAATTAATGTAGTTTTTTTAATCTCAGATAAACACTGATAATATGCAAGTCTTTCTTGAATGTTATCATTTGCTTTAAATTCTTTCTGAAATTTTATGATCATATCATCTGAATCTTTTGGATGTATAGTAGGACCGATTATAATAGTCCCTTTAATATCATCATGATTTTCTATATGAATTAGAACAAAATTTTCAAGATAGTTGTTACTTCGGAAAAGTGGCAAGTTAAAGGGATCGTTTTCTTGATAAATATCAGTAAGATGTTCTTCTTTTGAAGAATAAAAAGGACTACAAACATTATCAGATGTAGAATGATATAAAATCTTTCTGTCTGCAGATAAAATATGTACAGGGGCATTAAATGCTTTATGTGCAAGATCACACAAGTGTTGTATATCGATAGAAGTATTCATTACATTCTCCTTTATAGATCCATAAAATATATTCTGTTAGATATAATTCACGACAAATAATACTATAAAATATCAAATTAGTACAATTCACAACAAAATATTACTATATCTTTTTTATAAAAATCATATATTATTTAATTGTAGTTAGCATCTAAACATCAGAGTAGATAAGTAAATGAAATAAGTTAAGTTCTTTTCTTAATTCTACAAGATATAATTATTGAACTTGAGAAAACAGTGAAATACTACAAAATACAGTGGTAGTCAATGCGAGGACCAAGCTGGAAAAAGATTTAAAATACAGCGAAAGTAACAGGAGATACTGTACCACCGCAAGAAACAACAGTCAAAGTTCCAATTCAATCACTTATACAAATTGAATTCAAAAAAATAAATACTGCTAATTTAAATATGAAACTGAAAAACTATTTTGCTCCAAATTTTAAAAAAAGATAATAAAGAAGTTGTGAAATTGGAAACAGATGAAAGCGATACGGCTATTTTTGAAGCACTATGCTTTGAAAAGTACAAGGTGGAGGAAATTCAAGTACTCAACTAAACATTTAATTGAGAGAAAGGTCTTTTCATCAACTAAAAATAAAAAAACGAATGGAATTTTCAAAAAAATGACACTATATTACTGGTCGCAACATTAGTTTACTTTCCACAAAAGAGGAAAATATATATAGACTTTACAAATACTAAAAATAGCAAACTAGATAGTTTTAGTACCGCATCACATAAAGTGAAACTTTAATCAGTGGGGGTTTTGTTCATCCCCACTGATTATTAGCCCACACCAATCGGGCTTTTACGGGCAGCCCGCCCCCCACCTAACTTCTTTGCTTCCGCTGAATTTTGAGGTGGGGGTCTTACTGCCCGGCAAATAGCGAGATAAACTTATTATTAATTTCCAAATACAATAGTTGTTAATCAACCAAAAACTTCAATAACCAAGGTGCACAGTAAATTGACATCAAAACAATTCTTACTACAATATCAGGTTTTGCTTATTCTATAAAAAAAGAAATATCACTTAAAAACTATTCCTTTATATCGATTTAGACATAAAACATTTTATTATATCGGCTTAAGTATTATGGAATTAAAATTGCAAATAACACCAAAACTCTTTAAAGGGTTCATACATCGCTCGTATCGAATTTATCACCTTTCGATACCTGCGTCATTAACATAACTAAAAAATATTGTTACAAAGGAATCTGAGAGGTTTTTTCAATTTCGAAATTTATTTTTTTGTAAATTAAAGGAAAAATAATCCGTATATATACGGATTATTTTCTTAGTGTAGTCTGTATTGACCTGTTAACTGTTTTTCAGCCATTCGAACTAAGCGTTTTGTAATCTCTCCACCGATCCGAACCATTTGCAGATGATGTGATGTATCAGGTCCCAGTGTGACCCCTAGTTCAAAAGCACTTTCATACTTCATTTGCTCAATAGTACTTGTAGTAGCAGAAATAAGAATTTCATTTGTATTACTTTCGCATGAGCAACCTAATTTATTCCAGTATTTTTATAGGAACCCTTTCCCTCCCCTTATTCCACCAATTAAATTTGAAACACAAATGTACATTGCATTTCAATATAACAATAAAAGCTACAAAAGCTACGAATTTACTATTTTAAAGTTAAGTGTTTAACCTTGAAGTACTTAAATTCTTTTTTCCAGATAAAGCATACATTATATCTTGATGTTTTATTGTCCTCTTATAATTATGTGGTATTGGGAATTTGTTTCGGTATTCTTTTATTATAATTAAAGTTTGAAGTTCTATGCTCAATACTTTTGCGAGGACATGATAGTTATATCCATTGTTTAACAGAGAAATTATGTCATAAAACATAGTTTTTCCACCCACTAATTTTACTAATTTATTCTTTAACTCATCCCCTTTTTCTTTAGCTTCATCAATTTCTAACAAAATAGATTTTTTATTTGTCTGCTTAATGTATTGAGTATACAACTCTGGGAATTCTTTTTGTACTTCTTTGTTTAATACTGGTTTATATTTAATCATATAAGTAACTTGTAACAAAGAGCGTTTTAACAAACTATCTTCAATGAGATACGCTACTTTATTAAATAAATGTACATATTCCTCAATATTGGAATAACTATTAAAATGAGCTAATACTCTACTTTTTATACTAAAAGCCTTGCCTACATAAATAATATTGTCATTATAATCTTTAATGAAATAAATACCACTGTCAGATTTTTTTAATTTATTATCAAATTCTTCTATACTCATAAAATGCAATTCACTCATACTTCTCTCTCCTTAGCAGTTTTAAATCGTAAAAAACAAGCAAGGTTTCTAAAAAAGTACTTAGCTGCCCTAGCATCTCTTATTTTATCTCTTGCTAAATGTCAAAAAACTGTTTCTATGTTACTCAACTATCAATATGATTATTAATAAAATTTTCGATCGTTATTATCTCGCAATTTTATCATGTAATTTCGAGATCGTTTCCTCATTTAAATTACTGTGTTTTATCGAATAAAGGAAATATACTACTACCCCAATAGTAATCCAAATACTAAAGTACACCCATGTCCTTAACGGTAAATTTAGCATTAAAAACACACAGCATACAATTGCAACGCATGGTAATACAGGTACAAAAGGCACCATAAATCCACGTTTTAAATTTGGGTGTGATTTACGAAGGATAATAACTGATAGACAAACTAACGCAAACGTCACCAAACTACCGATATTAACTAAATTAACTAATTCTTTCAAATCAATAAACCCAGCTATTATAGAGCTCCCTATTCCTGCTAATCCAGTTATAAAAGTGGGTGCTCCAGTTTTCTTATTAACTTTCGCAAATGATTTCGGTAACAATCCATCGCGACTCATTGCAAAGAATACTCGTGTTGCCGCATACATATTGGAAAAAATAACAGCCATAAGGCCAATTACAGCACCTGCAGCAATTGCACCAGCGACTTTTCCTTGTCCTACCACTTCCATTACATAAGCCATTGCCTCAGGGACATTTAATTCTTTATAGGAAACCATTCCTGTCATAACAAGGCATACCATAACATAAATAATTGTACATATGATTAATGATGCAATAATACCGATGGGAAGATTACGCTTCGGATCTTTTACTTCTTCTGCTGAAGTTGCTAATATATCAAAACCTGTGAAAGCGAATAAAATAGCTGCTCCACCCGTAAAAACCCCACTTAAACCGTATGGTGCAATTGGTATCCAGTTCATTGGTTTTACATAGAATATACCAACTGTAATAAACAACAAAATCATACCAATTTTAATCAATACCATTATATTATTGATTCGTTTACTTTCCCTTGTACCACGGGATAACATCCATGCTAATATCAATGTAATGATTACTGCTGGTAGATTCACAATACCACCATGTGAAGGGATCGTTACTAGAGCTTTAGGTATCTCTAATCCAAACCCTTTTATTAAATTGTGGAAATAGCCTGTCCATCCAGCAGCGACAGCCGCTGTTGCCACGATATATATTAACAGCAATGACCAACCTACTAGATGAGCAACAAACTCACCAATTGTTGCATATGAGTACGTATATACACTACCAGACGCCGGGAGTGTAGAAGCAATTTCCGCGTAACATAATGCTATAAATCCACATATAATTGCTGCAAGTATAAATGAAAAAATAACCGCTGGACCAGCATCTCTTGCTGCTACTAATCCAGTTAACACAAGAACCCCCGTTCCAACTATCGAGCCTATCCCTAACATAATTAAATCAAATGCTCCTAATGTTTTCGTTAAAGTCTTGCTTTGATTATGCTCTAACAATTGTGTAACGGATTTCTTTTTTAGTAAATTACTCATATTTTCTGTATCCCCTTTAAAATAAGGTTGGTTCTTCTCGTTAGTGTTGTATATAAATTTACTTAGTTATTAGATAGTCTTATAATATTTCTTTTACGTTAAATAGATTTGAAATATTATATAAATTCGCTTCTCACTTACTAGTTAAACTAGACATTTCCATAGATTTTTTCGTACAACGTTTCATAGCTGAAATGATAGCTGTTCTTAAACCTTTTTCTTCTAATGTTGCTACAGCTTCTATCGTCGTTCCCCCTGGAGAACAAACCATATCCTTCAATTCACCTGGATGTATTCCCGTTTCCAATACCATTTTTGCAGAACCTAATACAGCCTGAGCCGCAAATTTATAAGCGTGTTTTCTCGGCATACCGTCAAGTACAGCAGCATCTGCCATGGCTTCTATAAACATATACACATATGCTGGAGAAGAACCACTAATAGATGTAACAACATCCATTAATTTTTCATTTACGACCTCCGTCTGGCCGAAACTATTAAATATATTTAGTACCTCTTTTATATCTTTTTCTGTAACCATTTCATTAAAAGATAATGCAGACATTCCTTCCCCAACAAGTACCGGTGTATTCGGCATTACTCTAATAACCTTTAACTTTCTATCAAATTCATTCTCAGTGCTCTTAATACTTTTTCCTGCAGCAATAGTTACAACAATTACATCATTTTTTATTTGGTTTTTTATTTGGTTAATTACCGATGTGTATAAGTCTGGTTTAATTGATAAAATTAAAATGTCGGCACTGTTAGCAACTTCATTATTGTTAGTAGTTATAGTTATGCCATATTTATCACTAGCATTTTTTAAATTACTGACGTTTAAATCTGAACAAATTATTTGATTTGGAGACACTATATTTTTATTAATCATCCCACCTATCATAGCAATACCCATGTTTCCACATCCGATAAATCCTATTTGTTTATTCATAATAATTTGATCTTGCTCCTTCTATTCTAAACTTTATTGATTTTGAAATTATTATTCTAAGTTAGGGCTATTACAATTACTGGGTTTATCAATAGAATTTAAAAATTCTCCTTCCTATAATGAGTTATGTTTTCGTATGTACTTTACAAGCATGCATTTTAAAAAATGAAGCGACTTTCTATTCATAGAACTATTAAAAACAATAGTAAAATGGTGATACTTTTTCGGAATTAATATTCTTTAACTATTCACCATTTTAAATAGAGCTTACATATTCCTCTAATAATTACTTATTTTCAAAATTTATAGTTACGCTCAAGAAAATGTATTTAAATTCCAAATAATTATCCCCATAGATAATATGAAACAAAGTAATGCAGGAATTGCCATTAAAATAGATTGTTTTGCTCGAAAAATATGAGCATAAATGGCTCCGACCATGAGAACTGCTAATAACGTATTTGCTCCTAGCGCTAAGTATTGATTCCAAATACCACCGATTATACCTATTGCTCCAATAATTTCAATAAAACCAATTATAGACATAAACCATAATGAATATTGATATTGTCGCCAATGTTCTACCTGAAAAGATATACGGAAAATTTTTATGAATCCCCCTACTACAATAAAAATTGCTAAAACTACCTGAAGAACAATCATCATTTAAACTCGCTCCTTTTAAGACTTTGTTAATTTTCATACTTCACAAGGAATAAATATATGCGTTTTACAAATATCAGAAAGGGAGATATACATAATTTAACTTTTTATACGCTAAGAACTAAGTAGATAACCTTTACTACATAATATTTTCTTAAGAAAAATATTTATTTTAATATATTTACCTCTTTTGTTAACCTGAATAGATTGTTTTTAATTTCAGACATGCTGATATTTTTTCTTGAAACACCGGTTTCCACTGCAGCACGTGCGACAGCATATGCTACATGTGGCACCACCCTAGGATCAAACGGATTTGGAATGACATAGTTGACATGAAGCTCTTCTTCTGAAATTAACTCAGCTATTGCATAAACAGCTGCTAGCTTCATTTCTTCATTAATTTCTTTTGCTTGTACATCTAAAGCTCCACGAAAAACTCCGGGGAAAGCTAGTACATTATTTACTTGATTAGGAAAATCAGAACGTCCTGTACCAACTACTAGTGCTCCTGCTATTTTTGCTTTATTAGGCATAATTTCAGGTGTAGGGTTAGCCAAGGCAAAAATAATAGGATTATGATTCATAGAACGAATCATATCCTCATCAACTACATCTGCAGCTGATACTCCAATAAATACATCAGCATCAATAAGGGCCTCTGCTAATGTTCCCCGCTTCTGTTCTATATTTGTAATACGAGCTATTTCTTCTTTAAGCGCATTCATTCCAATAGGTCGCTGTTCATATATTATCCCTTTTGTGTCACACAAAATAACATTTTTTACATGCATATGAAGTAACAGCTTAACAATCGCTATCCCAGCAGCACCAGCACCATTCACAACGATTTGCACATCTTCAATTTTTTTATTTGTTAACTTAAGTGCATTAATTAGGCCAGCAATCGTTACAATAGCTGTACCGTGTTGATCATCATGGAAAACAGGAATATCACAAGATTTTCTTAGGCGCTCCTCAATTTCAAAGCATTGTGGTGCTGCAATATCTTCTAAGTTTATCCCACCAAAATTTGGTTCTAATAATTTAACAACCTCAACAATCTTATCCGGATTATTAGTGTTTAAACAAATAGGAAAAGCATCGATCTCAGCAAATGATTTGAAAAGTAAAGCTTTTCCCTCCATCACTGGCATAGCTGCTTTAGGTCCAATATTCCCAAGACCTAATACTGCAGTTCCATCAGATATAACTCCAACTAGATTCCCTTTCATTGTATAATCATATACTTTGCTTTCATCTTTATAAATCTCTAAGCATGGCTCAGCAACACCTGGTGAGTAAGCGAGACTTAAATCTGTTGAATTTTGTACTTTAACTTTAGAATAAACACCAATCTTCCCCTGTTTTTCTTTATGCATTTTTAATGCTTCATCTCGTAAAGGTGACATATAATTTCGCTCCTATAATTAAGTTAAGAGTTCATTAACTCTATCTTAAACTTGATATTGTATGATATAAGTAAGACTTCTAATATAATCATTATTTATTTTTATAACCTTTTAACATATCTTTTGCATAACGATTGGGGTATAAAGTATTTAACATATTGTATGGACTTCCCTTCCAATATCTTCTTAATGGTGTCCATAACTTATGTTTAATTAACCATCTTTGTGTGTAAATAGATAGTAATTGCCCCTCTGTTAGTTTTTCCTTTTCTTCAATAGTCCACTTCAGCGCCTCTAATGCTTTTTTTTCAGTCCAAAATCCGGTAGGTGTGAATTTATATTCCCATTCTTTATTTTGACCAGGATATAAGTCATTGATCATGGCGTACGGACTGTTATTCCAGAATATTTGACAAGGAGAAATTAAATTATGAATAGTAAGCCATTTTACACTGTAAACTTGTAATAATTGAAAAGAAGTTAATTTTTCTTTTTCTTCAATAGTCCACCTTAATGCTACCAATGCTTTTTCTTTAGTCCAAAAATTGTTAGGAGTCATACTAAATTCCCACTCTTTAAATTTATTAGGATATAAAGAATTTATCATTGCATAAGGACTACCATTCCAATACATAACTAATGGTGCACTGAGTTTATTTTTCTCTAACCATTTTTTACTATAGAATTTGAATAGTTCTACTTTACTTAGTTTTTCTTTTTCTTCAACAGTCCATTTTAATGCTTCAAGAGCTTTTTCTTTAGTCCAAAAATTTAATGGTGCCATACCAAACTCCCACTCTTTAAATCTATTGGGATATAAGTCTTCAATCATCTTATAGGGACTATTATCATAACTATGTTTGAGCGCGCCGAGTAATCGATATTTTATAATTAAAGGCGTATTCCATTTTTGTTTAATATCCTCTTCATTCCATTTTAAAATTGTTTCAATTAAATATTTTGTGACCCTTTTAGATAGCTCTCTATTGCTATCTTCTTTCCATGTATTCGGTGGAAACCTACTTCTTTTACCGTCTAATATTTCTTGATAGATTTCTTCTATTTGCACTGCTTTCGCTTGCACTTCAAACTCCCTCCTATTCAAGACATATAGCGATTCCTCTTTCCTAACGTTAAATAACACGCCAATAGTAACTATTGTGATTTACTTTTATAACGCAAAAGAAATGTATAGGGTAAAATCATTTCTTTAATTTATAATAAGAAGGACATAAAAAAACAAAAAGTTACAAAAGTTTTTAAATTAAAATTTTTGTAACTTTTTGTTTTGATGCAAATATAATTTCAATTAAGGTATCTCACCGTTTTAAACTTGACGCTCCATAATCTTGTATAGTTACATTTATATGATATTTAATCGGTACCTTACTAAATGTTCGATCCCAATCTTTTTTGACTTTCTCCCATGTTCTCGGGTGTTTAATTCTTAATTGGTTGCCAAAACCCGCAATATCGACTTGGTATTCTTTTTGTATTTTTTTTGTAACATGATGTACTAAGTGCTTTACCTCTTTTTCAATAGCTTTTTCTTCCCTTTTTAAAAATTCATTTTCAAAATCTTTTCCTGATTGCATCCAATTTTCAGACAAACGCCCTTCTGATTCAATGTTTACATCAAAGGAAATATTATTTCCGTTAACATGTGGTATGATTTTGCTTTTTATTGACTTTATTTCGTATATAATGAGTTTCTTTGATTCTTTATCAAAAGTTTTTACCACACCACCATTCCTTTTTCCGTTTATCCATACTACTCCTTCCAATTCCTGTTCATTTAAAAAGCCCATCAACTTTTTTGTCTTCCCTTTAATTACAGCAGCTCCTGCAAATTTCGTTTCTCCTTTTATCGAGATTACATTTTGCAATAGAAAGCTGGACCCTGACCGCATCTTTCCTTCCAATTTAGCGAGTGATACAGGAGGTAAAATCCTTGTTGTTCTCTTTCGATTATCTGCAATTCCAGACAAACGAAATGCTGGGATTTCTCCTTTTTTGTTTGATTCCAGTACCTCCTTCGCTAGACCCTTGCTAATTAAGATCATACAGCTAAGCCGAACTTCATTGTCGCGGAGATACTGTTCAAGTAATTGTTCTAAACTGTATGTACGTACAAGACTATCACTAATAACAATGTTTTTTAAATGTGGGCTGAACATTGCGCTCTCTCTTTTCAATGAAAACTCACGAACAATTTGATGAATGGAATCACCGGTCTCAGAAACATTTATATAACGTTTTTGTTGTCCGTTTCCTTTACTTTGTGCTTGCGAACTGACAATTTGATAAGTTGCTTTTATAAGATTTCTTTTAGGATAACCTCCTTCCTCATCCTCTTTCTCAATTGTTGAATCCTTCCCTTTATCTAGTGCTATACCTGCAGTTAAACTCAACTCTTCTACTTCTTTACTGCTCCAACATCCTGTTAAAAATAGAAGCAAAAGCGTACATAACAAAACCAAATAGAACCGCATATAATTAAATTTATTTTTCACACTACTCCTCCTTTTAATCGCTTAATAATAAGAAGAAGCAGTGGCAGTAAACCAAATAAAAATAAAGCAGCATTACCGAGCATATCCCCCAGTTTAAGCAAATCATTTATATTTTTCGAAGTCATAGCAATGATGTAAATGATTGGAATCAAAGCAAAAATAAACGGATGAATACTCTTTTTAAAGAGTTGTGCCAATCCTAATGCAGCTGCATAGTAACTAATTGTATAGGTAGCAAATATTTGCATAATCCATATTACAAGCAGTAAAGATTCAAAACGTTCAAATATTAAACCAGAAATTTCAAAACTGCGCATAAGGTCAATTGTCGGCCATGTTCTTGTTACAACCCCATCAATTGATAATGCACCAATGACCATTACAACAGTTATTACATAAAAGATTAACGGAATAGAAATTCCAACTAAAATAGCTTTTACTGCTTTCTTTCGTTGTTCCATAAACACCAAAAGAATTAACATAATTTCTGGACCTGTATATGCGAGAGACGTTGTTTTTACCCCATCTAACACCGGTTTAATTCCCAAACCTAATACGGGACGGAGATTATCTATCTCGAATATCCCTATACTCATAAAAGAAATGAGTAAAAAAATAAAGAAAGTAATAGGAAATATTATTTCAAACATCCGTGCAATCGAGTTAATACCACTCATAATCAAATAGAGACCTATCCACATAAAAGGCATAACAATAGCCCATGTGGGGGTTCCTTCTAGCAAAAAAAAGCTTATTACTTCTGCCATTGAACGAATTTGAAAGGCTGAAGTTGTAAGAAAATACCCTATAATAAGAAAACTAAGCAACCTGCCTATCCATTTCCCTACAATATCTTGACTGTATTGATAAAATGTTTTATCTGGAAACTGCTGACTTAGTTTGACCATAATTACTCCTGAAACCATTGCGAGTATCCCACCTAATATCACACTTAACCATACATCTGGTGTTTTCACTTTTTCTACAGATGCTCTGGGCAGAGTGAGGATTCCTGTTCCCAGTATGTAATTTACAATAATAACAACTGCTTGTGCAGTTGTTATTCGGTCTTTAGGTATAGTAATCACTGAAGGCCACTTCCTTTCGTCATCAGCTACCTTTTGCGGTTAGTTTTTTTGGTATGCATTATTTTCGGTCGACGTCTCATTATTTTTAATGGCATGCGAACCATAAAATCTTTCCAATCACTAAATCGGTACGGAACAGCAGGGCTAGTATAAGGAACGCCAAAACTTTTCAGTTTCACTAAATGACTGCAAAGTAAAAGAAAGAAGAGAATAACTCCATACAAGCCAAATATCGCAGCACAAAACATAGCTACAAAACGAAGAATGCGTAACGTAATTCCCACACTATATTGCGGAATAGTAAAAGAAGAAATAGCTGTTACCGCAACAACGATAACCATTATTGGACTAACAATTCCTGCTTCTACGGCAGCCTGACCAATTATTAAACCGCCCACAATTCCCATTGCAGGTCCAATTGGTTTAGGCAGACGTAAACCCGCTTCTCGTAAAACTTCGATAGCTACTTCCATAATTAACGCTTCTATTAAAGCGGGAAAAGGAACTCCTTCTCGCGATCCGAGAATAGAAATAGCGAGCTTAGTGGGAATTAATCCTGGATGAAACGAAATGAAAGAAATATACAGTGCTGGAGCAAATAATGAAACAAAAGCTGTCATGAAGCGTAATAAGCGGAGAAGCGTACCAGGAAGCCACCTTTCATAATAATCTTCTGGTGATTGCAGCAGCATACTAAATGTAACTGGAGCAATTAAAACAAATGGTGTTCCATCTAACAAAATAGCTACTCGACCTTCCATCAAAGCACTAATAACACGATCAGGTCGTTCTGTATTTTGAATCTGCGGAAAAGGACTGAGATAATTATCTTCAATAAGTTGCTCTATATAACCAGATTCGAGTACACTGTCTATGTCAATTTTCTGAATTCTGTTTTTTATTTCATCCACCAATTCTGTACTAGCAAGATCTTTAATAAATGCGACAACTAACTCTTTCTTTGCACGTTCTCCTACTGGTAGCTTTACTAATGATAAGCTCTCATCCGCACAGTGTCGTCGCAAAAGTGAGGTATTATCACTTAATACTTCAGTAAAACCGACCCGTGGCCCTCTGACTAATGCCTCCGATACTGGTTCTTCCATGTTTCGTTTATTTGCTTTTGTTGTACCAAGAATAAACACATCTGCTAAACCATCAATTAAAAGAGCTGTTGAACCTATCAATACTTTGGGTATTAAATCTTTTATGTAATGGACTTCTGCTACTTCACTAATTGTAAGAACTTTATTTTTAATATATTCTTTTGAAACAGTCCCCTCCACATAAGAAGATTCATTTTTATATTCATCAGAAAAATCATCCATTAGTAATTTCATAATATGTTTGTCAATTATCTCTTTATCTGATAGACCATCAACAAAAACGATCCCAGCCTGAATATCTGTGCGTCCAATATTAAACTTCCGAAAGCGAACATCAGAATTATGTCCGATTTGTTGCTTTATAAGTTCTAAGTTAGAGGCAAAATCATTTGTGAAATGAACGTTTGCATTTTGAGATGGTTTATGCTCTTGTTTCGTTTTACTTTGAATATTATTTTTTTTCACTTGTTTGTCTCTTGACTTCCACCAACTCATTCTTCCCACTCTTTCTCTGACATACGAACCCAATGAAAAAATCTTGAGATAGTATACGGAATTAAAAACAAGATAAACGCTTGTACAAAGACTTTCCAATCTGGAAGATAAGAAGTAATTATGTTCCACATTTTTATCACCCAATTTATATACTCTGCTAGGATTGAGATTTCTAAAAAACGATATGTACTTAATAAAAAATAACAATAAGATTAAAGAGCAGAAAAGCGAGACATTATGCTTATTTAGTACCAATAACCTAATTAGTATAAAAACATTTCTGACCTAAAATACCATTTCCAATTATAATTTGTTAAATATTATCTCCTTTTCCCTTATTTATATGCCCGCATTTGAATTTCAAATAATATAAGGATCAATGATATTTCCTCTTAAAGAAAAAAAGATGCTAGAAGATAGCATCTTTTTTTCAATTCAACTTACTATGTATTTATATTTTATTGTGAAAATACTCGTTTTTTTTATGAATATTAATGTTGAAAAAAATAAAAACTACATATTCTTTTGTTCTAAGTTCCTACACTTCTACCGAATCGATACGGAATTTTCTGATTTTAAAACTAATATGAAATAAAGGAGAATAAAAAGAAAAATTATATAAAAAAATAACATTAAAACAATTATCAATCTATCAATTGAAAATAATAATTAGCAAGAGTTTATCATCTTAACTCCAGGTGTATTCGTTTTGCTTCAAAATAAAGAACTTGAATAAATTTTTTCGTATCAATACGAGCAGGTAATGTTGGTTCATTATTCAATTCTGTCATCTTTCTCCTTACGGTAGTAAAATCAAAAAATCTAGAAGCATAATTTTCGAACTTCGGGTTTAAAAAATCAGTAAGTCCAAGGGATGCTAAATGGTTTAATGATTGATAAATTGCTCTCCGAATCCGTTGTTTGGAAGCTTCTATGAACCTTTTTAATTCGGCATCTTCAGCTGAATCCCCAAGTTTTTTTTGAGCCAAATTCATAAAAATCTCTTTTAGTGAGGGAAAGCCTTGCTCCAACGTGTTATCTTGTTCATATTTATATAAATAATCTAGCATATCCATTAAATCTTTACTTCCACTTTCACTGGCTATTCCTAATTCAGACAAAAGAAAATGAATGGAATTTTGAAAATGATTGAAAGTATTTAAATGTTTTTCACTACGGTATTTTTCTTGCGTACTTAAATTACTATCCAATTTTAGTACCATATTAAGCGATTCTTGAATGTTTTTTATTGATTTTTCCAAACGAATTCGTTCAATGACTTTCCGAACAACTGTTAATACTTCAATCCGGTTAATTGGCTTAATAATATAGTATTCAACACCAAGCGAATAAGCTTCAGCAATTAATTCTTTTGATTCTACTTGAGAGACCATGATGATTTTCCCTTTAAACGAAGGCTTTATTTGACGAATTGTTTTTATTCCATCTTGATTCGGCATTAACAAATCGATAAATAAAATGTCTATATTTTTAAGGATTACCATTTGTTGCTCTAAAGATAAACCATCCTCAGCTTCCCCTATAACCTCCCCAAGATCTTCATCCTCGATAATTTGAGCCAACATTGAGCGAACCGCTTTTTCATCATCTACTATATAAAAATACATAGAATCACCCTTTCGAAATTATATGATCAATCCCTAATCTAATTATAAAAATTGATCCTTTTCCTTCGGTTCTGTCCTCAAGCGTAACATCACCTTCAAGTTGTTCGACCATTTCTTTAACATACGATAATCCGATACCTGTCGATGGGTTGCCTAAATCATCATATTTAGAAGTAAACCCAGGCTCAAAAATTGAATCTTTATATTTTGAAGAAATACCAGGACCATTATCGCCTATTTGAAATTCAACAAAATGGTGGTCTTTATTAATGTCAATTGTGATGGTTCCCATACCTTGGATAGCTTCTACAGCGTTTGTAACGATATTATTTATAATAGATAAGATTGTGTAAATATGATAATGAGGATGCACACCATCAATTTTATACACAAATTGGATGTCTTTCTCTAGCAACCGTGCATATTTCGTATTTGCCCGTATAATGATATTTACTAGTTCATGCACAGACATATAATCTGTAAAACTTTCATCAGAAATTAATTTTGAAAGTCCCGCAAAAATACGTTGGTTATCCTTTTTAACGTCATGGACCTCACCAGCAATTTGTAATGCCTGTTGCCTTAAATCCTCAAACTGAAAATCCATCTGTTTGTGCTCAAAGGAGTCTAAGGTTTTATATAAATCATAGGATTTTTTTGTTATATTCTCAGCATCTTGTAATGTTTTCTTTAAATGAACAGCATCTTCATATAAATTAGAGATGAGCATGAGCATGTGTTCATTTTGCTTCTTTATATGTCTCTCCCTTGATTGTGCTTCATACAATTTCATCATATTGAAAAAGCTTAGAACTATAAAACTATGGGAACATGCGATAACAATGATCTCATTTATTGCCTCGGATGTGATCGATGTTTTTAATACGAAATATTGAATCATTAATTCCACACAGTCTGACAGTATTTCAATCATGCAACCAATAAAACCAATCATTAGTGGTTGATGATAAAAACGTTTGATTTTTGCTAAATGAAAGAGATACGAATAAGTAAAATAAAAGAAAAAACTAGGATAGTGAGTATGAAAAGCGGCTAGCCAATCCATATTTCCCTTTATAATGACATCCATTGAGATACGAAATACTACCACGACTATCGCTGTTAAAAAACCCGGTAAAAATGCTGGAATTCGTCGAAACAATAACAAAAAAAAGAAAAATGTTGGTGCGCCAAAGCTCATTCTAAATGTTTCATTTAAAGGAAATGACTTTATTTCACCTACTAAGGGTACTGTAAGTATCATTAAAACGAGAATATAGATGTCTTTTTTTACTAAATTACTAAGATTCAAAATAATCACTTCTCACTTTCGCCTAACAGTCAGTATACAAACCTATTTGCATTAATACAATACTTACTCTATTTTTTTCAAAAACTGATAAATAAGATATAAACGAAAGCATTATAGATTGTGAGTATTCATTACACCCTTCTACTTTAGAAAGATACTTTATAACTCAAAAATGTTCAGACACAATATAAGGTCTGAACACTTTTGGACTCGCTCTAACACCAAAATATCTGTGCTCCTTTTTAAAATATACTTAAATCCCATTCTTTTGCAATATGTTCTAACAACATAATTCCTGGTAAACTATTCCCATAATCATCAATGGCTGGTCCGTAAATACCAATACCACATCCATCTTGAAACGATAAATCCTTCCTAGATTTTGAGGGAACAAGTGTCATAATTCCGCCCGATACCCCACTCTTAGCTGGTAATCCAATGAAAGCAGCAAATTTTCCGGAAGCATTGTACATTCCACAAGTAAGCATTAAAGCTTTTGTTAACCTAGCTACTTCTTTAGGGAGCACTTGTTCTTTGCGAATAGGATGATATCCATCATGTGCTAGTATAAGCCCTATTAAGGCAATATCTTCTGTATTTATTTCAATCGAACATTGTTTTAGGTAAACCTCTAGTGTCTCCTCCACATCTGATTCTAGAAAACCATTCTCCTTTAAATAGTATGCTAATGCTCTATTACGATGAGCCGTTTCCCATTCTGATTGAAATACTATTTCATTAATAGCGGGACGCTTCTCTATCATTTTTTCAATTAATACGTATAGAGATTCTAATTTTTCTTGCACCGATGTCCCTGGCAAAAGTGAAGCTATCGTAATTGCTCCAGCATTGATCATAGGATTAAAAGGTTTTCCTGGTTTATGTATCTCTAAACGAATAATTGAATTAAAGGCATCTCCAGTTGGCTCTACGTCAACTCGTTCTAATACATAAGAAATACCGCGACTTAAACAAGCGGCTATAAAACCGATTACTTTTGATATACTTTGTAATGTGAAAGGTATCTCCCAATCTCCTGATTTTATCATTGTTCCATCTGGCTTTACTATACAAATACCTAACTGCGATACATTTATTTCCCTCAGAGCAGGAATATAACTGGCGCTTCGTCCCTTAGCTGCATACGTTCGATAATGAGCTACCCATTGATCTAAGCAAACTTTTTCTTGACTCTCAACTTGAACGCTAGAATCCTTTATCATTTAATCATATTCCCCCGTACTATTAACTTTATATAGAATAATTTTTTCTTTACTATAATCAATAATATTTGCACTAGAACCAAGAAAAATATTCAGACATATTGCAGTCTGAATATCCTTCTTATTACACACTTTTCTTTTTTGAAGTTTTCTCATAACTATCCCAACATTCAATATTTTCAAGCCCTTTAATGTTTTCTTTATAAAAAATAGGATCTTTACCAGCTTTTTTCTGGTTTATATAATCTTGTAACGCCGCAAATGCTACTTTTGAAAGTAAGGTAATAGCAATTAAATTAATAATAACCATAAAGCCCATAAATAAGTCCGCTAAATCCCATACAATTTGAATCTTTGCAACAGAACCAAATACAATCATAGCCAACACACTTATTCTGTATATCATTAACCACACTTTACTTGTATGTAAGAAGCGAATATTTGTTTCACCATAATAATAGTTGCCAATTAACGCACCAAATCCAAATAAAAAAACAAAGATAGCAAGACAACCCGATGCCCAAGGACCTATGTGTTCACTTAATGCTGCTTGTGTAAGTGCAATACCATTTAATCCCGGTTGTTTATATGCATCAGACAGCAAAATAATAAAGGCAGTGCTAGTACAAATGATCAGTGTATCCGTTAATACACCAAATGCTTGAATCAGTCCTTGTTTCACCGGATGACTTGTTGTTGCTGTTGCGGCAACGTTTGGTGCACTTCCCATACCAGCTTCATTTGAAAATAAACCACGTTTAACTCCATTCATAAGTGCTGCACCAATTGAACCGCCTGCTATTTGTTTAAAACCAAATGCGTTTTGAACAATAAGAGAAAGAACTTCCGGCATTTTTGATATGTTGGTAACTACAACAAATAATGCAACTCCAATGTATAATACCGCTAAAAATACCACCTTGTATTCAGCCATTTTTGCAATACGTTGTACACCACCAAAAATAATCGCAGCGAAAGCAATGGCCATGATTATCCCAACTGTTAGACGATCTGTACCAAATGAGTTTTGAAAAGCAATTGTAACTGTATTTGATTGTACTGAATTGAATACAAGACCAAAAGTAATTGTGATTAAAATAGAGAATAATACTCCCATCCAACGTTTATTCAACCCTTTTTCCATATAATAGGATGGACCACCGCGAAAACCAGTTTTATCTTTTACTTTATATATCTGTGCTAATGTGCTTTCGACAAAACTAGATGCCGAGCTGATAATAGAAATAATCCACATCCAAAATACAGCTCCAGGACCACCTAATGCAATTGCAATCGCAATTCCTGTAATATTCCCTGTTCCAACGCGGGCTGCCATACCAATACAAAACGCTTGAAAAGGAGAGACTTGATCTTTAGCACCACTTTTTCCCTCCATTAATACACGGACCATCTCTTTTAACATTCGAAACTGTACAAAATTCAATTTAAATGTAAAATAAATTCCGCAAATAACAAGCATAATAATTAACAATTTAGACCATAAAAAATCATTTGTTGATCCGACTAACTCTACAAAAAATATTTCCATATTATCACTCCATACCAAAAATTTATCTATCATAATCTATATAAAATCACCTATATTCCTTGGCATAAATACCTCATTCATATTCAAATACAACAAGGATAAAAATTTTCTATATGAATAGAATTGGCCTGTTTAAACAAACATCGCAACACGCAACTACAAAACTGAATCTTCTAAAAACTTACCGTTTATACACACGATGCTCTATCCCCTTTCTGCAAAACTAATATTTTTATCCACTAACATTGTTGTACTACTATGTTTGTTTCGTTTACCGGTGATTTAAATCATAATAATTAATAGTGATTAAGTGGTTTTTTGTTAAACTTCTCAAGAACATGGAAATATCTCCTTTCTCACTACTAATCTCAAAAATAGGCTAGGTAAAAACTTCGCGAAAACTCTATAAAGCGCTTTCACTATTCAACTAAGAAAATCTTGTCTTTAATTTATAATTAAAAGTACAGAATGTTACGAAAAAGTACAGATTTTTATAAAAACAAAAAATATTTTAAGTTTTTTCCATCTAAAAAACACTGAGATTTTGTGAATTTTATACAGTATCCAAACGTCGCAGATTCTGTTCTACCTAACCTTTGACAAGCCTCTATTTTCTTCATAAAAACATGCATACTTTTTCTCTTTTAGAACTTCTTATAAAGTATTTGAAATCAAGAATCAATAGAATATTATAAGAATATTAAAAAAATAAAGCATTTAATTTATTTATGGTATCATACAAAAAACATTTGTTTTCTCAATTAATCCCCCTAGTGAGATTTGTTGAATATCTATTATTAAATGTATATTTCCTTTGCGTTTCATTCTACTAACATAGATTACAGGTGGTGTATTGTGAAAGAAATAGTATTCGTTCAAAGTAAAAAAAGACTCCTTATGAAATTCGAATTTTTAAAAAAGGATTTAGTACTTACCATTTCACTGATACTAGCAATTGTAAGCTGCTTAATACATTCGCCAAAGATCGAATATATTAACTTTGAAGTGTTAATTAGCTTATTTAATCTAATGGTGGCCATTAAGGCCTTGGAACAGCTAAAGATATTAGACAAACTTGCCGTTGCGATTTTAAATAAATGCAATAACAGCAGGTCAATATCTATTATTCTAATTTTGTTATGCTTTATTTGCTCCATGTTTGTAACAAATGATGTCGCTCTCCTCACTTTTGTTCCAATAACACTTGTCATTAGTAAAAAAACACAAATGAACATGATGGATACAATCATCCTGCAAACAATTGCGGCAAACATCGGCAGTAGCTTGATGCCTATGGGAAACCCACAAAATTTATACTTATATTCTTACTATGGAATTAAGCTCATCCCATTTTTAGGTTCAATCCTGCTTTTAGCTGTACTTGGAATCAGTTTGTTATTTATATTTACTCAAAAACTTCAAAAAACAAATTTAAAAATAGAACTACCTGTTATTACCGTGAAGAATCGAAAAAAAGCTACCATCTGGATTTTGATACTTATCACTATCATTGCATCTATTTTTGGTGTCATTAATTATTACATTGCGCTAATAGTTACATTGATGGCAGCATTTACGTTAGATAGAAACTTACTATTTAAGATCGATTACTTTCTTCTAATAACCTTTGTCTGTTTTTTTATTTTTATCGGAAACATTTCCCATTCCGATGCGCTGGAGACATTTGCTCGCGCTAATTTAAGAGGAGATACTTCAGTCTTCTTTAGTTCCATATTCTTGAGTCAATTGATTAGCAATTTTCCTACTTCAATTCTTCTATCAAACTTTACTTCTGATTGGAAAGCTTTATTACTAGGAGTAAATATTGGAGGGCTTGGAACAATTATCGCATCTTTAGCCAGTGTAATTTCCTATAAACTATTCACTCAGGCCAATGGTAAAGAGAGTAAGGCGTATTTAATTAAATTTAGCATTTACAACTTTTCATTTTTAATCATACTTACATGTATACAATACTTTATCTTTAAATTTCTAAAAATTTTTTAAAAAATTGATTACTTTAAAAAAACCCAAATATCTCAGCATTAAATTGAGAAATTTGGGTTTTAATATAGGTATGTTTAAAGAGATACAACAAAGTTACCATCAATTTAATATTTTAAAATGTTCTCAAAGCGAAAATCTTTTAGCTTTTACGTTATTTATTAGAATTCAGTTCATTTTTTATGTACTCAGTTATATAATAAATGACTGAATTTATAGGGTAATAACTTTCAATTAATAATAGAAATATAACTTATTACAATGTTATTTCATTTTTGAAGTCCTCTTCACAAAATCCTTAATGTCCCTCAATTTTTTTCCGCTAATATTATCTTTGATCGTTGAATCTATGTCATTTTCAATATAAAAAGTTTTATTCTTAACCTTTGTTTCAAATTTATATTTATTTTTATCCCAATTTATTAGATTGCTCTTTAGGTGTGCAATATTTCTTACATCAAATTCAATCATAAAAGGTTCTAAAGCTGGATAAAAATGTCCAAGTTTATTATTTTCTTTTAAAAAAACTATATATGTCTCCTCGGATTTTGGTTTTATATACAATGGATCTTTATTTTCTACTTTTTTAGTAAACACTTTCGTAGCACCTTTCAGAATGATTCCATTTTTATCAATGATTTCATTACTTTCCTCTAATACGAGATTTTCTGAATATCTATGATTTATTAAGATTTCATTCTTTACATAGTCCCCTTTTAAGATTTCTTTGACATGAAAACTAAACAAATGGCCTTCAACATCTTCACTTTGAATCTCATGTGATGAACTGTTTGCCATATTCCATTTAGAGTATAAGCCGTCATATTCACCTAGTACAATAACGTCTGCTTCTTCAACCATTTCGCTTAAATGATTTGTAGTTTTGAATGTCTTATTTAATACTATAGTTTCAGAATTCGATGACACGCTAGACACTCCTGCCACATCTATACTGGACCAAATTGTTTTACCAATAATAATTAAAAAAGTAAATATGAATAAACATAGACACCATTTCATTGCTTTATATTTATACATTATAATAAAGTCTCCCTAAATTATATTTTCTCAATACAAAATATTCTAAATGTTAATTAAATATTAATCCAAAAGAAGAGAATGGTGCTATAATTCTCTTGTTAAAAATAATCTTTGGAGGGATAATATGAATTTTAAAAAAGGGATTACTGCATTTTTATTAGGTACTGTGTTTGTTTTTTCAAGCGTTGGCGTTTCAGAGGCTTATGTAAAAGAAGGATGGAAGCTGCCTTCAAAATCAGCTACATATAAATGGGGAGACAGATTAGACGATGGTTCAAGTATCATCAAATCTGGTTGGCAAGCTGCCGATTCAGCCTGGTACACTGCTTCTCGTATTAATTTTACAGTTTCCTCTTCTTCTGTGAACACATTAAACTCTTGGTTTGAAAGTTCCTCTACTTATTATGGAAGAATGAAGACATCTTATAATACATCCACTAAAAAAGTAACGAAATTTGCTGGTGATATTAACGCAGGTAATACAAATATTACAAAATCAAATGTTGCTAAAAGTACAGGAGTCCATGAGTTTGGTCATGCAATAGGAATAGGTCACAACAGTGGTACTTCAATTATGAACAGCAATCGTAATCGTACTACTATGCATGTCCCTCAAACTGACGATAAAAATGGTGTAAATGCAATCTATTAACAGAAAAAGGAGATGATTTCTTAATGTTAAGTAAAAAAGCAAAAACTATGGTAATTGCAATACCTTTGGCTACAGTAATTGGTTTGGGAGGATATTCAGCATTTAATAGTCACTTCTCCCCTGTTGCTGAAGAAGATAAGAATACCGAAACTGTTATTCTCAGTAAAGATTTCCCTGCTACAAGTGATTTAAATCAAATGATTAATGAAGCAGATCTAGTTGTAATCGGTGAATATGAAGGTCTTGACTCTAAGTGGAATATGGCACGTAATCCAAGTAATCCATCGGAAGAGGACAAAGAAAATTACGTTGAAGGACATCTATATAATTTCAACATTTCCGAAACAATTAAAGGTGTGAATGAAAATAAACAAATAAAAATCAATCATCGTTTCGCTGAAACTGTAAAACTTGAAGATTCTAATGCAGTTGTTGCACCAGATGGCACAGTTACAAAAAAGGCTACTAAGATAACTACTAAAGAGGTGCAAAATAAGGATCCTTTATATATCGAACCTATGGTTAATAAAAAATATATGATGTTTTTGAAGAAGGATCAATTATTTGGTAACTACTACGGAGCAATTGAACCATTCGCAATTACCTTTGATGAAAATAACAAAGCAGACCTTCAAACAAACATAGAAACTATTAATGAAAGTAAAATGTCTTCCAAAGCACAACTTGCAGGAAAAACAATTGTATTAAAAAATGAAATACATGAAACTATTACTGACAATATTAGCGGTAAGACCCTTGATGAATTAAAAGAACAAGTAAAACAAAAAAACAAGTAATAATTATAACTTATATTGATTTTCCCTATTTCATAAGATAATTAAAATTAATTTATAACTGTTATTACAGATTAAAGAAAAATCATTTTTTTCACCCAAAAGCAAAGCAACTGCCTATCAAATTTTTTAGTAGGCAGTTGTTCAATTATTAAAATAAAGTACCATACTGTTTAATTAAATACTATTTCCAAAACAAAAAAGTAAAGGTTTTCAATTCACTTGAGCTTTCTTGTCTCTAATTCATATATTCTTCTAAATTTATTTTTTGTATATCCCCAAAAAAAATCCTACATAGCGCATGTACCAAGATTCATCTGCATAACTAGTTACATTCTCCTTTTTCTATTGTTAATAGCTTCACAATAAAAGCTGTTAAACGGAAAAAGTGGGAAGTCTTAAATTAGACTTCCCACCTTATATAAATTTACAATTAGTGACAATACCCATACAAATACAATAGTATATATAATAATCACTCATTATATGTGTTGCTCTTTTAACCGGCCAATGTAACCCCTTAGCCATCCTTCATGATTGACTTGATTGTTTCTAGATACTTAATCCCTCTATACTCTTTCAAGCGGTAATCCATTCCGATGGAAATTACAAATGACAAAATTTATCCGTTTTTCCTACTTTCTAAATTCAGCAAGTAAAATGTTTTTAAAAACTTCCGGGTTATTAAGGTTTAAACTGTTCGAATTGATAGCGAGTGTATGTTTACCTTCAAGTGTTCCACCAGCAAAAGTGGAAAACCCTGGAACGGCCCCCCTGTGTCCCCATACCGAGACACCGTTCGGAAGCTTAATTTCAAGTATTCCAAGACCATATCCGGTTCCCTCTCTATTTGTAGGGACTGTAGTAAGCATTTGTTTTAGTTGCTGTTCCTTCAATAATTTGCCACCTAGTAAGCAAGAGAAGAATTTGTTTAAGTCGTCAGCAGTAGAAATCATATCTCCATCCGAGCTACCTGGGTTAATATAAGTAACATCTTTTAGCTCACTCGCTCCGTCTAGTTGCAAATAGCCACGGGCATGCTTGGTGCCTGGAATCACGCTTGAATTACCAGGTAGAAATGTATTTGACAAATCAAGCGGTTCAATAATCCGATTTTCAACCTCTTCCGCATAGCTGTTTCCTGTTACTTTTTCAATAAGGATTCCTAGTATTACATATCCTGTATTTGAATAAGACCAACCCTTTCCTGGGGCAAAGTCTGGGGGAAGTGAAATCCCCATCTTTACAAATTCTTCAGCCGTATACGATTTTTTTATATCCGTAATATCAAAGTCTTTTGAATTTATATAGTCAGCAATACCACTTGTATGATTCAATATTTGCCGGATCGTAATCTGGTTACCATCATATCCGTTTCCTTGAATAACACCAGGTAACCATTTTTCAATGGAGTCGTCTAGATTCAAACGGTTCTCTCCAGATAATTGAAGTAGAACTGTTGCAATGAACGTTTTCGTCACACTGCCAATGCGAAAGCGAAAATCTGCTTTCATTGGTTTCTTAGTTTTCAGATCTGCTACCCCAGCACTATAACTCCAAGTTTTACCCCCCTTAGAAATTTTAGCGAGTATTCCCGGGTATCCAAGTTGCAGTTCATCTCGCATTGCTTTCTTAACGGAAGTACGATCGCTTTTCGTACTTGTTTGTAACGAACTAGATACATTTTGCGTAGATTCTGCTTTTACAATTGATGTTGGTGTTATGTATAACAGGGAACTTCCACCTATTAAAAGTGCTAGACTTGCACATGTAATTTTACTGCTTGTTTTCATAAAGAATTCCTCTCTTCTATTAAAATCGTATTGATGGTTAATAACTATGTCATATGCTAACCACACAGCTATCAACTCTCCCAATGATAAAAGTCAACACTGAATTTGCAATCAACGCACTAATCATTATTTTCACAAACACCATTGTGTTCTAACAATCTCTAAATCACTCTTTTTCCACATACATATTAACCATAGAAATTACTTCTTTTCCTTAAAACACTCTTGTTACTGATTATTTGTTTTATATGTAGGCCGTACTTGTTCCCCCCCTTCATGCCTCCTTATATTTTTATCCTACACAATGAAAATCTCTTTTTTCTTACCTATTCCTTACAAATTCCTTACATACAAAATCACTTCTACAATAGGATTGAAGTAGCATCTGTGCCCGAAAGCGCAAAAAACACCGATGCTTTTCGCTTCAGTGTTTTTGCGCTTTACATATTGAAGATTCGTTTTACTCTTAACAGGTTAAACTGCTAATTTTTTCCAATGCGATTATTCTGCTTGCTATATAGAACAAATTTCATTGTGTTATATGAAACACTATGAAATTTGTCATTAAGGCACATGATTCTAAATTTATTGATGTACTTGAGATGGACTCACTTTTTGAATTTGAACAAGTATATCAAACGCTTTACCTAATGATATATCAACAGTTTTTGGTATATCAGGCCCTTCGGTAGTTATTCCAGCGAAAATTGGATGTTGTTCGTTTAACCAAGTTTTTGTCACGCCGTTCGCCTTACGTAAATCAATAAAAAATTGATCTTTTTTGACCTGTCCAAAAATGTAATTATAACTGTTTGGATCATCCGATTTTAATGTTCCATAGGGGCCAAATTCACCATTGCTATTCTTCACATTGTATTGTCCTTCATAAACTGACGTTCCAATAGATACGTACCGTTTTCCGTAATATTCTGCTAAATGCTGCCCTGCTACTTTAGGGTATATAAAAGAAAGCATATTTGTTTTCGAAACGTGTCCATTATGTCCCCATACAATGGTTTTTCCTAAATGTTCTTCAGTCCACTTCGCATTTTCATACATTGCAATATCATGTTTCAAATAAAAATCCGCTGGTTTATCAGGAGGTGTCGCTAACATTGTAGTAAACTGTTCAATAATACGAGCATTTTGCTTTATCCATGCAAACTCTTTAGATTTCCCATTTAAATAGCTTTTATTTTCCTCTAATAAAGCACTAATTTGTTTAGCATCTAAAACATACTTTTCTTTTTCTTCTTTCGTAAGGCTTTCAAAAGTATTCATATCCTTTGTTACAGGAATAAGCCCTTTTATCTTCTCTTCTACTCTAGGCAACAGTTTTGAATTGTTTGCTTTAATATATTCTATTATATTATTATAAACATTTTCGTTTACTGATTGAATGTCCATCCCGATGACACGTACTTTCGATTTATGTTTTGGATTAGCATTATATTGCCGAATCCAATCAAGTAAATCTAGCATTTCTTTCGTCTTAAATACAGGTGTTAGATGTTGGCTTGGGTTTCCCTTACCAGTAAGAACATATTGATCAAGTTCCAAGGCCCTGTCCCATCCCTCTTCTAAAACTAGATTGGTAAAGCCCTTTTCAGATACTAAATACTTAACAATGCGGTGTTTCATTGTAAAAACTTCATGAGCCCCATGCGTAGCTTCACCTAAACCTACAATTGAAGCTGAACCTACCATATTCTTAAGTGGTTTCAAATCATTAAGAGATGCAGTTGGATTAGTTGTTTTTAAAGGCTTTGCATGTGCTTCTAACCATTTCGCTATTTGATTTGTATTGTAGGGAGCTGTAACAGAAACCTCTGTTTTCGAATCTGCATAAGTATTTCCTACAAAATGAGTCATTGTTATAGCAGAAGCAACAATTGCAATAATTATTTTCTTTTTCATAAAAAACCTCCTGAAATATTTACTTATAGCTTTTTGACATACTCTGCCAACTTCCGTTTAAAACATTCATTTTCTTATTACTGTTAAGATACATTTATTCTAGTTCCTAAAACTCACTTATTTCTTAATAGGTTCTTAAGAAATTCTTAATTCACTTATACGAATATAAAACTAAATAAGCTTCAATTCATTGTATTGTAAATTCCTCATTGCATAACATTATAATGTACAGATATTCGTTATAAATGATGTTATCTAAAGTATTCAATTTCAGTATGTATTATTAACGTAGTTAATATATGGTTAATATGATGTTCCAAATTTTGATTGTTTGTAGTCTCTTTATCATAGGGTTAATTTAGGGGTTATTTTTTGTTCACTTCATTTTTTTCGGCACTCTGCATCTAGACGGTATACCCATTGGCCACAGTTAGACTATTTCAAATCAAAAAACTAGATTACCTGCACACTAAAGAGTATAGCGCACAGGTAATCTAGTTGTTTTTGAGATTAATAAAAAACTAATTTATCTTTTGAATTCTTCCATCAATAATAGACTGAATTGGTTCTTTTGATTTTTTTATATAATCTACTAATGCTTCAAAATCAGTTGGTCCTGTTTCAGCATCTTTACCGTTTTTAAAGGATACAAATCCATCTCCACCTGAAGCTAGAAATGCGTTCGCAACGACGCTGTAAGTTTTAGAAGGAATGATTTCTTCTCCATTTGCTAAGCGAATACTTGTTACTTTTTCTCCATTAGGCTTGTTCACATCCCAAGTGTATTGGATACCTGAAATTTGAAGCATTCTTGTTATATCTTTTTGCCATTGTTGATTTAAAATATCACGAATGTCTTGACCTGTTAAATTTACTTTTATTAATTGATTTCCGAATGGTTGAATACCATATATCTCTCCCCATGTAATATCACCAGCATCTAAGTCATTACGAATACCACCAGGATTCATAAGTGCAATTTGGGATTGCATTGTTGCACGCTGGGCATCAGCAACTAAATTTCCGAGAGTAGATTCACCAGCCGTATTGAGTTTACGATCTAGTGGAGCAATAGACTTACCTACAACTTCATTAACAAGAGGTGCGATTTTTGCTTGATATTTCTCCATCTTCTTCTTTATTTTTTTATCAGGCTCCATGCCTTCATGGTAAGTTGTAACAATTTCTGCTTTTTTCTCAACAATATCTTGTGTCTTACGATCAATCTTTACATCAACATCAGCAAAAGCCATACCATATGAATTTGCTTGTACGACAAGTTTATTATTAACAGTTCCATTTACATAAGTGTGGCTATGGCCACCAAAAATAACATCGACTTCTGGATCAGTCTCATTTGCTAATCGGACGATATCACCATTTGTTACGCCGTTCCCATCTGTTGTACCTCCGTTATGTGCAAGAACAACGATAGATTTAACGCCTAGTTTTTTTAATTGCTTTACGGATTTGTTAATAGCTTCAACTTCATCTGTAATTTCTACATTCTTTAGCATAGTAGGCATAACAAGGTTAGGAACATCCGTTGTTACGACTCCGATAAAGCCAACAGGCACTCCTTGTACCTTTTTTATAGTGAATGGTGGTAAAAATAGACGCCCGGTGGATTTATTATAGAAATTTGCAGCAACATATGGGAATTTTGCTCCTTTAAAATTACCTGTTTTCTCATGGTATCCACCATAAATAAGGCGGTTCATTTCTTCAACACCTTCATCAAATTCATGATTTCCTATCGTTCCAACATCGAATTTCAAATCATTTAGAAATTCAATCGTAGGTTCGTCTTGTAATAATGCTGAAACAGGAGTACTTGCTCCAACAACATCGCCAGCATGTACCTTTAATGTATTCGGATTTTGTTTTTCACGATCACGTAAATAAGCCCCTAAGTACTCAATTCCCCCTGCATCTTTATTGTTAATTTTTTTTACAGTGTCTAGTTGTCCATGAAAATCGTTAATACCGAGCATTTGTACATCTATGTAGCGGTTTTGTTCTGTACTTGCTTGGATTGAAGGCGCAGCAAATACACTAGTAAAAGTAACTGTACTTAATGCTAAAGCAACTGGAATGATTTTTTTCAACATAAAATTTCTCTCCCCTAATTAAAATCTGACATAATACGATGTTATTTTAATATATTAAGAGAATTATTTCCACAAAAATTCTACCAATTATAAAAATTAATAAGATTTTATTGTTTTCTGACAAGATATTTCTTCCTCAGAAAAATGTATATTTCTTTGTTTTGAGGATTATTCAAAATATTATCTTGATAGTAATATAACAATACTTCTAAGAAATCTAAAAAACTCTAATCAATATATTTTAGCTGTTAAGAAGAGTATTCACTCCAAAATTAATGGAGATTTATCAACCTAACATCTCAATATCACCATTTAAAAAGATGCTCCTGGATTTATCCAAGAGCATCTTTTATAAAGCTTTATTTTTTACTTATTTATAATTTATCAACTAACAATTATATAGTTGTAATCAGTCATTTAAAAATAATAGGAGTGCTTCATTAAATTCTTTAGCATGCGTTGCATTTAGCCCATGTGGACCACCCTTTATTAAGGCTACTTTAGAATTAGGAATTGCTTCATGTGTTAATTTCCCACTATATTCATATGGTACAGTTGCATCAGAATCACCGTGAATAATAAGAGTAGGTATATTAAACTTCTCCAAGTCTTTTCTAAAATCTGTCTTACTAAAGGCGGTAATACAATCAAGTGTTCCTTTAGGTGATGCACTGGCTGCAATATCCCAATTATATAAACGGAATGGTTCACTAACTAAATCTGTTCGATTACCAGCCGCGAAAAATCCCTTAGTAAATTCATCAAGAAATGCAAGGCGGTCATTTATCACACCACTTTTGAATGCTTCAATTGTAGCATCATCTAATGCCCCTTCAGGATAATCCTCTGATTTGTATAAATATGGAGGAACTGCTCCAGCAAAAACAGCCTTTTCAATACGACCTGTTCCATACGTACTAATGTACCGGGCTACCTCGCCTCCACCCATAGAAAAACCAACAAGTGTGACATTTTGAAGCTCTAAATGTTCTAATAGTTGATGTAAATCAGAAGTAAAGGTATCATATTCATACCCTTCCCACGGCTGAGATGATTGTCCAAATCCTCGACGATCATATGTTATAACTCTGTATCCAGCCTCAACAAGAGCGGGAACTTGGTATTCCCAAGATCGACCACTTAACGGCCAACCATGAATGAGTACAACTGGTTTTCCTGTGCCATGATCCTCATAATATATCTCAATTGGTTCTTGCTTTTCGGTTCCTACAGTAATTTTAGCCATGCTTCTACCTCCCAAAAATATTCTAATATGTATCCTTTTCTTCTATAATCTGGATGAATGTCATAACCTATTCATGCACGTTTATGTTGTGAATTCTAAGTATGAAACTCTATTGTTCCAATGCATTCATTTTCTCCTTTTGGAACAATCCCCCCTCTAATACCTTTTTCATCATAAAATAATTACTGAACATTACTCCTATTCAATTGTAATAACAAAAATAGGTGACTATCAATATCGTTCTATCTATAGGATGTATAGGTAAAACCAATCTATTTTATAGTGAAAACAACTATAGTTACGACCTATGAAAATTATAGATAATTTAGAATTGATTAATGAATCAGTTTTCAAATACTATAAATTTGTATAGCACTTCATGTTCTGTGAATGCTGCTATAACCAATATTATTGGTCAGCTTAGTTATAAACGAAGAAACTTATGATAGTATCCGACTATTTAAACTTTCTTCGATTACTTAATTTTTAGGAGGAATACATAATGACTGATCTCTATTCTCGTATTAACAAAGATGATGCTGTTGTGCTTTTAGTAGATCATCAAACTGGTCTTATGTCTGGACTAGTACGTGACTATGGTGTTGATGAATTCAAGAACAATGTTTTAGCTCTTGCTCATACTGCTAAGTTTTTTAATTTACCAGTTATTTTAACAACAAGTTTTGAAAACGGGCCTAATGGACCTTTAATGCAAGAATTGGTTGATCTCTTTCCTCATGCACCAAAAATAGCTCGACCTGGACAAATTAACGCATGGGATAATGATGATTTTGTAAAAGCAATCGAAGAAACTGGAAAAAAACAACTTATCATCGCAGGCGTAGTTACGGACGTTTGTGTTGCTTTCCCGGCACTTTCCGCTATAAAAGCTGGATATGAAGTATTTGCTGTTACTGATGCTTCAGGAACTTTCAGTAAACAAGTTGCAGATGCTGCCAATACACGTATGGCACATAGTGGCGTGCAACTTATGAACTGGTTTAGCGTAGCTTGCGAATTACAACGCGATTGGCGCAACGATGTCGAAGGTTTTGGCAATTTGCTTGCTAGCAATCTTCCAGGCTATCAAAATATAATTGGAAGCTATAGAGGAGCTCAGCGAGATCTTAGTAAACAAAATGCATAAATGTATCTCAAGGAAATAGCTTTAAATCACCTTTTTTAAAGTAGATAGTATAAATTTAGTGCTGATTAAATCAGCACTAAATTTAAATTAAAAAGTATAGTAGAGCTTCAATTGACAGAAGATACATTACTTTCAATAAACAATTGAAAAAGGAGCGTTTTATTATGAGTAATTTAGAATTGTTAAATCCGGAGAACAGTGCCTTAATTTTAATTGATTTTCAACCTCAAATGACTTTTGGAGTTGCAAGTATTGATAGACAAACATTGATTAATAACGTTATGCTACTTGCTAAATCAGCAAAAACTTTTAACGTACCTACTATTCTTACTACAGTTGAAACACGCAGCTTTTCTGGTTATTTTTGGCCACAAATTCTTGATATATTCCCAAACCATGAAATTATAGAACGTAGTTCAATGAACTCTTGGGAAGATCCGAAATTTGTTGAGGCAGTTAAAGCAACCGGTAGAAAGAAATTAATATTTGCAGCACTTTGGACTGAAGTTTGCCTTGCATTCCCTGTGCTTGAAGCAATTAAAGCTGGCTATGAGGTATATGCAGTTGATGATGCTTCAGGTGGTACTAGTTTGACAGCACATAACGCTGCTATGCGTCGTGTAGAACAAGCTGGTGCAATTCCAGTGACAGCAATTCAAGTTTTACTTGAATATCAACGTGACTGGGCACACAAAGACACTTATGATGCTGTAATGGAGATTGTAAAGGAACACACTGGTGCTTATGGTCAAGGTGTAGAATACGCATATACTATGGTGCATGGCGCGCTTCCAAGCAGGAAAATATGAAACAAGAAGGAGTAGCTGTCGAAGAGACTTATACAGGGAACACGATGGATGCCGGCAATCCAGTAACAACGATTGTTACATGGGAAATTCAAGAAGGTAGAGAAGAACAGTTTGAAACATGGAGACATGAAATTGAGGCTGCGGCTACTAAATTCCCAGGACATTTAGGTGTAAATCTAATAGTCCCAAGTAACGAATCCAGAGAGTATACTGTTATTTTTCGCTTTGATACGTATGAGCATCTACGTACTTGGCAAGAATCAGATGTTCGCCGGGATTTGTTAAAAACGGCGGAGCAATTTCAAGCCACTAATCCAACTTACAAAACTGAAAGCAGTTTGGCTTATTGGTTTGTTACTCCGAAAACGCCAGTTCCACCACCAAAATGGAAAATGTCTATCGTTACCCTTCTGGGTGTATGGCCTCTTAGCATGTTAGTTCCTAAAGTGATAGGACCTATTATAAAACATATGAATCCTATTATGTCAGCTTTTTTTGTTTCTGTATGTATCGTGTCCTTGCTATCATGGGTAGTCATGCCGATTTTCGGTAAATTATTTCATCCATGGTTACAAAATAATAGAAAGTAGACGAGGTGTGAACATGAATTTACCGGATATGATCTTATATAACGGGAAAATTACTACCCTTGATCCATCTCAGCCTGAGGTATCTGCTATCGCCATAACTGATGGTTTAGTCACTGCAGTAGGTGGAGATGAGCTTCTTAATAGTGCCACGGAAAAAACAAAAAAAATAGACCTTAAAAGAAAGAGAGCTATTCCAGGCCTGAATGACTCCCATATACACGTGATTCGTGGTGGTCTGCATTATAATATGGAATTACGTTGGGAAGGCGTGCCATCACTTTTTATTGCTCTAGAAATGCTCAAAGAACAGGCAAGGCGTACACCTGCTCCTCAGTGGGTAAGAGTAGTTGGAGGTTGGTCTGAATTTCAATTTAAAGAGAGACGGATGCCAACATTAGAAGAGATTAATGCTGTTTCTGAAGACACGCCTGTCTTTGTGCTACATCTTTACGATAGAGCACTTGTAAATCGTGCAGGGCTACGTGCACTGGGATACACGAAAGATACCCCAGACCCTCCAGACTGTTTAATTCAGCGGGATAAAAGAGGTAATCCAACGGGCCTTTTAATTGCTAACCCTAACGCTTCTATTCTTTATTCAAGTTTGGGTAAAGCTCCAGTACTTAATCTTGACGACCAGATTAACTCAACTCGCCATTTTATGCGTGAATTAAATAGATTAGGTATTACAAGTGCCATCGACGCAGGTGGTGGTTTCCAAAATTACCCTGATGACTACAAAGTTGTTGAACATTTAGCCGAGAAGGAACAATTAACTTTGCGTATTGCTTATAATCTATTTACGCAAAATCCTAATCATGAATATGAAGACTTTGCTTCATGGGCAAAAATTGTTTCTCCCGGTCAAGGAAATGATAAGTATAAAATGAATGGTGCCGGAGAAATGTTAGTATTCTCGGCAGCCGATTTTGAAAAATTTCAAATGCCACGGCCCGAACTAGCTACAGTAATGGAAGCCGACTTAAAGAAAGTAATTTCTCTATTGGTGGAAAACCGTTGGCCATTCCGTTTACATGCAACTTATGACGAGTCAATCACACGTTTCTTAAATGTATTTGAGGAAGTTAACAGAGAAATTCCTTTTAATGGGCTACGCTGGTGGTTTGATCATGCAGAAACAATCTCAGATCGTAGTATGGAACGTGTTAAGGCTTTAAATGGCGGTATTGCCATCCAAGACCGCATGGCTTTTCAAGGTGAATACTTTGTTGACTTATACGGAAAGGAAGCTGCAAAGCATACTCCTCCGATTTATCGTATGTTAGACCTTGGTATACCTGTTGGCGCCGGTAGTGATGCAACCAGGGTTTCCAGCTATAACCCTTGGGTTGCTCTTTACTGGATGGTTGCTGGAAAAACCATTGGTGGGCTTTCCATATACGATGAAAAAAATAAACTTGATAGAAAAGTAGCCCTGGAATTATATTCAAAAGGAAGTGCGTGGTTCTCTGGTGATGAAGGTAAAAAAGGAACCCTGGCAGTAGGTCAGTTTGCTGATATTGCTGTATTGTCTGCTGACTACTTTACTGTGCCGGAAGAAGAAATCAAAGACCTTGAATCATTACTCACCATTATGGGTGGGCAGGTTGTTTATGGAAATAATGAATTTAAAAACTTATCACCTGAATTGCCGCCAGCATCACCTGATTGGTCACCGACGGGCGTTTATGGTTATGGTGGTGCTAACCTAGCCAACACTATACTTTCTCACGATTCTCATGATAACAAGTTACATAGTTGTAGTAACCCTCTCCATCAACACACTCATACCGTAATAGGAAAAGATGGAACTAAATGGGGTATTGGTTGTACTTGCTTTGCTTTCTAAATCAAAACCACCGGTATAATGCCGGTGGTTTTCTTTCTACAATAAGGATATGTAAATTTAAAATAGTAGTGTATATCCCTAATGGAATCTGTTACTATGCGATAAGACCGAAGAATTAATTAACTTAACTTGTTTTTGACAGCCTTCTCTCCTTGCAAAGTCTTTCCTTTTTTCCTTAATTAAAAGTCAATGGTATCCCCTTTTGATCGACTACACCACACATATAAATCCACTGCCCTTTGACTTTAATATAGATCTTAATTTTTCAATTGTTACACTAAAATCATTATTATTTCTATTACACTGATACTTTTTGAGAATCATTTAACTTCTGCATAAAGATACGTGCTGCAAAACTTAAAAATTTATCATCAAAGTGAATAAGATTAATATCTTGACTTGGTGTTGGATCAGTAATACGAACTATGCTCAAAGTATCATTATTAACAAAATTAACCAGTGAAAGAGGTATTATGGCAACCCCATGTCCATTGTATACAAGGCTCAATAGAGAAATAGAAGATTTTGTTTCTATATTTGCTTCAGATAAAGATAACCCTAAACTCTCACAATATATCTTAATAGATTCACGACAACTACATGAAACCATTACTCTACTGAGCCCTACTAATTCTCGAAAAGAAACAAATGATTTTTCATTCAAAGGATGATTTTTTGGAATGACAAGAACGAGCTCTTCACTATACAAAAGGGTGCTTGTTAATGTGTCTGGAATTTGAGCACTACGTGTAATCCCGAAATCAATATTTTTGTCAACGATTTGATTTACAGCAACTTCGGATTCTATAATCTTTACTACAATGTTGGGATAATGTTGTTGAAACTTCATAATATAAGGTGTTAAATAAGTGAGATCCTCTAATAAACCTCCTATAGTAATCACACCTCTTTTTACACCCTTTAATTCAAAAATTTCATTATAAACGTCATCAAATTGTTGCATGATAAATTTTCCTTTATCAAATAGCAGCTTACCCGCTTCTGTCATTTTGATACCTCTTCCAACTCGATGAAACAAGGGTGTATCAAGTTCACCTTCTAAAACTCGTATTTGTTGACTTAAAGTCGGCTGTGAAATACCTAGAACTTCCGCAGCTTTAGTGAAACTATTATTATTACAAACTTGAATAAAATACTCTAAATGACGTAATTCCATTCTTGATACCCACTCTCCGCTTTATGAAAGATTTATAATTTAAAGGACGATATGTATACGTTAACATAACAACTTTATTTCATATTATACCGATTGAAATTACACGCTTTATTCATTTTGTATTATAATAAATTTACTACCATTTATTAATTTTTCCTCCTATTTATTTAAATTATATTTAATTAGGACATTACTAATTCGAGATATATTTCTAAAAATTTATAGTTCGAGTGCATAATACCCTAATTTTTTCAACTTTTCGATTATCATTTTTTTCTCAATATAGTCCAAACCACCAAATATTTGCTGAATCGCCTCTTTATGCTGAGGAAAAATAATATCCATTAGTTCAATACCTTCTGAAGTAATTGACGCATACGTGACACGGCGGTCTTTAGGACATGGTTTTCGTATTAAGAACCTCTTCTTTTCCAACTTATCCACTACATACGTGATACTACTACTTGCAAGTAATATTTTGTCTCCAATTTTTTGTATAGGCTGATCGCCTTTACTATACAGTAGCTCAAGCACTGCAAATTCAGTTGGATTAAGTCCATAACTTTTTATATCCTCTTCAATACGCTTAGTAATTGACTGTACTGCCCTTGATAATATAACAAATAACTTTAAAGATAAGCTCTCATCGTTAATCATGCTCATAATTACCAATCCCTTACAAGTTATCTTGAATTCGAGATTCATTATATTATCGTCAAAATATTATGTCAATCATTCATTTTAGCTTTATCAATCTATTTATAATTTATTTCTCAACATATGACATATGGAATTAGAAGAAAACAATTGTTAATATATAAGTATCTCAATTACGTTATTTCTTTTAAAGAGAGCTTGTTTTTAATCGCAAGTTCTCTTTTGCCATATTCTAAATTGAATCCGGACAAATTTCAGAGTATATGATATAGTTTTTAAACAAAGATTAGAGCTCTCCTACAGGAAGGAGAGCTCTAATCTTTCATATAAATATTCACCATTTTTATCATTGCGAGGACATCAAAACTTTAACTTGATGGGGATATGGTGCTATCTCAATTAATAAATATTACAAACCATATATCTATCATATTTTTTATAAACAGGATTAATTAGATTTAAAAAAAGATTTCTTTTTCTTTACTCGTAATAAGTCACCTGTCCATCCTTTGAATCGCATATACATATACATACCCGCTGTTGTGAAAATAATAAATAAGAGAGCGATTAAATAGCTATATTTCCATTCTAGTTCAGGCATGTATTTAAAATTCATACCCCATAATGCTCCTAAGGCTGTCAAAGGCGTACTCACAGCAGTTAATACAGTAAGAGCTTTCATAATTTCATTCCCACGATGAGAAGAAACAACTTCTTGTAAATGAATCATCGTGTCTAATTCTTCTTGGTACTCTTTAACAAGTTGTAATCCACGCTCTAATTTTACGTGTGTTTGTTTATAACAAAGGGTGTTTGTTAGTTTTTCTAACCAAGCTTCTTTTAGGCCTTGTAACACTTCTTGTATTAAGCGAAACACATGTGTGTTCATAAATAATTCATGACGAATATGATAAATCCTTTCTAAAACTGCTATGTTATTATGATGATAAAAATCCCATAATACATTTCTGAAATTGTTTTCAAAGTAGTCAACCTTTCGCAAATAATGAGATATAAACATTGATAAGATAGCACATAATCCTTCAGCGGAACTATTACAATTTTTTGTACCCATAGAGAAATTATGTATTAATTTTTGGAAATCCTCTTCCTCTTTTTCCTGAACTGTTATCAGTATTCCATGAGCTACGAAATAATGAAGAAATTTTTGAATTTTGGCGTCCTTTTTATCTTGATCATATAAAAACGAACCATATACACAAGTTTGACTTGGTGATAACGTATAAACATATAATCCATTTTCACAAGGAGAACTTATTTTCTTTACAAATTGAGCGAAATAAGATGTTACATCACGAGGGATTATAGAAGAAAGTTTTTCAAGCTCACTAGTTTTCACATGATACCAACTCCATTTCGTCATTTTTATGCATTCCATATTATTCTTCCTTTCTAAATAGTTTTATGTTTGATTGAATCATATCCGTAATACGCAATTTGTATGTAGGTATTCATGTCTTGGAGGAAAAGTTTTTAGATCATCTAAATTACAAAATAAATAACATAGGAGGTCTTATTCTTTTAAAAGGAAGACCCCCTATATATTAGTTATTTTTATTTTCAATTTTAAACATTTCCTCTATACAATCACTTTTTATCTTTTCTTATAAAGAATTTATTATATGTGGAAAAGAAGCTACATAATTTGGTACGTCTATTCAACGAACTCCATTTCATTCGTTATTATAATTTGGATTCATATGCAGATTGATTGGTGATGTCGTCAAATACTTGACTCCCAATAATGTAGTATCCATGGAGTGCAGCCTCTTTCGAAGCGTCTACCATACGGAAAGAAGAAATTTCACTTTGCATTTTTTCAATTCGTTTTTTGTGGAGATCTACTATTCCTCCTGTCCAAATAATAGTGTTATACTGTTCTAACTTAAATTGTTCTTGTAATACACGCATGGCGTCTTGGAAGTGTGCATCCAACTCTTTTTGAATCAAAGTATGAATTTGACTTGTCTCATGATTTTCTTCTCGACATTCATATCCTTTTTCTAATATGTTTGGCATGTCGTTAATATGCAATTGATTACTTTCACCCTCATGATTCTGCACGATATTCTTAATATTTTTCAAAGGCTTGCTACATCCTAGTTCCGCCTCATAATGATTTAAAATGACATTCTGTTTCATATCTGTCATTTCTACTGTACGAAATCCGCCATCAATAATTAAGATGCGATCTCGTTCCTGAATAATTCCCTCTTTTAAGAAATAGGCATGTAAAGCGACTGGTTGCTGAAGAATCAAAGCATTTTCCACCGTAATATGAATAAATTTCCCATCAATTTGTACGGAAGTTTCTTTTTTTAGTGCACGTTGTAATTGCTCATGCTGACTACCAAAACAAGTAACGGGAAGCCCGGTAACAACTAGAGGTAACACGATATTTTCTTTATAATCCTTTGCAATGCAACCAAATATTTGTTGTTTAAATCGTTCGCTTTCATAATAATTTTCTATTTCTTCGTCAAATGGAGGAAGAAACGAAGCGTCAGATTGATGTGCTTCATTTCCCATGTAGTATGCAAAATCTAAGTCTATAAAACTTACCTTTGTTAAATCTTCACTTTCAGCATGATTAGGTACAGGGGCTAGTGTGGAAGCTTCACTCTTGATTGTCATCTCAGAATCTACATCCTGTCGATATGCCCTTTTGGTAAAGCCAATTCCTACATCAATTGCATACAGAGATTTCATACTTTTTTCCTCACTTTCTATTTTTAGAATTAAATCTAGGCACTCTCTTCTTTCCCTTCTTTCACATATTTCTTTTCATTTTTCGTTTTTTCCCCGTCTAAGTTCTTACTATTTTCATTTATTTCGTAATCCTTTTCACCTGTTTTCTTTTTATTATTTTCGTTTTCTGTTAAGTCTTTAATGGTAGAAATGACAACTGGTGTGGCTGTAAGCAGTTGTGGTAATGTTTGTTTTGCAACATTAGCTGCAGTTACAGAAAATTGTTTACTTGTCTCAGTTACCTTCTCCAATGTTTCCTTTATGTTTCCTTCTTGTAGTTTTTCTTTTACGCTTTTTCCTTTTGTTTGTATAGCTTTCCGATTTTCTTTTTTTAATAGGGAGACTATGACTCCGGTCGTAATTCCAATCACAGCATATTTAAATATTGTATGTTTCATTTTTCTCATCCTTTTCTATTTTTATTTTCTTCCATGCTACAAACTAAAATAATTCCCTTACCTATTTATCAGATGTTGCAATCTATTACAGAGAATGATAGTTTTGCGGCTGCCTAGCATTCGCCATTGGTACTTCAGCTGTTACTAGGAGTAAAATCTTCCCTTGATCTAGTTTTTCTTCATATAAGTTAGCTTCCTCCTTCGACAACCCCATTTCTTCCATTTGATTTCGAAGTTCGTCCCCTTTTTTGGAGAAAAAGTTGATAATACTTGTTCCCAATCCTTGTTCTTTTACTCCAATCGTATTTGTGTTTGTATCATCCGCAATCCTTTTTGTTATATGTTTTTCATGTGCTAAAACATAAATGTCATCGTGGCGAACCCCTTGCAATTCTAGCTCTTTTACTTTCATAACTACTTCCTGTTCATTTTGATATTCATAAACTACCGTTTTTCTTTCATTCGTATGCATCGTATCTTTCCTCCTTTAGATTTTTTATTTTTTTATTTAGTTGTTATGTAATATGTAATACACCTATTTTAAAGATGTTAAACCTAAATTTTCAAAAAATTTTACACAATAGGTTATTCATGTTTTTAATATCAAAGAAATGTCACAAGCACTTTGCTTTGATAAAAGCGCTCCAAATAACGATTTGTTTGGAAGGTAAGCCCATTGTTTTATAGAAATCATAGCAAAATAAAAAAGCACTCCTTTTCAAAGAGTGCTTAAAAAAAACATACAACCTAATCAAAATATTTCTATTTTGATTACGGAAAGAAAGTCCTTATTAAAACATATGGTTGCTAATTTAATTGCGATCTGCCTTGCACCCAAGCAGCAATATCATTTATAACATACTCAGGGATATTAGCAGGACTATAATATTCATCTGGCTTACTTATTTCCCCATCACCCTCTGTAAAGAAATGATTTAACTTTGGATATAGTCGATAATCTACGTTATCTCGTTCTTTTAATTGTTCTTTCCAAAGAGGAATTTCAATTTTTGATTGAACTTGATAGTCTCTTTCTCCTTGAATAATAAGAAGCGGTGTCTTTTGTTCTTTTGACATTTCTGCCGCTTTAATTTTCCGTATAGAATCCCAAAATACTGCTGACCCTAAGTAAAAATCTTTTGGGGGATTCTGACCAGAGAAATTGGGATCATTTAATAATTCAAATTGCGATTTGTAGAATTTATATTGATCCAGGTTCATTGCTCCAATAGAGAAAAGGTACTCAAATTGATCTAAAACAACGTCTTGGATCGTACGAGCTGGCCCTCCCATTACAATTGCTCCAGCAATATTTTTATTTTGGTCTTTTTCAATCATTTTCGGAAGCATCATTCCACCTTGACTATGACCAAGAATATATATTTGATTCTTATTTATTAGAGGCTCATTTTTAAGAAATTGAGTTACAAGAAGAGCATCATCTGTTGTCTCTTTATCAACTGTATAAAAGGGACTGAATTGTGTTTTCAACCCATGTTCATACGTTCTTTTATTATAGCGAAGGACAGCAATTCCCTTCGATGCAAGACCTTCAGCTAAATCGCGAAATGGTTTTAAAGCAAACGCTGTTTCATCCTGATCAGTTGCTCCTGATCCTTGAACAAGAATAACCGCTGGAAAAGGCCCCTTTCCTTTTGGAACCGACAATGTTCCTGGTAATGGAAATGCACCACTTCCAACTACTACTTCTTTATCAACAAATGACTCAGGCTTACTATATGATGGACGCTCTGCAACAGGACTAAACGACATGCTGAGTTGAAAATCGTCTATTTTTCCAGATGGATCTAGTTTAATTAGTAAAGGTACAGTCATTTTTTCAAAAACTAATTGAATCTCCACATTTGTATGAACAGGATTTGTCTCTTTTTGTGTAACCTCTCCAATTTCTATAAAAGAACCTGCTTGTAATTGAACTGGCAGTCCCTCCCAATAGCTCTTCAACCATTCTTCGGATATTATTTTCTGTAATGACCTTGAGGTTAAATCAAATGCAGATTTATAATCTTCACTATTCATATGGCGAATAAATGAAAGAGTAGTAGATATAATAGGATTTTCATCATCACTATTGTCTACTTTTTTTATAGTTGTGTTTGCTTCCTTTAATTTCGAACTAAATTGGTAGTTAAACGGATAATTATATGTATCAGGATATAAGCTTGTTTTCAATATTTCCGTATTCCGTCCCTCATACAAACTTGAAGAACTCGTAAAATTTTCAGGTGAAATTACTTCCTCCGCATATGAGACTGAGGGAATTGCTATTGTAAAAATTGCACTGACAAGTAATAGCTTATTACTTATTCTTCTTTTCTTATCCATAATTATTGATTCTCCTTTCAAAATTAAAAATTTCTAATACAATATGCCAACTATAAGGAAAATAAAAATTATTAAAGAGATTAATAATCTATTTTACGATCCCCCCTAACTAGTTAAAAATCTATCATTAACAAACTTCAATAAAAAATGCCTTCCCCCTCTTTTTTTATCATTAGATTTTTCAGTGACATAGAAGCACAGCGCTGCATTACATGTAACTGACCCATGGGGTTCTCTATTCTAAAAGAAAGCAGCACCCCACAAGATATTTTCTTTAATTGTTCTCACTCTAATTTATTTAGATAATTCTCTTATTACTGTAAGATACATTTATTCTAAATCCTAAAACTCACTTATTTCTTGATAGGTTCTTAAGAAATATCAAAAAATAAAGAAAAAAGTTATTTGGTTATTCATTCCGCAAGCTTAATGCTCAAGTTAGTTTTTTTCACATGGTAAAACTTTATTAAGAAAACTTTAAGGAATTTCCCTCTATATTTATAAGAATTTTTTTCTATACTGAATCCTGTAAATGAACAAGAGGAGAAATGACCATGAAGAAGTTTGTAATTTGCATATTAGGAATAGGCCTTCCTATATACTTACTACCTTTCATATTACGCGGGGATTTAGACAGATTTAATCCGATTGCTGAAGAAAAAAATGTATATGCCGTTGCGAAAGGATATGGTGTTCCGGATTATCATCAAAAAGGAAAAGCTATGTACTCACTAAAAGCTGTTGATGAATTAAGCAATGAAAAAGAATATAATGTTGGAACGAACACGCCTAATGATTTTATAAGAAAAACTTACTTAAAAATTCATGTAAAAGGAAAGTATGTGTATTCTTACGATATTATTTCTAAAGAGGATATTCCGGAGAAAATAAGGGGACAATTGGAGATAGCAAATAAATAAAAGAGCCAATTCGTACGATTTGGCTCTTTATTCTCTCTCCCATCTACCGTTTGGATAATTCTTTCGGTAGATTTATTAAATTCGTTATCATTGTTTCAATAACCATTCTTCAATTACTTTCACTGTTTCATCTCGTTGTGCTTTTGCCGTAATTAAACTCGCATTATCACCTTTTTGCTCACCATACATGCCAAAATGAGCATGATTGCCCCCTTTTATCATGTGCATAGTTGTATTCTTTGACATGAACTTTTTATTGTTCTCTATTTTTTCTACAGTTGCTAAAGCATCTACTTCCCCGTAAATTGATAACATCGGAATCGACTTAGTAGAGAAGTCATCTGCAGGATACGAACCTAAGAAAATAATCCCGTCTACCTTTTCTTCATGTTGAAAGGCATACCTAGAAATCATAGCTCCGCCCATTGAATGCCCCGCAACATACCATTTTTGAACTTCAGGATACTGTTCAATTACACTATCTACCTCATTTATTCCAAATATCGCTAAGTTTAATGGTAACTTAGGCATTACTACAAAATGCCCATCTTTTGCAAGAGCTTCTCCTAAGTAACTATAAGCCTCGGCTTCTACTTTAGCTCCTTGATAAAAAATAACTCCTATATTTGCATCTTTCTCTCCAAAAACTATATAATCTTCATCTTTTTTATCATCTACTAAAGACAAAGCCTCTTTCGTTGGTTTATAAGTAAACTGAGACCAAGTTAAAAAAGTAATACTTCCAATCATTAAAATACCTAATACAGAGTACAGAACAATTTTTATCCATTTCTTCACACATATGACCTCCCTAAGATGTGTATATTCTATACTTTAGATTATCATTAATAAACATAAAAACTCGAGCATTTTCATTGTGCTCAAGTTTTCATTTACGTCTTTAATTTATACTATAAATTGTCCAAGATAAATATGTAGCAAATGCAGACCATAAAAAATATGGGATTAGCAACCATGCCGATACTTTAGATAAATTGGAAGAAAACATAATGAGAAGTAACGTAGTAATAGCGACTAGTAAACAATCTACTGTTGCTAAAAATAAATTTTTTTCACTAAATTGAAAGTAGCTGAACGCTTGATTGAACATATAATTTAAAAGGAAAATAAACCAAAATGTTTTTGGCTTGAATCCATAGTTGTTGTAAATAATTGCAACTGATAATGCAATAAGTCCAAATAATACAGCCCATATCATTCCGATTGTCATACCAGATGGTGTCCAAGACGGCTTTTCTAACGCATCATACCAAGTACGATCAATAGGGAATAAAACACTAGAAACATAAAACAAACCATATGTTAGTAAAAATACTATAATACTAGATTTTTTCATAAACATTCTCCTTTTTACTAGAAGATTATAGAAACTTTATATGATTAGTATGTCCTTGTAATGGATAAAATTCTAATATTAAAATTCAAAATACATATTGTTTAACCTATTTCATACAAATTCTTTCATACTTTTATATGCACAAAGGGCTCTCTCCCGTGCTGCCTTATGATCAACAATCGGAAAAGGATATGTATCCCCAAGTTTTATATTGGATTTTTGTAAAATATGCTCAGGTGCTTCCCAAGGCTTATGTATATATTTGTTTGGGATATCTCTTAATTCTGGTACCCATCTTCTTATATACTCTCCATTTTTATCAAACTTTTCTCCTTGTGTGATTGGGTTAAAAATACGAAAGTACGGTGATGCATCTGCTCCACTTCCAGCAACCCATTGCCATCCCATTGTATTATTTGCAATATCAGCATCTAGTAGTGTATCCATAAACCATTTTGCTCCTTCTTGCCACGGAATTAACAAATGCTTTACAAGAAAAGAGGCTACAGCCATTCTTGCCCGATTATGCATAAAACCTGTTTTCCATAGTTCTCGCATTCCCGCATCAATAAACGGATAACCAGTTTTCCCCTTTTGCCATACTCTTAATAACGCCTCTTCCTTATCCCACGGGAAATTTTCAAAGCTCTTATTAAGAGGTTTATATACTGTAAATGGATAATGATATAGTAAATAATAAGAAAACTCTCGCCAAATTAATTGACGTATAAAACTATTAACTTGTTTTTCAAAAAGACTACATTGTCTTTCGGTACTTTTATTTATTAAGTAGTGATACATTAACTTCACTGATATTTGGCCAAATGAAAGATATGGCGCCAACATCGAATGAGCATTTTGATCTGGAAAATCTCTTCCTTCACTATAAGAGGCTAATTTGCTAGAGAAAAATTTCTTAAATGCTTTATATGCCCCTTCTTCTGTCGGATCCCATATTGCTTCCATATGAGATGTCCAAGGTATAGTCGGCAACAAGTGTAATTCTGAAACAGATAAGCTTGCTGGTAAAGAGTTTCCCCACTTTATACTCTGCACTTTACTAATAGGCTTAGGTATTACCTGCTTTTGAAATGCATTGTAAAAAGGCGTAAACACCTTATATTCAGTGTTATCTTTCTTTTTAATAATCCACGGTTCTAATAATAAATGCGAATTAAATTCTTTACAGACAATACCCTTATCCTCTAACATCATTTTCATTTTTTGATTAGATTGTAATCTGTCCGGATCATAACAAATATTCCAATATACAGCCGTTATATTTAATTGTTCTATGAGAGAAAGTATTTCTTCCTCCGTACGTCCTTTACGAATTATTAAAGTAGAGCCCAATGCCTCAAGTTGCTTCTTTACATCTATTACAGCATGGTGCAACCACCACTTTGACGCACTTCCTATTGAAAAAGTTTCCTCTTGTATATATACAGGAAGAACCTCACCAGACTGAACAGCCTCAAATAGAGCTGGGTTATCATATAAACGAAAATCTTTTTGAAACATAACAATAATTTTATTTTGCATGGCTATCCCTTCTGATTTTTAAAACATAATAAATTTTATTATACAACAGCGATTTATACATAAGAATTTATTTGTCTTTCATAAATTAGTTAACTTTTTCAACTATCTTATTAGTAGGAATTTTAACAACCGTTTCTTTTTCCCCTGTTCTATCAATCTTGAAACCATGAACTTTAACATCAGACGGTACTAGTGGATGATGACAAATCATATCTATACTCTTCTCAATATTTTCACTAACATTTTCTTTTCCACTTAGCCATTCATCAAGGCTACCACTTGAAAATTCAGGCATGCAATTTTCAAAGAGATAGTCTAGTTCCCTGTTATTTTTTATGGAATCACGTTGAATTTGTAGATTAACTACATCAGTTTCTTTATCCTCTATTCCTACAACAAAAATTTCTTCAACATTTTCTTGATAAATAGCAATAATAATAGATCTCATTATATCTCCATAAGGATGTACAATTACAGAATCGTAGCTGTGTATAGTCAACATGTTTTCTTGTTGAATGTTAGTTACTTGTTGGATAATAGGCTCTATTTCATGTTTAATGTCTGTTAACAATAAAACTTTTTTATTCTTTGAATTCATATGGAGCACTCCTTCTTCATTATTGTATTTATGAAACTTTTAAGCTAGTAACAATAGTTGATAATTCATTACATGATTGTTACCAGTTTTTCCAGCGTCCCTTTGGATCAACACTTGCAAGTCTAACCCATCCATTTTGAACTTTTTCTCGAAATGTGAAATCATTATTTAGCAAACGTTCTATATATTGACTAGGCGCTTGAATTACAATTAGTAAACGAAGTGGTGAATGATACGTCTCACTATCTGACTGCATAACGGATTGCCAAGGTAAGCCTGGCAACAAATCACTTGCATTTCCCTGCATAACACCAAGACCCGCCGTTACAGTTTGGGTTGTTTTGTTTCCACTACCATAATAATGAGGAGCTACAGTTGAAGCGTAATATTGTAGATTTATCCACTGAGCTACTGTTCCTGGTCCTGCAATAATGTTAGCTAATATATCGCCACTTTCATCCTGTTTCCAATCATAATTATGAAGGAAAGCCCTACCTTCTAAGTCACAATCCTGAGTTAATTCTCGTTGCCCGATAATAAAAGATGCATTACGAGCTAATCCCCATTCTGGACGTATTTCACTCCAATCTTCTGCAAATCGATGTGCCTCTTTACTCGCATTTTTTATTTTCGTTTTAAAATTTGGTAATTGCGTTAAACGCTCTCTATTTGCATGTTGGCTCACATTTGGCATAATCGATTCGATACAATCAAATGCTTCTTGCGCAGTTTCCGAAAGTTCTGGGACGTAAATCCATTCCAATTCGTCCACTGTTGTTTTATGTTCAGCTGCTGCAAAAATGGTATCCTCAGGAATTTTAATACCTTCAGCAAACAACGCCTCTCTCACTTCTGGAAGATTACATAAAGTAGCAAAAACTCTTGCATTGAATCCTCCTGCTGCTCCGCCACAAGCACCACACTCAAGTGCTGCAGCATAAGGGTTGTTCGTACTTTGACTACTATGTCCGCACATTACAACTAAAGGAGCAAATTTTTCTGTCAGTCCCACCATTTTTAAAGCTTGACGCACATAGTTCACTTTTTCTTCTTTCGTAAAACCGATAGGTATCTCGCCCTTTGTGTCATGAACATGATTAAGCGAGAATGTTGTATCAGGTTTTTGTAACATAGTTTTACGAAGGTTACGAATGAAACCACCAACTCCTCTTGGGACAAAGCATCTTGTCACCATCTGTAGACCAAGTAAAGGACCACTTAACTCAGGTAGCGCCATACTTGTCAGTACGTTCTGTTTCATCGTTTTAAAAGTATAACGTACCGAACTGCCTACCCTCTTACGTTGCTCATAAGATTTAAGTTCATTTTCATTTGTGAGCTCTTTTATTTGATGTTTCGGTTTGAGTATAACTGGCAAAGAAGGATGGTTGTTATTACTACCTAGTTCACTAGTTGCAATTGGTAACCCAAAGAAACCAGCTATTCCAAATGTTTCAAACGGACCTAATTTTTCAAGGTGGCGACGAAACGGTTCTGAACGTACATCAATACAGAATGCTAATTGAGCTACTACACGCTTTTTATCATTGGTTGCACGTTGTGTAGAAGCAATCTTCTCCCTTAATTGCTCTGCATGCGTTTGTTCCCAAGCTTCCAGCCAAAGTTTCTTGCGAATATTTTCATCAAAACGATAAGCGAATACTAATAATTCACTTTGTTCAGTAGCAGGCATTTGTAACCATTCCCGTGTTGAAATATTCCCCCAATAAATCCAAGAAGCTATAAGTGGGACGATCGAAACTTTTTTCTCAACCTTTTGATTTTTTAAAGGTAAATAAGGTTTTACAATAGCCAGCTCCATAGAAATTCGAACTGCTAAATATTCTATGAGAAGTTCCTGTTCCTGAATTGATTGTTGTGAGCGCCATCGTATCATTCCTGCCCACCCAGGCAAAGAAAGTAAGTGCCCTTCAAGGTAAGATTGTATGTTAGATTCAGAAATTCCTAGTTCAGATAATGCTCTCGCTAAAGCTACTTCGGCATCTTGTGGCCAATTTTTTAAAACTTTACGCTCATTTTTACTGAGCGCTGGATCAAATTTAATAAGGTGTTGCCATGCGCGATAAAAACCTTTCTCTCGATTTGGCATCGTCCAATTTGATCCGGATTCATCAAGATATAATTTACACCATTTAATGATATGATAATTAAGAACATCAGATAGGTTTTCACTATTTTGACTCTCTATAAGCGAACTTATTGGCTGCATAACAGAGGCTTGCATACTTGCTGTATTTATATAATTCATTTCTTCTGCCAATTTATTTACTTCTGGCGATGATAATAGACTAGAAGGTAATTTTTCTAACTTTAAAGCTGCTTGGCAAAATCGCTCTGCTTTCTCTCGCGGAATATGAAAAGATTGTGAATCCAGCCAACGAGACAAACTCATTTGTAAAAGTGATTCCTCAATCTCACCTTTCGCTTTTGCCGAATGAATCATGGAGGCACTAGGATAGATATCCACATTACGAGCTTCTTTTAACCAATTTGCGACTTGTTCAAATGATTGCTTTTCAAGTCCCATCCAAGGGTGGTGAGCTGCAAACGTAGAGATAGGCCAAAGTGGCGCAATAACTCGGCTAGCAGATGCAACTAAATCATTTATATTATTTTCTTGCATATCAATGTTTGTATCTTTCTTTAATATTGACGATATGCTCATCACGAATTACCTCCCTTTGATACATAATGTTTCAGATAGCTTGGGTGACTTTCTACTGACTTTCGTCTCGCCTCACCTACTCGAACTAACCAAAGATAAAGTACAGCGAATAAAGTAGAAGATTGATGACGAGTAACGAAAGTACTAATAACACTACTAAATAGTAAAATACATATAACAAAGATAACGGCTGGAGCTGAAGGTTGAACACTTTGATAAATATCAGTATGCAACCATTTATAAAGAGAATTATGAACGGTAAAGTAAATGAGAGAAAATCCAATCAAAACAATTACGCCAGCAATTCGTCCCATTCTTCCCTCTCCAAAAACAACAAGCTGTTTCCATGAAAAGTATAGTGACCAGCCTAAGATTAACGCACTAACTAGTTGATACCCCTCTCCAGAAGTCATAAACCAGAAAGTAATTGCTATAAATAATCCTAAAACACGCCCAACTATAATCCATAAATTGGACATCTTTTCATTAGACTGATTCACTACCCCAAAACGTTGCACGGAAGAACCAGCTTGTAAAAATAGTGTAGCTTTAAACAAACCATGTAAAATTAAATGAATAATAGCCGCTAAATAGGCGCCTAATGCACATTGAATAAGCATAAATCCCATTTGTGCAATAGTTGAACCTACTAGCTGACGTTTATAATCAACTTGGACTAAACTAATTCCTGTACCTATTAAGATAGAAATACTAGAGAAAATTAGTAAAATTATTTGTGCAATATCATCATGAAAAAGAGGTGAAAATCTAGTTAACATGATACCGCCAGCATTTACTAAACCCGCATGCATAATAGCAGAAACAGGAGTTGGAGCAACAGCAGACTCAATTAACCATCTTTGAAAAGGCCATTGTGCTGCTGGAATCATCACCGCTAATATAATTAATAAGTTAATTCCTGTTCTCTCCAATGTTCCATGTAGCACTACATTTTCATTCGTTAAAACTGATGTTAACTGCCACTGTCCTGTTACTTGAAAAAGCCAAATGATAGCTGATAGTAAGGCAATCCAACTTATTGTAAATAGGTATCCAGAGATTTTAGTTGCTTCACTAACTACTTTCCACCCTTTATTTAGCCCTATAAGTAGAACCAGTCCTATAAGCGTTGCTCCCCAACAAATGAGCATTAAGCGAAGATCATCACTTAACCATGCAACCGAAGATACACCTGTAGTAAATGTAAAAAGTGCAAAGTATTTTCGATATGAGCGATCTCCCATTAAATAACGTACAGAGAAACGCTGAATGATTAAACCAATTGTAAGAACAAAGAAAGCCATTAACCAAGCTAAAGTATCTAGATGCCAAGGCCCCACAACTCTATCTCCATTGTTATTAACAAGTGCGAGTAAAGAAACCAATGAAGGTAAAGCAGCGATACCAATATGGATATGAACAAAACGTAAAGGTATCCTTGCATTTAAAAATAATAATCCACTTAGCCAAGAAGCACTAAGCGCCATAAAAAATAAAGTTAACAGTGTTGATGAACTCAGCGAAATTAACATGTTAAATACTCCCTTCTAAGCGAAAATAGCCTATAAAAATTCCTTTTCATTACGATAGTTTTTTTAATTTCAATTTTCATTCACTCTTTTTAGTACATCGTTTTTTCCCATAAAAAAAACCGACAACTTCCATAATTCAATGATTTTATATCATCATTGAATTATGGAGATTGTCGGTTTCACTTCAACTAACTTCAATAAAGTTTTTTGAAGAGCTCCCATTTTATAGAGGATAGTAATGTATGTATTACTCCTATTAAAAATAACAGTATATCTCTGATCTCCTAGATTATGCAATCAATATATCAATTTATGTTATGCGCTATCTTTCAATTAAGAAACTTTTTCATTTAGTCAATATTACATATTAAAAAAATGCTAAAGCCTTAATTATAGCAAACAGTTAAAATAAGCATCTATTAATTTTTTAAAACAATTATAAGATAAACTATATTAAGCAATTTGTCAATTTATTTATCATTTTTTTTGAGCGTTATTCCAATTAAAATTCAGTATACGTAAATAATTTCAAGTTATTAATTATTATCATGTTAATAAATTTAAATAAAGCGCAAAACTTTTAGGTTTCTTAATTATCTCCCACTAACCCTACGGTGGTTTTAATTTTTAAAATTTTTCCTCAAGATTATGAAACAATTTAAAAATCATTACTCGTTCACCAGTACGGGAGCTTATATCCGTATGAAAACTTTTCACTTTTTCTCCAGTTAATTCTAGTATAATCTCTTTCAAATCTTCAATTCCAGATTCAACTAGCTCCGAACGATTTTTCTTTATCGTTAGCATACCGTCTTTTGTTTCGCAAACCGTATATTCAGCTGGCGTTAAAATACCTTGTAAATTTACGATAATCATATCCCGTAATATATCTGTCTTAACGGATATAGACCCGCGTCCTAGGTAGTCCTTTTCCCAGTGAGTAATTGCTTTGCTTATCTCTGATTCAATAGAGCCTTTTGAGTTTTTCATCTTTGTATCCTCCTTCAATAAAATGTAATTACATTTATAATTACAATAACAATATAATAATCTGGATTGATTTTATTTTCAATTATTGAGAAGAATTTATAGGAATCGTTGTCATGTATCCTTTAGTATTAAGGTGAATTTTTATATTGTAATATACATTTTTTGATTATCCCCCGACAAAATACTCTTACTATAAAGACTCTGTTGCATAGATTTCAAAAAAGGACATTCCGGAGAAAATAAGAAAACTCTTGTAACGTAATATACAAACAAAAAATCCTACACTTATGAATAGGATTTTTCTCTTTTTATATTAGTCAAAAAACTAAAATTATACCTGCCCTCCAAACATATTACCGATTGAGTTTATGCATATTTCCTTCGAATTTTGCCAACCACCAATAACAGTAAAGGAATCCCTAGCTCATAAACGGGAAATGCAATTGGAATTACGAAAAATATGTAGTAATAATGGGTAAATGTTTGGATATTTTTAACTGACACAGCTATGATGAACGAAATAGGAGCAAGAACTAACGCTACTTTTCGCCAATCCTTCAAATGAAATATTTGTGCTGTTCCATAACAAGCGATAAACATGTATAACGCCAATTTCACAAAAATACTAAAAAACCAAATAATAACTATCAAAATATCCACATTTTGAATGAACTCCATGACAGATATGTATCGGCTCAAATCGTAAACCGGATACAAAAAACTTGAAGATAAATTCGGACCGAATGTTAAAATGACCGCTAATGTTCCAATCGTTACCATGAAAACGGCTAATCCTACCCCCAACATCGCCCTTGATGACGCTTGCTCTGGTTTATCCATAAAGAAAACGAACATCATCATCATAACAGCCTCTCCAAAAAATGCGGCTACAGGAGTATAGGAACCTTTAAGGATGGGAAGCCAGCCAGAATCGTGATAAATAGGCCGCATATAATCCCAATTCATATTGCCAACATTCAAAATGATTACAAACGTTATCATTAAAAGTACAATTGGCCCTATGATTTCACTTAAACGTCCAATACCTTCCACCCCTCCTTGGTAAATGATAAAAATGAGCAATAACATCGCAGTAAAGACAATGACCCACAAAGGTGTATTATGAAACAAAGCGATAATAATGAATTCACCAAATTCACGGACGGTTATCCAAATTATCATGTACCACCCAAAGAAGTAAGGAATCATCAGTAGCTTTCCTAGCCATTTACCAAGAATAGTTTGACTAAATTCAATGAGAGTTTGTTTCGGATAAAGCGAACCAAGTGTAGTTGCCAAAAAAGTAAGAGCAACCCCTATCAATCCTGCAATCAAAATCGAGATCCACGCATCTTGTTTGACAGTACGAATCGTCGCTGGAATAACTAGAAGGAGTGATTGTCCCACTTCAAAAGTGAACATCATCCAAAAGATTTGCCTGCCAGAGATTTTCATCGAATTTCTCACACTCTATATTCCTCCTTATTTTTTCATTTCATTTTTCTTCAACTGCAACGGTGGTCCAGTCAGTCCTACTCGCCGAATAGTAAGCTTTGTATGAAGAGAAACCTCCACTTTTCGAAATTGTTTACTCCAATTCTTTTTTAACTCTTTCCATTCGGATGGATATTTTTGATGAATGGCTTCTCCAAATCCAAAGATATCGGTTCCGTATTGTTTTTGAACCTTTTTAATAGTTTGGAGAGCTTCCTTTTCGGACTGTTTTTCCAATACATGTTCTAAAAGAGTAAGATTTTTTGGCTGCGAAAGATCTAAATTCGTATTGTTCTCCTGAATTGTTCCTTCACCAGAAAAAACAATGTCACACTTAATTGTGTCCCCTTGTATAGTAGGTATGATTTTTCTATTGATCTTTGTCATATATAAACTTGCACTACCATTTCCTTTAGAGGCCGTTGCTGTAACTGTCTGTTTACTTAAACGATTCACTATCCAAAGAGTAGTTAACCATTCCTGCATGTTCAAGTATCCTACCAATTTGAAATCGTTGTTAAATATAGCACCGCCTACAATTTGAAACCCTTTGACCTCAGTTTTTCCTTTTTTATGAGACACATTTAGTTTAATAACGGGTAAAATCGGAGTGATTCCATCACTCGTACCAGCAATAAGAAAATTTAATAAAGACATATCTCCCGCTGCCTCTATTTGCATATGCTCTTTAAGTGCCCCAAGTGCCGGGATAGACTCTAAAGGGATGGATGCTTTCAGAAAATCTTTTGCAGTATTCCCTTTTATGACAAACACACCTGCTCGTAATCGAATATCAGGATCGCGGCTATATGCATCTAAAACTGGAGCAAGACCACTTTTAGCCATTTTTTCTCCAATCAATATTACACGCTGGTGCCCTCGAAAAATTTCTCTCGACATTTTTGTTTGCATCATTTGTATAGCTTCATGTGTATCCCTTCCCGTTCCCGATTCTGTAAAAAACGCTTTTCCTGCATTACTTCTTCCGCTCTGTCCCATCCCCATTTTTGATGGAATAATAAACTGAGCACTAATTTCAATCTTATTATTCTTCGCTTGATCAAGTCCCCATCCTAATTCTATTGCCAAATCATTTAATTCTGTCCGATCCCAACATCCCGTCAAGAAGCATAAAGAAATGACCAGTATCATACAGAGTGCCTTGTGCAGGCTCATTCTGTTTCCCCTCCCCGTTTCTCATCTGGCTTTTGTCCACCTGGAAAACGGACTTTCTCTTCACCAGATACCATTATTGGGCGGTGGGTCATATTCCAACGAGGTGTTCGGAGAAAAACATCCTTTAAATCACGAGGAGTTTGTGGTGCAACTGGACTTAAATACGGAATGCCAAAAGAACGAATGTTAGTTAAATGAATCAAAATCGCAAGGGTACTTATTGCAACACCGTATAGCCCTAGCATCCCTGCCAATAACAGCATCGGAAAGCGTAACATCCGGTAAGCTGTTCCTAAGTTGTAGCGCGGGAACGCAAATGACGCAATACCGGTCGTCGCCACAACAATGACCAAAGGTGCGGAAATAATACCTGCTTGCACAGCAGCTTGCCCGATAACAAGTGCTCCGACAATACTAACTGCTGATCCAACAGGTTTGGGTAACCGAACCCCCGCTTCCCTCAAGCCTTCAAATAAAAACTCCATCATTAGCGCTTCTATGACAGCCGGGAACGGAATGCCTTCTCGCGCAGCTGCAATACTAATAAGCAAATTTGTCGGAATTAATTTAGGATGAAAGGTTGTAATAGCAACATAGAGAGAAGGAAGAAATAATGAAATATTAATTAATATTAAACGTATCCATCGAACAAAAGTTGTGTAGATGGAGCGTTCATAATAATCCTCCGCTGCTTGTAGACCAGTCCAAAATGTCATAGGAACAATCAAAACGAAAGGTGTGTTATCTACTAAAATGGCGACTTTCCCCTCTAATAAACTTGCACAAACCGCATCTGGCCGCTCAGTATTTTGAATTTGTGGAAAGGGTGAAAAGGGTTGGTCCTCAATAAACTCTTCAATGAAAGCTGACTCCAATACTCCATCAATTTGAATTCGCTTTACCCTTTGGCGAACTTCATCCAAAACCGAATCAGGTGCAATTCCCTCAATATAAGCAATTACCACATCTGTCTGTGACAATTCCCCAATCGAATAAGGTTCCATTTTTAGTTTTTGGCTTCGAATTCTTCGGCGAATCAGGCTCGTATTGACCCTTATCGTTTCCGTAAACCCGTCCCGAGGGCCACGAACAGAGATCTCGGCAGCCGGCTCTTCAATACCTCGTTTTTCAAAACCTTTTAAATCAGCGACTAGAGCTTGACTTTCTCCTTCTGTTAAAATGACGATATTCGCTTTCAATACTGCTTCTATAACCTCACGAACTTTAGAAATTGTCTTTACTTGAGAAACCGCAATTAGCTGATTTTGTATAATTTCTCCTACCGAATCCACACTCTTTACTCCACTAGGCAGACCTTCAAACATCATTGGTTTCAAAACAACTTGTTCCACAACTTTAGTGTCAACTAATCCATCTATATAAATAAAAAGAATTTTATTTTGACTATCTATGATTATTGGACGAAAAACAATATCGGAACAATTTTCAAAAACTTGTCTCAAAACTTCTTCATTCGCAGATACACTCTGCTTGAGTCCGCACTCTTGATCATTTTGGAGCAGCATACTTGCACTCTCAAGTTCCTGAATATCTTTTCTCAAACGCTTTCTACTAAGTTTTTTCATCATACTACCCCATTTATCGAGTGGTTTATGTTTTGAACCCAATTGTTAGTAATTTCTTGACAGAATAGCTTTAAAAAACCGTTCCACTAAATGTTTTTTGTAAGTAATCATTTATCTAGAAAACAAAAGGAAAATATCCCCTCTATATCCTTCTTAAAATTTCCTTACACATGAAAATTATTCAATTTTTTCTATAAGTTAGTTATTCTAAAATGAGGTATCCATAAAGTAACTTGTAAATTCTGCTTTGTTAAATTGGTAGTAATAAGCTTATAGAAGCGAGCAAAAAAAGCATGTCCTGAAGAAAGATAAATCAGAACATGCTCTTAATTTATTTATTTGATACTATAGACGTTGATCTTTCTGGAAGTTTAGTTGAAAATGATCCGCTTCATTGTATACCCCGAATTCATATCCTTTTTCCTTATAAAATTTAATAATTTCCGGAAGCGCTTGTAATGTCTGTAGTTTTTCATGCATTAGAACTACTTCCACATCTTCTGTTGTTGTACGCTTTACATTTTCTATAATTTGCTGTGGGTTACCTTTTAATTTCCAATCATTTGAATCTATCGTCCAATCCCAAACTTTTATTCCTGCTTCTACAATTTTGTTACGAATGTCCTGCCCCTTTAATCCTGGTGCAGATCCATATGGGGGACGGACTAGTTTAGGAGTTGTACCTGTAATATTATGAATAAGAGCTAACGTTTCTTTCATCTCCGTTACAAATTGTCCTTTTTTGTATAGCTTATCACTATTATGTGTCATACTATGTGCACCAATATAATGTCCTTCTTTTACTGCTCGTTTTACATTTTCCTGAAAACCGGTATTCTGTAAATTGCTACCTTGCATAAAAAATGTCGAAGCAACATGTTGCTCTTTTAGTACATCTAAAAATTTGCCAGTTAATTCGCTAGGACCGTCATCAAATGTTAAATAAACAACCTTTCCTACTGGTTTTCCATCAGCTCTTTTCTGTTTTGCCAGCGATGTGTCTTCTTTCTTTCCTTGTTGTTGCGTATTAGCTAGCCTAATATTTTCATTAGCTACCCCTTTCGCTGGGATAGAGTTCCATTTCCCTATTAAAAAGAACGTGAAAAAGGTCGTTGCTAAAACAACTCCTAGAGATAGTATTGCCTTAGTTACTACACTTGTTTTTTTCTTATTTTGTGATTCTTTCATTATGTTTCGATCCTTTCCCTACTCATTTTCATATTCATTATTTATGCAGCTAAACATTAACTTCAGCTGATATTTACAATAAATAGATTAATAGAGGAAGGCGAAGATAAAATGCAGATAATGTCGAAATTAGTTAAAGAATAGCCTATTACATCCACTCTTTAAAAAAATATTTGTTTCTCTACTACAGTTAAATTTGAAAACTGGATATACATCCAAAATAAAAAATATTACTCTTTCTAAATAACATTTTCACATCAAGATAATAGCATACCGGTATAAAGATAAAATACAGAGATGGCCGTACTATTGAAATTCTATTATAATTTTGTAATTGGAATTCATTTGAACCAAATGAAGAACTAGAAGAAATATTATTATGTGGAGGTACTCCGATGAACCTTGTAATTAGAGAGTTAGAAACAAATGATTTAGATAATCTCCCGGAGATTGATGACAGTTTTATAGTGAATGCTCGGTTAATTCTTTCTCTTTCCAAAGGAAATAGACGCATAGAATATACAGTAGAAGACGTTCCAAGTTATGAAAAAAGTTATTTACAAAATCAAGATGATAATGAAGAACTGGCTTACAATGAATATATAAATAAACCTAATCAAGTCATTTACATAGCTCTGTTACATAACCAAATCATTGGATTAATGGTATTAAAAAAGAATTGGAACCACTATGCTTACATAGAAGATATAACGGTAGATAAAAAATATCGTACACTCGGAGTTGGTAAAAGATTAGTTGATCAAGCAAAGCAGTGGGCAAAAAAAGGCAATATGCCAGGTATCATGCTTGAAACGCAAAATAATAATGTCACAGCATGTAAGTTCTATGAAAAATGTGGATTTGTAATTGGTGGGTTTGATTTTCTTCTTTATAAAGGTTTGGATATTGAAAATGATGAAGTTGCGATTTATTGGTATTTGCATTTCAAATGAAACTGTTTTAAACATGAAACAAAGTCAAAATAAAAACCCCAACCTCTCTATATTAAAATTGAGAAACTGGGGTTAAGTTACTTAACAATATTTTTCATTTAAAACAAATAACTAATTAATAATCCTGCTGATAATAAGAAGCCGAAAATCGTATTTGTCATCGCTGTTGATTTCATTGCGATGCGCATATATCCAGGATCCTTTGCCCCTTTTTGGAAACTTTGAATTGCAGAAATTGGCTTTCTCAAACCTAGGAACATAACTAATGCCCAAGGGCTTATATAACCCATTAATACAATTACGGCAATCCATAAATACGCAATGAAAAATGCTACCGCTAGTGTTACCACAGCTTTCTCTCTCCCAAGGAGGATTACTAATGTCTTTCTTCCACCTTTAATATCTTCTTCGATATCTCGGATGTTATTTGACATATTGATTGCACCTACTAAAATTCCAATTGGAATGGAAATCAATACACTTTCAATCGTTACAGTATTCGTTTGAATAAAGAAAGCAATGAGTACAAAACATGTCCCCATTAACAACCCAGAAACTAATTCTCCAAACGGAGTGTACGCAATTGGTAATGGACCGCCTGTATATAAATAGCCAACCGCCATTCCAATTAAACCGATGACGACTAACCACCAGCTGCTATTCATACAAATATAAACTCCAATAATTGCTGCTACTACATACAATAAAAGGGCAACTGTTAACACATTTTTTGGCTTCAATCCATGACGGACAATTCCGCCACCGATGCCAACGGATTCAGCGGTATCTAATCCACGTTTGAAATCATAGTACTCATTAAATAAGTTCGTTGCTATTTGCAGCGCTAAACATGCAAGCATCATCGCAATAAATAAAAGCCAATCAATTTTGGCAACATAAAGTGATGCCACTGTCCCTAAAATTACAGGAGAAAACGTCGCCGTTAATGTATGCGGGCGCGTCATCTTCCATATTAATTTAGCGGAACTAATTTCCTTTTCATTCCCCATAACTCTGTTCAATCTCCCTACATTTTAAGTATAAATTACTAGCAGTATCTTTCTATCTATTTCCTGCCACGCATCCATTCATTATAGCAATAAATGATTATCCTTTCTAACAAATCAACTTTTAATAAAGTAAAATTTATAAAATGAAACTTTAATCAGTAGTAACTTCTTGTTTTTGTTCACTCGAAACGAATTCAATTGTAAATGGAGCCCCTTCTTCTATCGCTCTTTTCAGTACCTCAAACGGTGCGAATGAGACAAGTTCTCCAAAACCATCAAACAATACAGTTTGTATTTTCATTTTTAGAACACCTCATATGTTTTGTTTTATAAATCCCAAAGGAGAAGAAAGGTTATCTACAAATTAATAATGAAGACAACCTCTCTCCCCTTACTCTATAAACCTTCAAATGTTCCTCTAACTGCCTCGCATCTTCTAATACACTTAGCGTTTTCTTCACAAAATTCCAATTCAAACTACCGGATAACCATAACAATGAAGAAAGTCTCTTATAATCATTTGGTGTTACAATATTATGTACCGTATACCCTTCTAAAAATGAACTAGCAACACTTGAGCATACTTCATGAGACTGTATTCCTTCTGTTCGCGAGTACCATTTTATTAAAAAGGCTAGTCCTTCAATACGATCAACATATCCAATTGATTCAAAATCTACAATTCCTTTTACACATTGACTTGAGTCCCATAAAACATTCAAAGGATTTAAATCTGTTTGTACAATAAACTGTAAATTACTCGTATATGCGCAATCTATATGATATGTAGCAAGATTTATGTACTCCCGTAATTCCTTACATGCGCTTACCTTACTTTCTAACATATCAATAAACTGGGCATACCCATCTAAATGGGATTTCTTTTGAAAAATCGAGCTTTGAAATGTACTAGAAATATCATGAATCTTTCTTGCCTTCTTTCCAAACGATTCTGCAATAGATTCTGTGCAGTGTGTAAGATGCTCTCCTTCAATCCAATTAGACAATACAAATCGGTACTGTTCATCATTCCAAGTGACTAATGTAAATGACTCCCCTGACGTATTCTTGTTAATTTGCATAAAAGGAATTCCATGCCCTCGTAAATAATAGGTAAAGCGTACTTGCTCTTTCAATTGTTCATTTGATAACGCTCCAAAAGCTGGATTGATTATTCGATTGCTATTCATAAACCGTGCGGAATATCGCTTTCCATTTACCATGATTTTATAGTGTAAATCTGTATGCCAGCTATTTATATGTAATTCTTCTTCTATTACTAATGAACGGATTTCTGTAAAATAATTCATTAATACATCTTTTATTATGTGCTTCACTTCCTTCTCTCCTTTCATACAAAAAATTAACGTACATGCAATCCATTCTATTCCCCATAACAAAATGTATTTCACTTCATTAAGCATAGCTAGGATATTTCAAATAGGAAATAGAATTATAGAAAATAGTAGATGGGGGGCATATTATTGAAGAGATTAACATTCGGTATGATTGGAGCATTAAGTATCACCTTATTAATTGGATGTACAAGTAATTCAAATGAAACGAAAGCTTCCAATAAAGAAGCATCCACAACAGTGAAAGAAAAAGAAATTGTATATGAAAACGTTATGTTTGAACAAAAAGAAGTGAGAAAACTTGAGATTAGTCCTGTAAATTCAAAAGGGAGTAATAAAATAGTAAATAAAACAAATATGAAAACAATTTTTACAAGTATGGAAAGCGCAGAGAAAAAAACACTCCTTCTAGATCAAGATGCAAAAAAACATATGCATTCAAAAATGAAGGTTACTTATCAAGATAAATCTATGCAGGAATTTTTTGTTTGGATAGAATCGGATGGTGACATCGTAATGGCAAAAGCGAGCGATGAAACACACGGTGAAGGTTATGATTTAAGTGAAGATAATTCTAAAAAAATCATTCAGTTTTTCGAAAAGGCATCCCAGTAATAATTATACAATAGATAAAAAGCCGCATTTGCGGCTCATAAACTTATTGAACTAACGAATACCTTACCGTTTAATCGCATCCACAATTAACGATGGGCAACCAAGTTTATCTCCTTGATTTCTAGGATCATATCTTTTTGATCGGAAAATAACGCCATCATTTGCATCCCATTCTTTGTAATAAAATTGCCCATTTTCATCGCAATATTCCAGTAAAACTATTTCAAATCCAGCTGTTTCAAACATTTTCGTTAATGTTTTATAATTATAAACGATTTTATGGCTTGCAGCTGGATGGTCTTTCGGGCCAGGTCCGCCTACTTGCACTATATTTTGATATGTTTCATCTTGGAAAAATGCATCAGGGACACCGCACCGAATATGGCCTGACGGTTTTAAAAATTTATAACAAATGCTAGCTGCTTTTACCCCTTCTTCAAAAGTAAGGTGCTCCCATACATGCTCTGCTAAAATAGCTGAAATGGAGTTATGTTCAAATCTTGCTTCCCACATTGTTTCAACTAATAAATTAAGATCATCTTCTTGCGTTTGAATCCAGCCCGGATTGTTATTAAATGCCCCAGCTGCCACTACTACTTTCATTTCGTCTTGTTTTATTACCATTATTTTCACCTCGTATGAATTTTAAGTCATTAGATTTTTCGTAAAATCGGATTTGCATGTCCTTTTCTTACATGTATGAATTAAAAAAACTACTTCTATATTCAACAGATTATTCAAATAGAAAATAATATCCTACATAATTAAATACATTTGTAAACCCTACATTTTCCACAACTGCAACAGAAGGCTTGTTCAATTCCATACAGTCCCAATATGGAATAATATCATTCTCCAAACAATCTTTCACAAAACTATGCGCTATCTTTTGAGCTAATTTTCTCCCTTGGTGACCTTTTATCGTTTCAATATCTATACAATGTATATTTTCAAAGACGAACCCTGAAAAACAAACACTCACAATTAAATCATCATAAACAATGCAATAGCCAATCCCCTCATTGAAAAAAGAATCCGGTGAAGACCAAAACTCTAAAATTTTTGATTGTAAAAAATCAATGTTCTTAAATGTATTATTATTATTTTCATAGAGAGCTTTACTCATTTTCAGTACAGTATATCTCTGTTCAAATTTAGGCTCATGATGATTTTCATAATCCTCTTTTCCTAGCATATACACTCTTTGATTCCAACTCTTTAATTTACGATGCTGAAATATTCTTTCGATTGTTTTATTCCACTTCGAATGATTCCCGATTCCTTCAAAGCAATCTAATCCTACTTTCCTCGCCTCAGGTACTATTACATGATTAATAAAACGATTCACTTCTTTATTAAACTCTTCATTTTCAGCATCTCCAATAAAGAAGAAGCCATCATTATTACCTAACCAAATGAGTCCCGAATTAGGAGAAGTCACGTTATCTACAAATATACGACCAGGATTCACTCCTGCAATTACAGCACGTACCTCTAATTGACCTTGTTCATTCACTAAACGATTACACCTATAAAAATCATCCTTGCTTAGTTCACAGATCATACGTTACACCCCTTTTTTAAACTGTTCTATTCTAACTTTACCATTTTACATAATATTCTGTATTTTTACTAAGAGTAGTTTTAAAGCGATGCGATAAGTAAATGAAATACATAATAAAAAAGAGCCAATCTCCAACACAATAGAAGATTGACTCTTTCCTTTATTTACTCACCTGTTTCAGAAAATCGTTTTATACGTTCACCAATTTCATCGCGAACACGTTGAAATTCAGACCATTCTTTTCCTGCCGGGTCATCAAATCCCCAGTGAACACGATTTACGTGCGAAGGTGTCGAAGGACAAACAGAATCCGCATGACTACAAAGTGTAACGACTAAATCAGCATTATTTAAAATGTTTGTATCAATCATATCTGATGTTTGATTTGTTATATCGATATTCACTTCATTCATTGCTTTAATCGCATTGGGATTCACTCCATGTGCTTCGATTCCTGCAGAATATACATTCCACTTACCTCCTAAATATTGTTTACCCCACGCTTCTGCCATTTGGCTTCGGCATGAATTTCCTGTACATAAGAAATAGATTGTTTTTTTGTTTTCCATGTTGTTTTCCACCTTTGTTTTTAAGTTGATTGATCATTAAAATATTTACGTTTAAACCAAAAAGCGACATTTACAAGTGCAATCATGACAGGTACTTCGACTAACGGTCCAATGACAGCTGCGAATGCTGCGCCCGAATGAATACCAAACACACCAACTGCTACAGCAATTGCTAACTCAAAGTTATTACTACCTGCTGTAAATGCTAACGTTGTCGTCACCGGATAGTTTGCACCAATTTTTCTTCCCATAAAGAAAGAAATAAAAAACATTACAATAAAATAGATTAATAACGGAATCGCTATTCTTACCACATCTAGTGGCACGCTAACAATCATCTCTCCTTTTAAAGAGAACATAACGATGATTGTAAATAGCAATGCAAGTAATGTAAGTGGACTAATTTTAGGTATAAACACTTTTTCATACCACTGTCTTCCTTTTAACTTAACTAGTACAAAGCGTGTCAACATACCTGCTATAAAAGGAATTCCTAAATAGATACATACTGATTTTGCTACTTCTATCATTGTAATATCGACAATAGCACCTTCAATCCCTAACCATTCTGGAATTACAGTTACAAATACGTATGCATAAACTGAGAAAAAGAGCATTTGGAATACCGAATTAAAAGCAACTAAACCTGCCGCATACTCTTTATCCCCATCAGCAAGGTCATTCCAAACAATGACCATTGCAATACAACGTGCTAACCCAATCATAATGAGACCAACCATGTATTCTGGTTTATCAGGAAGAAAAATAATTGCTAACACAAACATAAGTACCGGACCAATAATCCAATTTTGTACTAAAGATAGCACTAACACTTTTACATCTTTAAATACTCGGCCCATTTCCTCATAGCGAACTTTCGCTAACGGTGGATACATCATTACAATTAAACCAACAGCAAGGGGAATAGACGTCGTTCCAACCTGTAATGTATTCAGTCCGTCTACTACACTAGGAAACACAAACCCTAAACCAATCCCAACAGCCATCGCTAGAAAAATCCATAGTGTTAAATATCGGTCTAGAAAAGATAAACGTTTCATTTTATTTTCCATCTCCTATTAACAACAAGAATTTTTAGCTACCTCATTTGAAGTCGCGCAACAAGATGACTCTTCAATTTTGTGAACATTACTATCTGCTTTCGTATAAAAGAATTCCCACTCATTCCCATCTGGATCTGTTACCCAAAACTTATCTTGCACTGCATAGCAACAAGTCGTATCCATCTCATCACGCGCGAAGAAACCTTCTTTTTCTAATCGTTCTTTATGCAATGTAATTTCTTCAGCTGTATCCACTTGGAAACCAAAATGATTTACCTGATTTCCCTTCACTTCATCTCGTACGTTCAGCGTAAAATTAAGTCCTGGCGTCTCTAATAAAAATTTTGCATAATCTGTTTTCACTTTAACTGGTGAAACACCAAATACCTTTTCATAAAATTCAATAGACTTCTCTAAATTCGTAACGTTTATACCGACGTGAACATACCTCATACCTTATTCCTCCTTTTTATATATTATTAATCAATTTTTTTTGATTAATAACTCAAAATTTTAACAGCAACTACCTTTCCCTGTTTTTCTAAAGATACAGCACAATTCTTCTGATAATAAATTATTCACTTCCGCATCATTTAAATCATAATAACTCCACGTACCTTTTGTTTCTTTTACAATCAAACCTGCATCTAATAAAATTTTTAAATGATATGATAATTTAGATTGCGTCATTTCAAAAACTTCTGTTAAATCACATACACACGTCTGTCCTCGCTGGCAAAGTTCATACATGATTTCTAAACGTTTCTGATCCGCCAACGCTTTAAACTTTTTCTCATAGAGCTGAAAATTTTGTGCCACTGTAGTTCACTTCCCTTCATCAACTTTTTTTGATGTTTATAGTATATACGTAGATGAGTTCTATATGCAACTTATTAATCAAGTTTTTTTGATTTATCTAAAAAACTTCCTCGCATCATATCTTTATTACAATAAAAAAAGACCATAACCTTTTCAAAAATGAAAAACTATGGTTCTTTTTACAACTTAATAGTTACAATATTTCTGAGGAATGGAGTCTCTATAACTGTTTTAAATTTTAATTTGATCATTATAGAGTAGTGTCCCATCACCCTCAATCTAAGAAAAACAAATACCCCAAAATGAGAAAAATCGATATAACTCTTGTTTTTGGTGCATATTCATAAAAAGCACGTCAACCTTTCTCATTAACATAAGAGAATAGTAACGTGCTTTTAATTTCAAAAATAGTCTAAATCCTTAAGTTGATGGTTGTGGGGCGGGACCCCAATAAGAACGGTATCTAAGGTTGTATGAGAGGTGTTAATTCCATTCCAATGGCCTCAGCCGGCGATTAACTCAAATACCGATTTCGGATGACCCCCATGTGATGAAGTTCGTGTCCCGCGATGCCGTACGCGAGGGCGCGCGCCGTAATGCTTAGGTTGTTGGCTGTCCCCTTGCGGATCCACGCCTCCGCCGGTAGCCCGCGCAGCAATGTGATCGTTGATTGCCGTACGGCCCGGTAGTCTTCGGCCAATTGCGCCGTTGTCCAGCTTCCGAAAGGAGGCAGGAACAATTCCTGATCGAAACCGGTCAGAGGCGTCTGGTCCCCTCTTGCGAACCGGAGCAGGCGGTAGGTCATGACTCGTTCCGCGTCTGCAATGTGGCCCACGACTTCTTTCAGCGTCCATTTTCCTTCCGCATACCGATATGCGGCCTGGCTTTCGGTCAACGATGCCAGGAGCTCGGTCATTTGCTTTTCCTGGGCGAGCAGAATGTCGATGATGTTACCGTCCGGCGCCAAACGGATATATTCGCCGGAGCTCCCGGCGTATTCTTCTTCTGACGGTCTTTGATTCATGCGTAGTCACCTCTTTATGTAGATATAGAAAATTATAGCGCTCGTCTATGTCTAACAAATTCGCGAAATGATAGAACTTCCCTTCTAATAATTGAGGATAAGCAACTATTTAGTCGGTCGCCACACTATCCGGATTCGTTAGCACAATAAGCAATGCTAATCAATGATGCATAAAAATTATCTGTTATACAATATTTCGAAGTTATTAATATATATTGAGTTATTCCGAAACATACATAAATACATTTTGTCGAAACTATTTAAAAAGAGGAATTTCTCTAACTGAAGAATTAATAATTGTGTTACCAATATGTAAAAATCTCAATTTAAAACTAAAGGAGAATAAAATGGGACAAATAATTGTATCGATGTACCTCTCACTAGATGGTGTCATGGAGGAACCAGCTTGGACTGCTCCATATTTCAATGAAGAAGTAGCAAAGTTTCAATCCGATTTACTGTTTGAAAGTGAAGCTCTTCTACTAGGGCGAGTAACCTATCAAGGTTTTGCAGCTGCCTGGCCTTCTATGACTGATGAAGAAGGTTTTGCTGATAAGATGAACAGCATGCCTAAATTTGTTGCCTCAACAACATTGGAAAAAACCGAATGGAATGCAAATCTTATCAAGGGTAATATTGTAGAAGAAATATCGAAACTGAAGGAACAGCCTGGTCAGAACCTTTTAATTTATGGTAGTGGTGAGCTTATACAAACATTGATGCAACACGACCTCATTGATGAATATCACTTTATAATCAATCCCGTTATCGTAGGGAGCGGAAAGCGTCTCTTTAAAGACCAGAGTAATACAAAAGCATTAAAACTTATAGAAACAAGAACGACCAATTCAGGTGTCGTTATTCTTTCCTATCAGCCGGAGAAAAAAGAATAATTATTGATAAATTATATAAAAAAAGATTGACTCTTTCAGATCAGGAAAAGTTAAAAATAACTTCCAATAACGAGAATAATGTAAATAAGCTGTCCATGTAGACAGCTTATTGTTTTTTTGCTTAGCGTGCAAAATTCGCGTCTTGTTCGCGGGACCCCAAACAGTACGATTTTATTTCAAAGACACAACGATCTTACTACACACTTTTTATTTATCCCACACTCTCATCTGCTAGTATTACTATTTTTTATTACTAATGTTGCCGTTTCACTCGGATGGCTAAGAGGAAAATGATGGCCATATGGAACAAAATCAACCTTACCAAGATGCGATGGAGCAGAATAGGCTCTGTCATAATCCCCCCAAATAATGTGAAGATTATACTTTGTTACTTCATTGAAATCACCTTGATCGTTTTTCAGTAGTAAACTGTTAAGCTGAACCGTAGTATTTAAAATTCTAGGAGAAGTAAAACTTTTACTTATCTTTTCAATATAATGTTCAGGGATGCTCTCCGTACTTTCAAACAAACCATTACTTAATAAATAACGCCCTATCAAATTAGTAGTTGCCAGTTTTAATGTCCATTTGTTCATAACTTGAGGAACATTTAGCGATTTAGCATTTTTTTTAGCAACAGGTGGCTGAAGTAAAGTGATTGAATACTTCTTATCTATGTACTCTTGTACCAATGCTTCCAGAAGAATAAACGCACCGAATGAATGTCCAATTAGATGCGCACCATTAGTAGCTTTCTCCAATAACTTTTTCACTACATTCAAATAGATATCTAGAAGATTTTTCTCTCGTTTAAAAGGAGAACGTCCCAAACCTGGAAGATCCAAAATCCATACAGGTTGACCAGTTTTTTCATGAAGCTCTTGTGCTAAAGGAAATAAATCCTCTCCATCACTCAATAAACCATGTAATAAAATAAACGGTTTACCCGTTCCTTGTAATTGGTAAAGGGTAGTGTTATCGCATAATGTTCGTTTAAATAAATGATTATGCCGGCCATTTTGATACATCATTCGATAATCCAGATCTGCTACTACGGCAGGGAAAAATTTCATTACACTCGTCTTCTTAAACCAATCTCCTCCCATAATTTTTTTCGCTGAAACATTTGAAAATTTTTGTTTTGTAATAAAATTCAGTCCATCAGAAGGAATTTTTGTTATTTTACTTCCTCCACTATTCATAATTGCTTTCATAAATGGCATTGGAACAGAGATTTTTGGTGCCCTCATATTCATACTTTCCGACATAATACTTAATAATTCAGCAATGTTCTGATCGTGCTGTTTGTCTTCAACAAGTGTATATGTTTGAATAGTCGGTTGCTCCAATCTGAAAACCTGCACAATAAACTTCGCAAGCTCATCGTTTGAAATAAGTGGTAACCTATATCCCTTACCTCCAGGAATCACTGGCATGAGCCCTCTTCGCATACTCATTACAAGCAAACCTAATCCTGCTATCTGCTCTGTACTCCCTGTTTTACTACTACCGACTACAGTTGGCGGATTAATTACAGAAAGCGGATAACCTACTGCTGATGCCTGCTGACGGATATAAAGATCTGCTAAAAATTTTGTTCTCTCATATGGATTTTTTATTTTCAAATAATTGTTTCCTTCTTTAAACACATCAATTGCAATCTTGCTATTTTTATCATCAAAGGGACTCATATAACCTACAACATGAATAAATTGTTGCAAACCCTTCAATTGATGAATACTTTTAGCTAATTCACTAATATGTTTGGCGCCATTTAAAAATACGGAAGCTGCCTCTTTACTTGTCGCTTGAATATCCATGGGGCCTCCTGCATGAATAATCACATCCGTTTTCAATACCCTCTCCTTATCTTCAGCACTTAGACCTAAATCTATTTTCGTCAAATCACCTTCAATAAAGTGCATAACTTCCTTTTTTAAGATGCCTCTTTCTTGAAAAAGGCGTGTTGCTTTATTTTTCGACCTCACTAAAAGAAGAATTTTAACATCCTCTTTGGCTAATTCTTTTACTAATTGTTTTCCAATAAAGCCTGTTCCACCAGTTAAAAATACTGTTCTCATATAAAATCCTCCCTTTAGTACTACTTAGTACTAATTTGATGTAAAAAAAATGCTTCTTTTATCGAAGCAATTTTAAAAAATGATCTGCTGTTTTCGTGATTACAGTTGCATCCTTCAATGTTTCTGAAATAAATAACGCTCCTTCAAGATTTGTAATAAAAAGTGATGCAACCTCATCAATATTAATCGTATTTCTAAATTCTCCATTCTCTACCCCTTGTTTAAGTAATAGAGAAACTTTCTTTTGTAATCCTGTAAAAAAAAGACCTATTTTTTCTTTTATTTGCGTGGCCTGTGTAGGACTTTGAATATAAAGAGTAATAAATGGACAGCTTCCCTTATACTCTCTCGATTGAACTCCTTGTGATAATTGCTTTAAAAACAGTTGGATACGATCTTCAACTAAAAATTGGTTCTGAGAAAGTACGTCATCAATTGCAGATTGATACATTTCAATCCAATAATCAACGACCCCTTCTAATAATACTTCCTTATTAGAAAAGTGATAATACACATTAGACTTTGAAACTTTGCTTACACGTACCAATTCATCCATACTTGTATAAGCAAACCCTTTTTCTAAAAATAATGTTGCAGCTACTTCAATCACACGTTTTTGATTCATTAATTTGATCTTTGTCATAACTAGAACTATATAGTACTAATTTAAACATTGCAAGTATTTATGTTAATTTTTAAAAAAGTTTGATTAAAAAAGTTCCACTAACATTGATTTTACTGCAAAAAAATCTTATTTTGAATAAAGTTGAACTGAACCCCGAAATTGTTCATTCACTATCGTCTAATAGGGGGCACCATACATGCCCGTCAACTTAAGAAAAAGAAATGCCCCCTGATTCAAGTTGCCTAGCGAAAAAATCACGTTTTAATAGACTTCTTTAGTATGCCTATCTTTCTATAAATTACTAGATTAGCTTGATGGCTATGGAGTAGTGACCCTATAAACAAAACCCACCAGAAACATCTAAAATCTGCCCCGTTACCCAGCGGCTATCAGAAGAAGCAAGGAATGCTACTGCATCTGCAATATCTTCAACTTGCCCTATTCGTCCGAACACAGATGAGTTTGTAGCAAAATTTCGTATTTCTGGATTATCTAGCAATTTTGCATTGATATCTGTCTTCGTATATCCAGGCATAATTGTATTCACTGTTATACCTCTTTCTCCGAGATGTTTAGCTAGAGGAAGTGTCATCGTATTTAATGCACCTTTACTTAAACCGTATGCAATAGACCCTGTAAAACCAAGTCTTACTTCAGCTGATGAAATGTTAATAACGCGCCCCTCTGCTCGTAGTAACGGTAATGTTTGCTGAATTAAGAAGAATGGTGCTTTCATATTTACAGACATAATTTCATCAAAAACTTCTTCTGTCGTATTTTCAATCGTTCCTTGTGTACCTATCCCTGCATTGTTTACTAAAATATCAATCTCTGATGTACCAACTTTTATTTGTAATTCATTCTTTAACTGTCTTACTAGCTTTTTGACACCATCAATTGAATTGAGTTCAGCTTCAATTAAGAACGCTTTTCCTCCATTAGATTCAATCTCACTAATTGTTTCATCTGCAGCTGCCTTATTTCGGCCGTAGTGAATCGCTACTAATGCACCGTCGTTTGCCAATCTCATCGCAATCGCCCGACCAATACCGCGACTCGCCCCTGTTACTATCGCTACTTTCCCATCAAGATTCTTCATTTTTTCCATCCTTCCTAAATTTCCGTTTAATAAAAATCTATACTTATATTTTCATGTAAACCCCAATCATTTTAAATATAAATTTATAGGTAATTTAGTTCCTTTACTTATGATATTATAGTTATAAATCACAATTTACTTTAGAAAATAAATCAAGGGAGATACCCCAATGCAAAATGCAGTAAAACTGGATGAAATCGATCACAAAATAATGAACTTGTTGTATGAAAATGCGAGAATTTCCGTTTCAGAAATAGGACGAATTATATCCATGACGCAACCTGCTGTAAAAGAGCGTATTAATAAACTTGAAGATCAAGGAGTTATAGCGGCTTATCGAACGAAATTTGAGCCTGCAAAAATTAATAAAAACATTCAAGCATTCATCATGTTTAAAACGAGCCAATGCTCTGATTTTATTCAATTTTGTAATGCCGCTCCTGAAGTAACAGATTTATATCGAATTAGTGGGGAGTTTAATTATATGATGAAGGTCATGAGCGATTCGATGGATTCTCTCGCTACATTTTTAGACTCTTTAATGCAATTTGGCTTGTCATCTCCTTTAATTGTTTTAAAGAGTGAGTTTGAGGAGAAATTGTCATTCTAATAAAGGATACGTATTATCCTCCGCTAACAGTAAAAGCTTTTCCTTTATGAGAAAATCCAACAAAATTAATGATTAGTAACAAAAAAAGAACATTGATTTTCAATGTTCTTTTTTATATCTCTACTTATTATTTAGATTGCTATTCGAAAAAAGTACCTTAATCCCCTTACCCTTGATTCCTCTGCGCCTCTCTAAACTCCTCCTTCACCTTCTCTAACAACCCTTCTTCCGTAATTAATCGATACGCCGTATTTGCTAATGCTTTTGCCGATGTAATTAATGCTTTATCTCCAAGTTCTGAACGTGCTGCTTCTCTAAATTCATTCGTATGTGCAATTAAATCATCTGGTCCGATTTTAATGTACGGATGAATTGTCGGTACGACTTGACTTACGTTTCCTGCGTCGGTTGAACCGATTCCTACTCTTTCTTTACGATTTACATCTTCACCTAATAGTTCTAGTTCTTCCGCTACAATATCGTTATATGTTTTTGTTACGAGTAATTCATCGATTTCATTTTGGAATTGATGGATTTTTACTTTCGCACCTGTTGCTAACGCTGCTCCCTCAGCAATGTTTCTTACTTTTTTTGTTACTTCCGCGCATCTTTTTCGCGTTGCTGCACGGATGAAGAACCTAGCCGCGGCATAGTCAGGAATAATGTTAGGTGCTTTTCCTCCTTCTGTAATGACACCATGAATTCTCACGTCTGACGGAAGTTGTTGGCGAAGTGCATTAATACCGTTATAGAGCTGAATAACCGCATCTAATGCGTTAATCCCTTCTTCTGGCGAAGCTGCAGCGTGAGCTGTTTTTCCGTAAAAATGAAAATCAAGTGGATCGACTGCTAGTGAAGGACTCGTTGTCGCTGTTTTTCCGCTCGGATGAATCATAAGCGCCGCATCAATGTCTTTAAATAAACCTGCCTTTACATAACTTGATTTCGCGCTACCATTTGGCCCGCCTTCTTCTGCTGGCGTACCAAACACGACAACTTCTCCGCCAATTTCTTCAAGTGTTTCTGATAATGCAATTGCTGCTGCAACACTAATTGTGCCGATTAAATTGTGACCACACGCATGGCCAAGTCCTGGTAAAGCGTCGTACTCCGCTAAAAATGCAATTGCCGGTCCTTGTTTTCCAGAGCTTTTTCGCGCGATAAATCCCGTTTCATGTCCAGCTATATTGTGCTGTAACTGAAACCCTGCACTACCTAGTAATAAACTTAACGTTCTAGATGCATAAAACTCTTGGTTACCAATCTCTGGATTCGCATGAATATCATGACTTGTTTCTATGTACTTTTCCTTATTTCTTTCGATACTCTCTTCAATTGTTTTTCTTTGTGACGTTACTCCTGTAGCTCCCATTGTTCTTCCTCCTTTTATTTTCACGTAAAAAAGCCTCTTTCTAAAAGATAGAAAGAGGCTTTTGTATATACAGTCAAAATGAGCTTCTTTCTTATCTTTCAAGTTACCTTGCTGGAATTGGCACAGTATTCATAACGAATCCGCTGCCGAGGTATCATAGGGCCAGTCCCTCCACCTCTCGTGATAAGAATTTTCATAAAATTATATTAAATTATTTTTTATTCTAAGTTCATTCCAAGTAAAAGTCAAGGAATTCCTATCCGAATTTACCGAATATCTAAAAATCCTTTTAATACACCAATTGTCTCAGGTGCTTGCAGTCTTGCACATACGTACGGATATTCCGTACTACCTTCAAACATCATTTGAGATGTAAGCGGTGCGCCTGCCCAGAAGATTTCATCATCGATTACTAGGAACGGGGATGCTTTATTTTGTCTTTGTAACTTTACATTTTTCAGTGGAACTGGTCCGTCACTATACACTGTTATTTGCGCATTTGTACGCATTAACGCTTGCCATACTCGCTTATCCACTTGTTTTGTACTTGGAAGTGAAATAATAATTTTTCGTTTTGCTGCTAAAATATCTTTTAATAGCCCTTTCGTTTCCTCAAGATTCATTTCCATAAACCAACGTAAACGTTTCGATATTTTTCGTTCCCACAATTGTCTTGATGTCGTGCGATCATACACATCTCCGTGACGTTCTATATGAGCTGTTAATTGTGATAACGCTTGTTTTCTCGAAAGGTTTTTACGCATATAATGGCAATCTGATAATTGAATGAACTTCCCTCTCGCCCTTGTCACTGCTACATTGACGAGGCGATGGTTTTTATGGTCAAAGAATAATACGCCAGGTCGTTCTTGCGGATAACTGTCAACCGTATCAAAGATCATCATATCTCTTTCAGAACCTTGGAACTTATGAACTGTCGCCGCTAAAACTGGTATGTTTTGATATTTCGTTCTCTGCAACATTTCTCTAATACACGTCGATAAAAAGCGTGACTGCGCCCTGTAAGGTGTCACAATACCAATTGATTGAACACCGTCTAACAATCCGATTAACATCATTTGCATTGCTACTAAACCAGACATAATGTTAAAACGTGAACCAGAAGCAGCATCTTTTAACGAAAAAGCTCCCATTTGGCTCGTATCAAATAAAACACTCGCTTCATTTGCAAACGGCTGCAATTGCGCAAGTTCTTTACGCTCTGAAACAGACGGATGATCGTATACTCTATTTTTATAAATAAACGAATTCGTAAACTTCGATATATCCGCATGCATACGTCTTTGTTCCTGCAACATAAATAGGTTTGGGTGTGCTTCTGATTTATTAACAGACTCAACAATTCCAGCATGGTAAAACATATCTTCCCCAAGCCATTTGCGAACAAGTTCATGATTTGCCATCGCAATTGGAGGTAACTGTAAAAAGTCACCGCAAACGACGATACGTTTTCCAAGTGAAGCAGCTAATGCAATTTGCGGAACGAACGCCATACTCACCTCATCTACGACAACTAAATCAAATGTACGCTCATAAATTAGCGCATCAATAGCACATTTCGATAAAGTTGCGCCGATTACTTTCGCATTTTCAATATATTCTTTTTCTACTTCTTTAATTTTAGCCTTTTGCTTTCGAAGATCACTTTCAATCTCCTGCATACGCTTCTTATCAGAGGACGTTGCCTTATACGATAAGATTTTTTCACGAAGCTCTTGGCGTGTTTCTTCCAAGTAGAGTCTTTCCTCACCCCATGATCCGTTCGTCGTTTCAACTAACTTAGATGCAAGTAACGTTTCATGATTTCGTATATGTTCATGTTGACTATAACCGTAACGAACAATTTCGCCAGGCGTCCATTTCTTTTTCTTCTCAATTTGCTTCGTTACTTCACTCATTAATACGTCTACTGCCGCATTACTATGAGCTAACACAAGTACCGATTTTCCTTTTTGATAATGGGCCGAAATAATACGTGATAAATTGTAAGACTTCCCTGTTCCCGGCGGTCCCCATACGTACGTTGTCGGATTATAAAACGCGCGATATGCCAGTTCATTTTTTGGATTTTTCATCTTCTCAATATGTTTCGGGCTGCTCGTCCCATCAACAAGACGCTTTATACGATTACGTTTCAGCTTATCTTTACGTGCTTCTTTCAATCGCTCTTGCAGTTGCTCTAAAAGTTGCCACGGTTCACTGTATAAAACCGCTTCTCTTATTTCACCTTGTATATAATCATTTAATTTCAGTTCTATTTCTAATCCATGTACAGATAATACTTCTCCTGTCGCTTCCTCACCATCGAACTCAATTCGAATCGGTGAACCTTCAGGTAAGCTTACTTCCGAAATAAGCTGAAATACGTATACTGTACTTTCATAATCTGTATATAAAAAACGACCATTCATGATAGAAATTTTACTACCACCTATCGTTTTCCAATGTTTAATTTCATATGCTAATGCATAATGCCACTCTTTCATCGTTTCCGATAATGAAGGAGTTTGAGTAGTTGTATTCATCGTATAATCTCCTTCCTTCTCCCCAAACATACTTTCTCACTATACCATATAACACGCTAAAATTTGTAAGGTTTTTATCTTGCTTATTTTCTTAATTTTCAATAATATATTGTATATAATTTTCAGAAAGAAGGAATCTACATGCCAGTTAGAAGAATAGAACACGTTGGACTTATGGTTGCAAACTTAGAAGCATCTATCTCATTTTATGAAGAAGTAGTCGGCTTACAGCTCCTTAAACGTATGGGGCACCCGAACCCAGACTTAAAACTCGCTTTTTTAGGTGTGGAAGAATCGAAGGAAACGATACTCGAACTCATTGAAGGTTATAACTCTTCTCTTCCGGCAGAAGGAAAAGTACATCACATTTGCTTTAAGGTAGATTCATTAGAGGATGAAATTGAAAGAATACAAAAACACGGCGTAACCTTTTTACTAGGAGAAGAAATCGAAACATTACCAGATGGAACACGTTACATATTCTTCGCTGGCCCTGATGGAGAGTGGATTGAGTTTTTTGAGACGGAGAGATAAAGTGAAACTTTAGTCAGCCCACAATAAACGGGATAATAACTTTATGATTCACATAAGGAGTAGAAACTGATGAATACAGTTTTTATTATCGTTTTTTGGGTACTTATACTATTTCCACTTCTTAATATAATTCTGATAAAGAAGTGGAATATAAGTCCCATTGATCTCATGGGGGTATTTGGCAATTTAAAAATGCTGTTTACTTATAGCACTTTTACGAATGCAAAAATAGCCAAAATACGCAAGCAGTTTTGCATAAAAACTTGCATATTTTAGGCTGTTTAATTGTACTCCTTATTTTGTTAAAGTTACCGTCAGTTCAATTCCAAAGATCTCAGCTGACGATTAACTCAAGTACCGATTTCGGATGACCCTCATGTGATGAAGTTCGTGTTCTGTATCCGCTACACTATCTGTAGCAACAGTTGCTATCTCATTTTCTTCAATACTTGACATTGCTCGATTTATAGCCTGTTCTAGCTTTACGTTCTTCTTGTTCATAGCTGTTACTAAGCGTTCTATAGTTGCTACATCTTTATGATAAAAAATTCTAGAATTATTATTGCTACATTCTTTCATTTTATTAATTAGTATGATATACCATCACAGCACCAGAAAGACTAATATAAGCTAGTATCATCCATACGTTATCATTTCTAATCTATCCTGTTTAGAAATGATAACGTTTTTTTGTACTTAAAGGTATTAAAATTTCTTAAGTTGATGGGAATATATAGGTCCCCTATATGGTGGAGATAAAATCGTAGCGGATAACAAAGGAGAAAAACTAAACGGTCTAAAAGTATTGTATTTTAATATTGAAATTTTAAAAGTAGCCAACTATATAAAATGTAACACTGACGTTCCAGGGGATTATGTTGAATACAATAATGAGGAAAAATGGTTTATGTCTATATTATTTTCTCTTCCAATTACTATATCTTTTTAGCATACTATTAACTATAAGGAGGGAGTGCAGAAATGGAAGAAAAGAAAGTGACGTGGTTAGAACTCTTTTATGATTTGTTATTTGTGGCGGCAGTGACGGCTGCGACTCATGTTTTACTTCATGTTGAAGATGGTCAAATCCATGCAGAGTATTTGGTAAAATTTGTCTTAATTTTTATTCCGATTTGGTGGGCTTGGGTAGGGCAAACCATCTTTGTTAACCGGTTTGGAAAAGATTTATTTCATCAAAGAATTTTTTTGATCCTGCAAATGTTTTTTGTCCTAATAATGACATCAAGCTTATCAGCTGATTTTGATCCTTATTATCTTTCTTTTTTAATTGGCTATATTGGCTTAAGGGTCGTGACTGCAATTCAATATCTTGTTGTCCAGCGTATAGAAGAGGGGGCTCGAAAAAAAGCAGCACTCTTTTTAGGAAGATATTTTGGGATTGGAATCGTTATTTCGTTATTATCCGTCTTTTTTGATTCTTGGATTCGATATGCTGTGTTATATTTTGGGATTCTTATCGATATTATTGTCCCACTGCTTGGAAGGAAGTGTTTAGAAAAGGTTCCTACAAATACAGCCCACTTGTTAGAGAGATTTGGTCTATTTTCCATTATTCTCTTTGGGGAAGCTCTTGTAAGCACTCTTGTGGTCATTCAACCTAAACAAGGAAATTGGGATTCAATAAGCTTTGCGATCATTTCATTTATCCTCATTATTTCGATGTGGTGGCAATATTTCGATAACATGGAGAAGAAACTCGACAAGTCTAGACAAACTTCTGGTCAAATTATTATTTACGGTCATCTATTTATTTTAATGTCTTTGAGTATGGTTGCAGCATCCATTAGATTATTATTTTTACATGAGGTCTATTATTCTTTTATCTTATATTTTGTTTTTGGTTCTGTATTGCTCTATTTCCTGTCAACTACAATTGTTTTTCATCAATACAGGTTTGAACAACACCGCTTGAACATTTATCATTTGTGCTTGTTTTTAGGAATTTTAGCAGTCTTTTTTGTTATTAATTTAATTATAGTAGTGCCGAATATTGTGATAATAGGACAATTAACCTTATTTTTTATCATCTATGCTAAATTAACAAGCACATAAATAAAAGAATCAAATAAATTAGTATCAAACTATAATACTGGTTTATATATATTGGTAAATTTTATATTTATATTAAATCTTATAATTCACGGTGACTCTGATGCAACTGTACCTTTTGAGTTAAGTGGAAACGCACATATGATTCCATTCCTGATAGTAAACTTGCTCTAATACAAGTTGTCCTCATGGATTAAACGCAACTCCTACAAAAGAATTTAATGAAGTATTATTAACATTTTAAAAGAATAATCTTTGAGGAACTACCAGAGGCGGTTCAACAGCAATATCAAGAATAATAACACGAATTTATCGATTAGGGTTTTCCAAAAAGAGTAGCGCTATGCCTAATCTTTTGGAAAACCTTCTTTACATAGTTTTTTTAGGTCTCTTAGGGGAATCGTCACAGTGCTATCAAGTTAAAAAATACATTCTTCCCATAAACGAAAAAACGAACTGAACTTCTATGGACAACTATGAAAGAATGAAATTTTCGTTTTGGGGATAATTCAAAATCTTAGGTTGATGGCGATGTGGCAGTACCCCAAATCCAACATCTCTAGCTAGATTCTGTAAGGTATTTGGTGATAAAAGACTCTTAATCTCCTGTGCAAATAATTGTAAGTCGTCAGATACAGAATTAGACATAAAAAAACGTCATCCTTTCCTATAATTCTACCGTAAGAATAACGTCTTTATGGCGATATGGTGGTATACCTACTTAATTTAGCTTATTCTCCATTTTCGGGGATTTGGGCAAAATTACCCCACAAAAAAACAGCGAACCCTTCGAATATGTGGGTTCGCCATTATAAATCATTTATTTCACGTCTAATTTTTCTTTCACCTTCCCAGGAAGCTCGTCTTTCTTCACCTCTTCCCAAGCAGTTACACCTTTTTTATCGGAGTGGAATACGCGTAAGAATGCTTCTTTACGAAGCTCTTTAAATCCATTAAATTTCACTGTTTTTTCATTACCATTTTCGTCAAATCCTTGTAATTCATAATTATACTCTGTGTATTTATTTCCTTCTTTAGATACCCCTGACTTTATTTTCGCATCAGTTGTAATTTGAACATAGTATTCATCTTTTCCCATACGATTCACATCGCAACCAACTAACATTGTAGCAAATACAACTAGAATACTAAAAAGTGTAATATATCTTTTCACGTCATTCACCTCATGTGTTTTTTATTATGCTGTTATCATAACCCCTTTTTATTTGAGAAGAAATTCAAGAACATGACATGAAGATTACACTTTTGTAAGATAATAAAAAGACGACTACAATAGCTGCCTTTTTAATCAACATCACAACAATCACTTGCATTGTAGTCTAACATTTAAATAAACCAACCCATATAAACACAAAAAAGAGGAGTCACCCTAAGGTGACTCCTTACCTAAGATAACTCCCAAAATATAAGTTATACAACACCCTTAAAAAAATAAATAATTTACTCCGGTTGCTATGATAGAGAATCCCATAATAATTGCTATTACAATACTGTGACGTACACGATTCATAACGAAGATTGCAATATACTCTCGAATCATCGCATTTGGGCAATAATAGAAGGCTGTTTTTGAGCCAATTCCTTGGCTATTTAATCCTACTATTTTAGCGTATAATCCGGCGCGAAACACATGGAAGTTGTTTGTAGAAAAAATGCAGTTATACCGTGTTCCTTTTAATGATTCCATAATTCTCTTTGAAAAAAGCATATTTTGGTATGTTGTAGTAGAACGGTCCTCTTTTATTGTATTCTCTAGAGGAATCCTATTATTCACAGCATACTCCTGCATAGCTTTCGCTTCAGAAATATTTTCATCTGATCCTTGTCCACCAGAGAAAATAATCTTAGGTGGTGAGGAAACTGCTTCTTGTTTCTTATAAAATTCAATAGCTCTATTAATTCTGCTAGCTAAAAGTGACGTAACCTTAAATATTTAGAAATTTAAAAAGCCCCCTAATATTGTTAAAGGGGCTTTACTCATACGAATGATAATTTTTATAAATAATTGCTAAATAGTGAATTTACATAAATGCTTTTAGAAGCTCTTGAACTAATGGGATTGCTCCACCTATAAATTTTAAAACTGCCATTGCGATTTCCATATTATTTCCTCCTCTTTTGTTAATACTGGGATGTGATTAAACTTTATACCTTCATTATAGTAAACGCTTACATTTGTAACAATACATTTCTGTATGCAATATTGCATATTTATACGTTTTGACAATATTTGACCTCTATTAGCCATTCTTTAATGGTACCATAACGAAGTGAGAGTCTTTAAGGGTTCTCCTTAATAGGAGGAAATATGGAAAAAGTTCAAGATATTTACAGTTATATAAAATTTAAAAGTTGGTTTAAACAAGTATTAGCTGTAGGAGGAATATTAGGATTCTGCTACTTGGTGTTATATGGTTTTTGTTTTTTAGTTGATATGTAAATATTATACAACGATACTAGTGGAGTCTTGCCTACAGAGGTAAGACTCTTTTATTGTACTTGAGATGAACAAACTACATACAATAGCTTTCAGGTTCTTCAAATTTCTCTGTATGGTTCTTTGTTCCTCTATGTTCTAGACCCACTATTTCCTATCATTGAATACAAATGAACTTCCATTTATATTGAAAATACAATTTTATTGATAAAAAATGTCTTTTTACTAGATACATATTAAAAAGAAAAGTATAAGTTGTATTCCATTTCGGTACAATCTTTTTATCTTTGAAAAGGACTTAAATCTTATTAATAGATTTGAGTCTTTTTTGTATACATCAATCTCTATATAACCATATAAATATAATATATTAAAAATAATTTAAATGCAAGAATACTTGTAGAGGAACCGCCAGCACTTCGAAAAAAACAAGCTAAGCCAAAAAATACAATAAGCTGCCCATATGGACAGCTTATTTACACAATTTTCTTTATGGGAAGTACACTTAAGGTCATTTTTAACTTAATAGGAGTCTAATATCTCAAGTTTCTTAGCTAATACCCAGCTATTTAGGCCTAAAGATGCATAAATATTGTAATAAAAATAATTCCCGTTTCTCAATGTTTCCTATAATTCTTTAGTATCTTCATAGAACATAGGCCAACCTTGCATTAAGATATTATATATATATTTCTTACTACAAATATGGACGGTATAATCCTTGTTGCAGTTTTAATTTTAATCAGGTCTATTGTAATTACACAGATTGAAATATCTATTCAATTTTAAAAATAGTAAAGGAAATGTATATAAAAAGATCACTTGTCTTAGAAACAAGTGATCTTTTTATTAGATAAACTGCAACTTGCTAACAGCAGGTAATTGTTATCCTATTCATATGTTCAATAGATATCATAATACATTTTTTAGTTATATAGACGGAATTGTTTCTAATGAAATGAGACCAAAAATATTTCAAAAGGTACCATTAATTATTTAATGCTTTAAAAATGCAATTTTGAACCTTTCGAAGCACTAAATTAGATAGATTTTAATAAACTTCAAACTTTGTCTGCATCAGGATCTCACAATTGAGTCTGAGTAATTAATGCTGTCAACATAACAAAAGAGTCCTGATTGAAACAAACTCTTTTATGAGTTTTTACAAGAGTAAACTTTTAAGCACATAATTACATTTCTATTATTTATTTTACCACTTGTACAGATGCTGGTTTCCACCCTTGATTCTCTACCCAATCAATATTAACCTTATATTTTTTATTACTTTGTTTATCTCGTACATTACCGTAGGCTTTATTATTACCATTATTTCCAATAAAATCGAAAATCAATTGGCTCTCTGGAACATCAACAGCATAAGAGATTGCTTTTTTCATCTCACTCCAATCTACTGTTCCTTCTTTAAATTTCATATCAGGTTTTGCTCCTTGCTCTGTACCAATTGGCTTCCATGAAGGATTAGTTTGAGGATCCTTTTCTTGAGATACCGTTTTTTCTTCCTCTTTATTTTCGTTCGTTTTTACCGATTTTTCTACTTTTTGTTTCCCTTCTAACTGTGCTGCTTCTTTATCTTCGCTTTTCTTTTCTTCTATCTTTGCTATTTCTTTATCTTTAGTTTTCTTCTCTTCTAACTTTGTTGCTTCTTTATCTTCAGTTTTCTTCTCTTCTATCTTTGCTGTTTCTTTATCTTCAGTTTTCTTCTCTTCTATCTTTGCTGTTTCTTTATCTTCAGTTTTCTTCTCTTCTATCTTTGTTACTTTCTTTTCTTGAGCAATTGCTTTCGTTGATGTATTAGAAGGGGTAAACAATTGGTATGTCACTATACCAACTGTCACTAATACCAAAGTAAATGCAATATTAAAAATTGCCTTTTGACGACGATTCTGTTGTTTTTCTTGAAATCTGCTTACTTGTCCCATTCTTCAAACCTCCGTGTTTACTTTCTCCTCTACTCTTTATGTATTATCCCTAAAATTCTTAATATTTTTATTAAACAATAGAAATAAACTACACTTTCCATACAGGATTTCATATCATAATAAAATTTGTGTTTTTTCAAGTATCTGACATATGTTATTCAAAATAGTTTAATACATTAAAAATTGATAAGCTTCTGCACTTAAGAAACCTTCAATTTTATTCAAAGGTGATTCCAATTACGTCCACATTAGATCTCCTGTAGAAAGCTTTTTAACAATTAAACCTCTTCTTCCCTTATTAATAATTTTAAAATTAAATTTCCCTCTATAGTATAATAAAGATGTTTCGTTTTCTAATGGGGTATGTCGTAAAATCAAAAGAGATTTTATCTCTTTTACCTTCTTTTCAGAGTAAAGTTCACCACTAGGAAATTCTATTATTCCTAATGTAATCTTTAATTCGCTCTCATCAAAAGCCCACTCTTTATTAAGTTCTCTTATCTTTTGTATAAAGCTTCTTTTAGTTTGTCCTATATAGAGCAATGTTACATTCTTAGCATATACTCTAGAGATTGCAAATATCCCCTTCTTAGAAGCTTCTTCCCTATTATAAAAGTCATTTATACTATACATGCCATACCACTTAATATGTACTGTTTCTATGAATCTCACCTCATTTTTAGACAATATTATAATTTCTGAATGTTCAAATTATTACGGGTACATATGCTTGATTACTTGAATTATAAATTGTGCTTTTCAATAATACATTTTATTATTACTAATTTCAATAATGAAGAAAAAATACAATATTATAGTTTAATTACAAAGCTGTATAAAAACAAAGTGATGTCATGCCACATATTTTCTTTTTTTACAATTTCAAACTATCGTGAACAAAATTTTAAAATTTATGAAATAAAAATATAATGTGTATGTACATACACATTATATTAATTGAAGAAAAAGAGTAGAAATTTAATCTCTCTACGCTGTTAAAATTATTCAACTCCAAAAAAACTGTACATCTTCTAGAGATACTAATTTTCTAGTTTTGATGTTTTTATAGTGCTTGAGAGTGATATTATTCAAGCTTTTTCATTGAGAATGCATAAATACAAACAAAACCAGTAATACATCTTTTCTGTACCGTACTGGTTTTGTTTAAGATCATCTTAAATTATAGCTAGTTCACCGAGATTGCAAATTCCGATTTCGGTGCCCCAGCGAATACGATTGTTCCGTTCTTCGGCAGTTTCGCCTTGTTATTGCCACTCACGATGCTAAAGTTGACACAAACTCCCTTCTCATCATACACCGCAAACGAACCCTTTGGTGGCAACGTCACGGTCATTCTTTTCTCTGCTGCCGCTTGCGGAATTGTAAACCATTTCGCATGTCCATTTGCTCCCAGCGTAACTTGGGATGATTGGCCTATATCAATTGGTTTTACATTTGATTCACTTACGTATAACAACCCAGCCATCTTCATATATTCATTTCCACCTTCTGTATAGAAGTGTGTTTCCGTTGTATCACGGCCATTCATTACGGGAATTTGGAGCTGATGCGTTGCGGTATTCGGACCTGTAATTTTTCTGCCCCCCCAATAACCTGCTGGGCCTTCCTTGCGAGTAATTTGTGTACTAAGAAGTTTCGGTTGAACGAGATATTGAATAGAACTAAATTTCTCGTTTACAAGATAGAACTTGACACCTTCCCTCTTTGCCCATGCAGCAGCGGTTTTCTTCGATAGCACGTTGTCTTCTAGTTTCTCAGCTAAATAGTGGGTCATCACACTTTGCCCTAAACCTGGATGCGATTTATATGCGCTCTCCTTCAAATAAGTTCTTCCATTTTTCTCGGTTACGAAGTTGAGCTTTGAAGTCCCCTTCTCATTAATAAAGCTTCCATCAGTAGTATATACATATTTTTCTTCTGGATTAGATGGTAAGAACAGTTCTCCGTTCTTCGTAATTTCAATTGTGAAATGAGTTTCGCTATTGCCATAAAACCCTGCTTTCTTTGCTACGCCTTGAGGCATTTTGACTTTGACCGGCTTACCAAAGGATTTGTTCGGCTTGATTTCCTTAATAGTACCTTTTTCTTTAAGCGTAGCGAGCAGTAATTCAGTTGCCATTAGTTGATTTGTAGAGCTCCGTCCACCAGATGTCAATACAGCCGCTGCTATTTTCTGTTCCGGAAGCACGACTAATATAGCATGTTGCAGTGCCGTATCGCCGCCCTTAGTCAAAGCTTTGATCCCATATTCACTGAATGGGTATAGTTTCACACTATCCCAGCCAAGACCATAGTTAAAAATATTCTCGCCAGCCCCCGGCCACATTCCTTTTTTATATTCCTCTTGCTCCATCGCCTTGACTACCTTATCAGAGAGGATTCCTTTTCCCTGTCCCATAAATAGTTGTGAGAATCGCACCATATCTTCTGCCGTAGAAGATATGCCTCCCGTACCAATAACATTCACCGATTCAATTGGAAGTTGTCCTTGGTACGCCGGGAAATATAGTCCAGCCCGATTTTCATCCCTCCATTTGTCCTGCGGTGTTTTCGTATGATTCATCTTTAAAGGTCCTGTAAAGTTTTGATGTAGAAATTCAGTAAAACTCATACCACTAACTCTTTCCACCAAAATTTCGGCCAGCGTAAAGCCATCGTTACAGTAGACCGAGAAAGCACCAGGGTCCGCCTTCAAGTTTTGATTTGACAATTGCTGTAACAAGGTATCATGGGCATAGGTATCATTATCGTTAAATAAAAATGCATTACCTAACGTAGAACCTTGTAATCCAGAGGAGTGATTCAATAACATACGCGGTGTAATACGTTTGTATCGACCGTCCTTCATCTTAAAATCAGGAACATAGCGGACAACAGGAGCATCCAAATCGACTTTTCCTTCATCGACCAGTTTCATTACAGCCGCTGTTGCATACATTTTACTGACTGAACCAATCCCGTATAAAGTATCTTTGGTTAGCGGCTTTTCCCCTTCCATATCGTTCTTGCCAGCCTGACCCGACAAAATAAGTTTTCCATTATCAATTAGTGCATACTGCACGCTAGCTGCCCCATGGGACTTCGTAAGTAGCTCCGCCTTCTCTGCTGCAATCTTCTTCAGTTCCTGACTAGCTACTTCTTCACCAGTTACAACAGTAGTCTTACTTTCAGAAAATGCTTTCGTTCCTGTTGGTAGAATCATAGTTACCGCTAATGCAGTGGCTAACACACCAGTTAGCTTATTTTTCATCACGGAATTACCTCCTTAAATAATTGATCGTTTTCATCATTCATTTGTTTAACTATGAAACTATGATAAATTTTACCCGTTTTTACTTTTAGACTACTTGCTAAATTCAGCAAGTAAAATATTTTTAAAAGGATCAGGAGTATCAGCTTTAAGGCTGTTCAAATTGACTGCCAATGTATGCTTGCCTCCAAGTGTGCCTCCAGCAAAAGTTAAAAAGCCAGGAATGGTTCCTCCATGCCCCCATATCAATTCACCGTTTGAAAGCTTCATTTTGAAAATTCCAAGCCCGGAATCGCCAAGCTCATCTACTCCTGTAGGGACTGTTGTAAGCATTTGCTTTAGTTGCTGTTCTTTCAATAACTTGCCCCCAAGTAAATAAGAAAAGAATTTGTTTAAATCATCAGCTGTAGAAATCATATCTCCGGCCGAGCTCCCCATACTTGGGTTATAATAGGTAACATCTTTTGGCTCACTTGCTCCGTCTAATTGGATATATCCACGGGCATGCTTGGTTCCTGGAATGACGCTTGAATTTCCAGGTAAGAATGTATTCGCTAATTCAAGTGGTTCAATAATTCGATTTTCAATCTCTTCCGCATAGCTGTTCCCAGTTACTTTTTCAATAAGAATTCCTAGTAATACATATCCTGTATTTGAATACGACCAGCTCTTTCCTGGAGCAAAATCTGGAGGCATGGATATTCCCATCTTTACTAATCCTTCAGCAGTATAAGATTTTTTTGTATCCATCATATTAAAATCCTTTGACCTTGTGTAATTAGCGATACCACTTGTGTGATTCAATAATTGCCGGATAGTAATCTGTTTATCATCATATCCATTTCCTTGAATGACACCAGGTATCCATTTTTCAATAGAATCGTCTAGATTTAAGCGGTTTTCTCCTGCTAATTGAAGTATAACTGTTGCAGTGAACGTCTTTGTCACGCTGCCAATTCGAAAACGAAAATCTGTTTTCATTGGTTTCTTAGTACTCAGATCAGCTACACCAGCCGCATAACTCCATGTTTTTCCACTCTCAGAAGTTTTAGCAAGTATCCCTGGATATCCTAGTTTCAATGTATCCCGCATTGCCTCTTTGACGGAATTATGATCTCTTTGGGTGCTTATTTGTAACGAACTAGATACATTTTGAATGGACTCCGCTTTTACACTTGAGGTTGGAGTTGTATAAAACAGGGAACCTCCAGTTATTAAAAGAGCTAAACCTGAACATGTAATTTGACTATGCTTTTTCATCAAAATAATCCTCTCCCCTATTCATATTGTATAAATAGTTATTTGCTGTTTGGAACTAATCACACAGCTTTCTTCTTACCCCACTGCAAAAGGACGACATTGAATCTGTAATGTCTCTTTTCCTCCAAACAAGTCTTATTAATTGATTTGTTTTTTATAGAAATATATAGTATTTTTCTCCTCTCACTCTTCTTTACATTTTCATCTTACACAAGGAAAATCTCTTTTTTCTTACCTCTTCCTTACAAATTCCTTACGTTCAAAATTACTTTTATAATTGATTATTTTTTATTTTAATAACATTTAGTTGTATTAATTTGATAGGAATTTGACTTCACATAAAAGTTTATTTATTTCGAAAAATGAATTTAAATACAAATTTACTATTTAATATTCAACACCTCACCTATACATGTCCTAACATAAGTTTCTATCATCTATATGTATTATTTATTACAACAGCTTTCACGCTAAAAATAAGATATTTCAAAAAAGAGAAATATAGGTATCTCAACAAGAGATTACCAATATAAACAATGTGAAAATGTAAGAACCCCTGTATTACTGCTGATTTCCCTCTAACTAATACAGTTTCAAACATTAGACACAAATACTACATGTAATGTTGAATTTATTACCTATTCAAAATTCTGTTTGTTCATTTTTTCTTAAAATACAAAAATATTTAACTTATAAATATACAAGCTATAATAGGGACGTCTAGGGATAACCTATTAGCACCTTAGAAAATATCAACTTTCTAAAATTGAACAAGATGAAAAAATCACTCAAAGAAAGGTGTGTAATCAAAAAGAAAATTCATTAAAAATTCTTTAATAGTAAAAGACATCGCATTAGCTATGCCTTAGCAATGTCTACAATGTTGACGAGGTTATTGAAGTGATGTAAAGGGATGGAAGACAGATGTCTTACGAATTAAAAGCAATAGTTTTAGAGGAATTCTGGACATACTTACAATTTTTTAATCCTTATTCACTTAAATACACCCATCTACAATCAACAGATTTTGAAAGCGTTAACAAACATTGGGTTTTAGATTCAATTAGAGAAGAACACACGATTTGAGGAACTTGTAGGAGATTCATTTTCCAGAACGACTTATATTCCTAAGACTTAAGAATAGGATACAAGGAGGATTTATTATATGAATGGGAATACTGCTAAAAAAATAGAATTGCAATCTGAAAATACTGTGATTACAAACGAGAAATATTTGGATCCTAAAAAGTGGCATAAGCAAGATACTACGTGGGCATTGAGCCTTTTTGGGACAGCAATTGGAGCAGGAGTACTCTTTTTACCAATTAATGCAGGTTCAGGTGGTTTATTATCATTATTACTCATTACATTACTTGCCTATCCAGTTATGTATTACTCACATAGAGCGCTTGCTAAAATGATATATGCTTCCAATTCTGCCGATGAGGGAATTACGGGTACAATAAGAGAGTATTTCGGAAATAAGGCGAGTATTATTTTTAACATCGTATACTTCGTCTCAATTTATACAATTGTCTTGATGTATTCAGTTGCACTTACAAATACTGCAAGTAGTTTTATTGTGCATCAATTACATATGAAAGAGCCCTCAAGAGCCATTTTATCGCTTGTCTTAGTACTGGGTCTTATCGCTATACTAAATTTTGGTCAAGATATCACTGTAAAAATTATGAGCTTGCTAGTATACCCTTTCATAGCTTCTCTACTATTTATCGCAATATCCCTAATTCCTCAGTGGAACACATCAATGCTTAGTTTTTCAGATGTCTCTACTGCTTCAACCGGAACAGGATATTTGGGAACGATATGGATGATACTACCTATCATAGTGTTTTCATTTAACCATTCTCCAATGATTTCGTCTTTTGTGATAAAACAAAGATCTACGTATGGAATAGAAGCAACTGATGCTAAATGTGCTCAAATACAAAAAGTTTGTTATATCATGACGTTCGTTGTTGTTATGTTCTTCGTTTGGAGCAGCGCACTGAGTTTGACTCCAGATGATTTAAAAGTGGCAAAAGAGCAGAACTTATCAATCCTATCCTATCTCGCTAATGAACTTAATTCGCCAGTAATTACGATTGCAGCTCCTATTATTGCTTTTATGGCTATAACAAAGTCTTTCCTTGGTCATTATATAGGATCATATGAAGTAATGCGTGATATGATTATCAAATTTGGTAAAACACGTGGACAAGATATAGAAGAAAAAACAGTTAAGACAGTAATTCTTACTTTTGTCGTATTAACATGCTGGTATGTTGCTTATGCAAATCCAAGTATTCTTGGGCTCATTGACGCTCTAAGCGGTCCATTAGTTGCTGCTATCTTATGTCTATTACCAATGTATGCGATCCGTAAAGTACCGGTATTAGCTAAATATAGAGGTAAAATGAGCAATGTATTTGTTATTATTGTAGGAGTACTTACTATTCTAGCAAGTATTAAGTCATTATTCTAATTTACTATTTTTTGTTCTTTTGCAAAATATAATGAAAGACGGAGACTAGTCTGGTTCTACAGTAGGTGCAACTATTTTATCTATCTGAATGTATACTTTAATGAATTTTCCGAAAGTCATCTCCCACCTACTCACTGAGCTGTGACCCTTCACGCTCCTTGAGTAAGGAATCTTCTTGGTTAAAATCAAAAAAAAAACACCCCACTTAGTTAAGTGTCCAAGTGGGGTGTTCCTACTTTGTATAGATTATGCTTATGAAATATTCCTCTTCTAAAACAGCAAATTGTTTCATTCATAATTGATAGACATATATAATAGGAATGAGTCGTAAATGAACACGATAATACCTAGTAGTATCCCATCTCTTGTACTAGATTCTGGACTAATCGATGTAAGTTAAAATAAATCAAGTACAATCACTAATAATATAAGAAAACTTGTAAAGAGTGATTTTTTTGAATTCTTTTTCATATATTCATGTTGCACATTACTGCTCATGGATAGATACCCTTACATGACCGAAGTGATAATAAAGAGCATCTATAGCGGATTCTCTCGCATGTTTTCACCCCCATGGATCAAATCATATCCAAGAATGCAAAATCTACCTATTGTTTGTACAAAGAATAGAATACGTATCGTGATGGAAACTGGTCGAAGAATGTAGAAATTACAGATAGCTATCTATATGCTACCTTTTATGTACTTAATGAAATACAACGGTTATGTGCAACCCATCTCATAGGTAAATGGTTTATGTAAAAAAGACAGTGATTTATCCACTACCTTTGTTGTATTATCCAATTGGATTCAGTCACCATATAGTATTAGATGCGTTGAGTTTGGAAAAAACTATCTAATATACATTGAATCAGGCACAGACATTAAATAATAGAAAAGGTCGCCTACTATTCCACTAGTAAAAATAATAAATCCCATATAGCGTATACCTTTAATTTTTGACCGTAATCCAATGAATGCTGCTATTAGCCCAGTTAAAGAAAATAGAATCCAATATAGTTCGGTTGGAATGGGAAGATATTTATCTCCATCAACCCCCATACCCCAAAAAACATAAGGCAGTACGACAAAAGAAACGCTGAGTAATCCCATTACACTGGCTAGTAATTTGCGATATTTAACACCAGTAATAATTAGATAGATCCCACCGACAAAACCGCATAATACAAGATAAGGTACATAGAGAATCCAAAGAAAACTTAAGATAATCATATATAATTTCCTCCTAATTTATTTTCACTCATTATAGTTTTAAGGGGTTATTTAATTGTCTGAATCGGTTGCTAGTGTATCAAGTTGTTCTAACGCTTCTTCAAGATCGAACGAATTAAACCACCGGTAATCATGTTTGTCTAAAATACGATAGTGCTGACTTATTAGATTTTGTTGTAAACGAAAGTTCCCTTTTTCTTGAATCTGTTTCCACCACACTTTTCCTCCCAATGTTTTTTCTTTGAATTTGCTAGTGCTATTGTGGGCCATTGTCTCGATTACTACTAATGGATCATCCCCAAGAGAAGACTGTAAAACCTCACTATTCCTAAACAATGCACAAATAGCAACGGTATTGGTCCAACCTGCATTTGTTCTCCCTTTCTCAATTTGAACAAGCGTTTTTTTTGAAATGCCGAGAACTTCAGCCATTTTATCTTGTGTATATCCTTTTTCAGTACGTATTAACTTTGCTTTCGTTGAAATGAGTTCAATTATAAGCTCCTTATTCACTTTCTCCCCTCCAAGGTAACAAATGTTTATTTTAGTGTAATTTTACACTAAAATAAAACCCATTTTCAACTCCCACCTCTAAATCTTCTAAAAAATAATCGAAAAAGCTATAAAAATGCTCATTCTACAGTTATCCATGAGAAGTTAGCTCGGTTTGGAGTGTTAGAAAATTCTTAGCTGGATAGCGATGTAATCATGCCCTTTTTTAGATTCATACTATCAGTATATCTAAGATTAGGAGATCACTTGCAAGAGTCTTGGAAGTATTGCAACCGTGCTGTGTTATAATTCTAAAGTACTAACATTTCAAGTAGGACTTATAGATGTCGGTTTGACATATGAAATGTAAAACCAATCTGTTATTTTGAGGGTTCAGGCTACCAGTATTTAAACTAACATTCACACTAAAAGAAGTACAAGGAGGAAGGTATATCTATTAAAATAGTGAGGTATACCAAATTAGAAATGAACATTAAATTTAATAAAAAAGTAGTAGCATTCACGGCAGGATTAACGGTATTATCTTCACCATTGGTATCGTTTGCAGAGGAACAACAATTAGTAAACAATAAGCAACCTACAAACGTTCAGGAACAAAGTAAAACAACATCAGATGAACAAGCTTTAAAAAGTATTGAAGCTAGTTTTGAAGGGGTAGATGGACGTGGTGGAGGTACTGTCGACAAGAAAAAAACAGACAGTCTTCAACGTTCAGAAGGTATTCATGAAGAAACAGGTACATTAACTGTGCCTAGCAATTCAAACAGAATAAAACGTAGTCTGTCTCCCATATCACCTAGCACCTCTAGTACAATAAACGGTGTTCCATTCACTGAGTGGATTGTTCCAACAGGGAATGATAATATTCGTCCGCAAAATTACATGAGTCCAAAGTACATTACAATTCATGAGACTGATAATACTAGTGTAGGAGCAGGTGCTAGAAACCACGCTCAATACCTATATAACCAAGCAGTAGGGAACACAGACCGAGCTGCATCGTGGCATTTTACAGTAGACGATAAAGAGATTTATCAACATCTACCATTAAACGAGAACGGATGGCACGCCGGAGACGGTGATGGTCCAGGTAATAGAGAATCCATTGCAATTGAAATCGCAGTTAACAGTGACGGTAACTATAGTAAAGCAGTAGATAATGCTAAGAAACTTGTAGCTTATTTAATGAAAGAAACTGGTGTACCGTTAAATAACATTGTAAAACACCAAAAATGGAGTGGTAAAATCTGTCCTGCTAATATGATTAATAATGGACAATGGGATGCATTCGTAAATGGCGTTGGTGGGTATTATAATAATTTTTATCAACCAAAAGATGACATTACTGGAGGTTGGTATGAAGAAGCTATTCGAGAGTTAAATAGAAGAGGTATTATGATAGGGGAAGGAAACGGAGTTTTCGCACCTAATAGAGCGATAACAAGAGCCGAATTTGCTCAATTAATCTCTAAATCTCTAAACCTGCCAGCTGGAGATGCTTCATTTAAAGACCTAAACGATGCAAATACAACTTTACGAGATGGTATTAAACGTACTGCAAGTGCAGGTATCATTCAAGGTAGAGGAGATGGTTATTTTGACCCAAACACACCTATTACAAGAGAAGAATCAGCAATTATTGTAAACAAGGCTTTACAGTATAAAGGTATATGGGGACCAGTTGTAAACCTACCATTCTCAGACAAAGACCAAATTATTTATAAAGAAGACGTACAAAGACTGTATGGTCTAGGTATTGTAAGAGGTAAGGGTGACAATCAATACGATCCTAAAGGAACAACAACTCGTGGTGAAACAGCAACATTCATTCTAAATATGCTACAAGTAATTGAAAATGGTAGTGTTGAAAAGGTAATTGGAACGGCTCAAATTAATGGTATTGGAGTAAATGTTCGAAGCGGATCAGGTACAAACTATTCTATTGTTAGAAAGACAAGTAAGGGCGAAAAAGTTACAGTATATGAAGAAAAGAACGGCTGGCTAAGAATTGGAACAGGGCAGTGGATTTATTATGACTCTAGTTATATCGACTATAATAGATTATAAAAGACTTAATAGTTAAAAGAACAGAGTATATTTGGATATATAACTACTCTCAGGTTGTGAAGAAGACTTTCTCCACAACCTGTTTTTGTGTCTGGCCCCCTCTTTACCTACCAATACTGATAAAAAGAGGAAAAGGAGAGATTCATTATGATGGGTGCATCGAAAAATTACCGTGATCAGCGTGTATACAATTTAAAAACTAATGTTTTTCTAATAATTACGTAGGGATCACCGTACATGCCTATCCAGCTCATATTTTGAAATACCTCAAAACGAAATTTTGTTATAAGTTAGCACAAAATTTCGTTCTGGGGGTAGTTGTATTTTCTTAGCTTGATAGTGATGTGGTGCTACCCTTATATGGACTAAATATCATAAAATGTTAATTTTCTTTTACTTACCTATATATTCAATCGCCATCCAGCCATTTTTGGGTATGTTCGATAAAACGTTTTGTCGCTGGTAATGCGTGTTTAATTGAAGTAAGTGACAACCCAAGCGATCGTTTAGGTTTGTCTTCCAATTCCACAACCGTAACATTTTCGCATTGTCCTTGTAATGCGAGTTCAGACATGACACTGATTCCAAGCCCGTTCTCCACCATCGCGACAATCGCATGATCATCACCGGTTTCAAATTGGATATCGAGATGAATCCTAGCAGCTTCTAATACTTTCCTAACATCGTAACCACATGAAGAAGCAGGCATAATAAAAGGTTCTTTCTCGAGCTGATCGTACTGAATTATAGATTGTTTACTTAATGAGTGATTTTTAGGAAGGACACATAGCATTCGATCTTTTCTTAGTGGAATAGATTCTAGATGGCCCGACGACGGTAGTGACATAAAACCTAAGTCAATCACCCCTTGTTGAATCCACGTTTCAATCATTCCATAATCACCTTCCATTAATTTGATTTCAATTCGAGGATATTCCAAGTGAAATCGATGAATGATTGCAGGCAACCAGTGAATAGAAACGCTTGTAAAGGTTCCGATGCGCAAGGTTCCTGCCACTATCCCATTAATCTCTGCAACAGTTTGCTTCAATCGCTCATTATGATTTACTACTTCACGAACATGCGTTAAAACACGCTCACCATTTTCTGTTAATCGAACACCTGTTTTATTCCGGGATAACAGTTGAAAACCATACTCCAATTCAAGACTTCTAATCGCATGGCTGACACCTGACTGAGTCACATTCAGTGCTTCGGCCGCTCTTGATAAGTTCCCCATTTCAACCGTCTTCAGAAAGATTTCTAACTTAGTCAGACTCATCGATTCTCCTACTTTCTCATGTATGAATTTTGTTCAAGTATAACATTACATATATTCGTTTTACTAATACTTGAATCACAATTAAACTAAGTACATAAAAATTTTAAAGGAGAACTAAAAATGAAACCAATAAAGGCTAATCTTATGATCTTACTTGTTACAATGACCTGGGGTACTTCCTACCTTTTTATGAAAGTCGGATTGGAAACTGTCCCTTCATTTTCTCTTGTTGCATTACGCTTTGGTATTGCTTTTTTGGTTTGTGCTGCTGTTTTTTTTAAACAATTTCGTTCAATTCATTTTGTCACCTTAAAATACGGCTTTATTCTAGGATTTTTACTTTTCGTTGTATCTGCTTCAGTCATCTTAGGTTTAAAAACGACATCAGCTTCAAATGCTGGTTTTCTAGCCAGTTTGACCGTAATCTTTATCCCTTTATTATCTATCGTTCTGTTTAAGGATCGACTGAGCTACAGACTAATCATTAGTTCCCTTGTTGCAATGACTGGAATTGGTTTACTGACTTTGAATAATCAATTAACACTTAATTCTGGGGATTTACTCTGTATACTCGCTGCTCTCTTTTATGCTTTTCATATTATTGTCACCGGAAGGGCGGCTAAAGTTGCCAATACATTGCAGCTTGGAATTCTTCAGTTGGGATTTGCAGGAGGGTTTGGCGTACTCTCTGCCCTGATTTTCGAAGAGCCGCAACTTCCATCCACTAAAGAAAGTTGGATCGCTGTACTAGTATTAAGTGTATTCTGCAGTGCTTTTGCCTACATCATTCAGGCGATGGCACAGAAATACACAACACCGACACATACAGGACTCATTTTTTCATTAGAACCTGTATTTTCTGCACTATTTGCATACCTGTTCATGAACGAAGTATTGTCACTCAAAGGGTATATTGGAGCATTACTTATTCTAAGCGGTGTTATACTTGCTGAGATAAAAGTAAAACGAAAATCTACATTTAAAGCAAAAAAGAGAGAGATGGAATGCACAGAGTAATACTATTAATCTAAATTTCTATATATAAATATTTTTATCAAAGATAAAATTCTAGTACAAGTAAGCATTTATAATCAACCTTTGTTTCAACCCAACTTGCAACACGTTTGTGGTATCCTTGCTCAAATCATAATAAACATGGTATATCCAGCTGCTTAAGTCTTTTAATATAATAATTAAAAAGTGGATGTGCATAATCGCATATCCACTCTCCCCATCTATATACTTACCTTCGCTTCTCCAACATCTTGTTTTTTAATTATATCTAAGTAAAAATGTGAAACAGTTGTGTTGTAATAAGGAGAAATGAAAATAAAAGATAGATTAAATGTAAACATTCCTATAAAGGCGGCTAATAAAAACCAACCAATAAATGATAACCAAAGAACAAATAACTTTGACTTTTGTCCTTTCATTATTCTTTTACTTTCCCTCAATGCTTCACTTGCTGTATAATCAGGATTCTCTATTAATATGTAATAAGACATAGAATAAGAAAAATATTTAATAATACCTGGAACGATTAATAATAGACTCCATAAAAAAAGAAAAATTGCCTGTAACAGACCCAATTTTATTGACTTAAACACGTTGTTCTTCTTAAATCCCAAAAATACATCATCTACTTTAGCATCTTCACTTTTACCTAAATGCAAGGTGAAAACAGAGTATCCAAATTTAAAGATACCTTGTATGGAACTGTAAATAAAGAAACAAATAATTCCTAAAAATATATAACTTAGAATAAATAAAACTAGTGCAGTTGGATCTACTTGTGGTTCCCCACTAATCGAATAAATTAAGAACACATCCAAACCAATTACTCCAATAAATAAGCCAACTAATAAATACATGAAACCCGCGATTGCTGATGCACTAAGAGTGGGTACAAAATAGTTTAAAGCTGATACTCCAATCCCCAACCCCCATTTACCATCTAACGAATTAAGTGCTGCCTTCTTTAAATTTCTTTTCATACTTGTATTCCCTCCTTTTCTTATTTTCCTTTACTGAAAAAATAAAAGAACTTGCAGCAGGCCCCGCTACAAGTTCTTTTAGCTAAATTCTTTAGCTAATCAAAACAAATTATTTATTCTACACAATCGGGGATAATGCCTAAAATATGGTTTGTTAACATCATTATATAACATAATTATGAATTTTTGTATAAAAATTCTATATTTTTAGACAAATTACATCCGTTTTTTACTTGTTTTTAATTTTTATCTTCAAGATACTCTATAAAGTCATCATTTTCTCTTGTTAGAGGTAAATTTCCAACCTGATTATACAAATGAATAATAGGTAGCACTTCTAAAACCCAGTTTCTTAAACGAATCATTTTTTTAGCGTCTTCCGAGAAATTAGCTTATGAGAATTCACTGACTTCCTTTTCATTAGAAGGATAAAATTTAAATTTCTTAGGTTCGTTTATTTTTTGTAACTCTTCATATAAATTAAATGCAATATTGCCTTCCAGTTTACTAACATTGGTATCTTCTTTTATATCAATTAGTTTGCTTTATCTATTAACTCTGTTCTTAATTTTAAAATAGTAATCACATCACTTTTCAAACGAAAATAATTAATTAAGTTTTTACACTTTCTCAATATTACAGTATAAAATTTCTTATATAATTAAATTATTCTCTTTATTTATTTTATGTATATGTTCCCTTTGAACCCTACTATTATAGGGTTCCTTTTTTATAATCATATATTTATTAATTAATTTATCAATTTCCTGACTTAAACGGAGGACTTTCGTATGACTAAAGCCATGTTTATTTACCAGTTCTACTAATTCTAATTTTTTATTTTCTATTAGATTATTTAATTTCGCTACTAACATAAACTTTTTTCTTTCACACTCCCCCTGAGCAAAATAAAAAGAGCTGCTCCCAGCTCTTATATACTAAAAATCTTTATTATTGCAGTTTAAAATTTTCCATATTCTATTATAAATGAATATACATAAAGCTAACAACAATAATTGTTAGTGTATTAATAAAAAGTAGCAATATTTAATTACTGTTACAGCTTCTTGATACTTTTCTCGGGTTCAAATTTACACTACTAGATAAAAAAATCCTGCATGTTTCAAACATGCAGGATTTTTTCTATTCTTCGTTTTTCATAAAGTAAGAAACAAAACGGAGAATTTCAAGGTATAACCATACTAATGTCATCATGAGCCCTATTGCGCTATACCACTCCATATGTTTTGCTGCCCCGCTACGTGCACCATTTTCAATCGAATCAAAATCTAGTAATAAATTTAATGCAGCAACGAAAATCACAACGGCACTAATAATGATACTGATTGTCCCACCTTGGTGAATGTAAGAAACAGTAAAAACAAAGGTGTTTAGTAAGAAGACAATCAAATACATAATTAAAATGCCAAGTGTTGCAGCTGTTAAAACAGTACGGAACTTTTCAGTTACTTTTATTATACGAGTAGCATATAATACTAACATTGCAAATAAAATCGAAATGGTTAATAATACAGCAGTTAAAGCAATAGAATTTCCAAAACGCATTGTATAATATGCAGAAATACTTCCTAATAAAATTCCTTTTACCACAGCATAAATCGGTGCGCAAACTGGTGATATTCGAGGAATAAATATAGCTAAAAATGCAACTATTATATTAACCACTGCTACTCCAATTAATACCGACATTTTCATTGTACCTTGTGTTACCTGTAAATATGAATAGACAGACGCTGCAAGAAGTAAGACAAGCATAACGAATGTTTTTCTAACGGTTCCACCAATGGTCATCGTAGAAGTATTTGTTTGCTTTTTATGAAAAGCGTTCTTTTTTAACATTGGATTAGATGTTTTCATTATTTCCTCCTAAAATGTGTTTTGCGTATAAAGTGAATTTTTTATATCTCTAGTTTCTTATCGATGATGCGGCCAGTAAGCGCTACGAAGAAAATTATTAACAAACAGCTAAATCCTAGGTCAGTAATAGTACTCCACTCACTAGGATAAAAGGACGTATCAATAAAGCCATTCTGATCAATAAACTCATTGTTTTTTATAGTAACTACATATTTCTCTAATCTACTTAAAATATCCATTACTACTGTTTGGATTGTTACAAAAATAGCAAAGAAAATGATAAAGAAAAGTATCTTACTCACCGATTCCTTAACAGGAAACTGTTTTGTAATAACTATGATGAAATAACCAGAAACTAACAAAAACATGAAATCGATTCCCCACGAAAAAACAGCAAATACATGATGAAAGATGCCATATTCATATAACATATAAAAATCTTGTTGAAGACTCTCAGTCACTTTACTACCATTAGTATTTAAGGAAAAATAATACAAAAAAATTAGTCCTATTACTAGCAAAATAATAAATACGAGTGTGAAAAAAAATAAATTTGCATATATATTTCTTTGAGATGATATAGCTGTGTAGCGAATCATAGAATTTTTTATCGTTTTATTAAAAGATGACAACGCTAGTAAAAAAATAGAAAACGAAGCCATACATAATACTATTAGAAATATGGCTAATGTTATATCCTGTCTAAACGAATTCATTATTTTTAATGAACCTTTCACATGAAATAAAAGTAGCAAAGAAAAAGTGATAAAAACAAAATAAAAGATGGCTATGCTTCTTTTATTACACTTATATAAATAATGAAAAAGTGAATTCATTACTCAAAAACCTCCTTAAACAACTCATGTACTGCTTTCCCTTGATGAAAACGGATTTCCTCTACATTTTCATGTAATACAATATTTCCTTCTTTTAAAAAGATTACCTCATCAAATATATTTTCGATTTCTTCTATTAAATGAGTTGAAATGAGAATGGTACAATCTTCTCGGTAAAATTTAAGAATTAAATCTAATACATGTTTTCTAGAAACAAGATCAATTCCACCCAATGGCTCATCTAATATATATAACTTTGCTTTCCTTGAGAAAGTTAAGATAAGTTGTAATTTTTCCACTTCACCTTTGGATAAAGCAACTATATGCTCTTCTAATGGCATTTTAAATTCAGTTATTAATTCCATTGCTTGGTTTAAATCAAAATCAGGATAAAAATTCCGATAGAAAGCTACAGCATCTTTTATCGTCATCCACTCGTCAAAAACAGGACTATCAGGCATAAATGAAACAATTTTCTTTGTTTCTATTCCTACCTTCTGACCTTCAATTGTGATAGTTCCTTTAGAAGGATAACGCAAACCAGCAATCATTTTTAATAATGTTGTTTTTCCGCTACCATTATCACCAACAAGACCAATAATTTTCCCTTCAGAAATTGTTGCACTTAAATCTTGAAGCACTGTTTTTAAGTTATATCTTTTCCACAGATTCTCAATTTTTAATAACTCTGTCATTCGTTTTCCTTCCTTTTCTTTTCTAATGAAGAATGGAGGATTGGAAGAATTTCTTCTTTCGTAAATCCTAAATTGTCCATTCCATTTATAAAATTATCAAGCAACTCTGTTGCCATTTCTTTGCGTAGTTCAGTAATCATTTCTCTCTCACTCGTTACAAATCTCCCTGTTCCTCTTCGTGTCACAGCAATACCTTCTCGTTCTAGCTCTTGAAATGTGCGTTGAATTGTATTTGGATTCACTTGTAATTCACTGGCTAGTTCACGTACAGCTGGTATTTTATCACCCGGTGCTAAACGACCTGTTACAATTTCTTTTTTAATATATTCCATTACCTGAATATAAATCGGGATATTAGGAGAAAACTCAGTTTTCATTTCTCCCCTCCTCAGTATTAGTGTACTAGATGAATAATACACTAATACTGATTGTGTGTAAATGGTAATTTTCTCAAAAGATATATAGTAAATAAAAGACGATATATTTAGTGAATTAGTGTAACCAACTAAGTCCCATAAACGATCGTTTATGGGACTTTACTAATTTCTACCTAAACAGAGAAAAATACTATTCAAATTAAGTTGCAAAACTCATTACCAAAACAAAAGCTCCTAACATATTAGTCATGTAAAATATGTTAGGAGCTTGATATTTTAAGTGTTTTTTGGATTTAGGCCCTGATAACGTACGAAATTCGCTTTGTGTTGGCGCTATCCCATCGCTATCAAGCTAATATTTTATAGTACCCCCAAAACGAAAAAAACCACTTTGTATTAAAGTTGCAAATAATTTTTGCTCTCAAGTATTTTTCTTTTTTTAGTTGTTAGATGAGAATCATATATCTTAATAGGTTTTTTGTATTATAAAAAACCTATTAAGATATTAAACACAAATACCTATAGGTAATATTATATAAAAAATAAATGCGATGAAGAGAAGAGTAAATAAAGTGAATTCTATACAGAGAACCCTGGTAGCTGAAAAAGGGTTAGAATTTCTTTATTGAAGCAAGCCTCAGAGTAGCACGTCGGAACCTTTTAGGAGGGGGTTATGTGGCGGGATCTCCCGTTATAGAGCTAAGGTATAAGCATTTTTAAATGCCGTACCTGATAAAGTTAATATGGCGACATATTAATAAACTAGGGTGGCACCGCGATGATAAATCTCGTCCCTAAGACTTCAAGTCGTGGGAGTGGTATTTTTTTATTTTGTTTTAAGTGTTGCATTCTATCTGATTATATTTTAGGAGGAATTCAATTGAGTTTTAACAAAACATTGGAAATTTGGCGGTATCCATCTATCTTATTGTTTAATATTGGTGTTTCAAGTGTTGGAAGTTAGGTTTACTTTATTGCTCTAAACCTAATCGTTCTTAACATAACAGAATCAGCAATTACTGTCTCTGGTTTATATATTATTAGGGCTTTATCAACATTGTTTACCAATATTTGGTCAAGAAGTCTTGTAGATCGTTCAAATAAAAAATGTCTCATGATAGCACTAGGTTTATTTTTTATACGAGCCCCCTCACCATCAATTTAAGAATTAAAAAAGAGGGGATTATCCCCCTCCTTTTTACGCTTGCTCCGACTGTCGGAATTATTTAATAAAACCACGATTCAACTTAGTTAACTTTTCATTGATGTTAAAAATTCTTACTCTAATATCTTTAACACCAGCTGCTTCAAGTCTGTTCTTGTGCATTTCCGCGTATTTTTCAGCATCTTGTTTTTCTTCAAATACATAAATGCCTCCAGCTTCTTTTGTTTCTTCATTCTCAGTCCATATTTTCCAGTGGAATCCTTCTTCTTCGTTAATACTATTTGCTAAATCCCAAAATCCTTTTTCCATTTCTTCACCAAAAGGACCTTCAAACGGAAAATCAACTTGTAATAAATATGCCATTTTCACTCACTCCTATTTTTAATATAAAATTCTTCCCATTCTTTTACTGATTATGATTCAAATGATCATAATGTCTAAATTCGTATTGCTATTATTATTCAAGCACTAATTGGAGAATCCCCCTATTTGTAAACTAATCACAAAATGATAGTAAATTGAACGCATAAAGTTTAATAGTTTTCGGTTATGTTTAGAAAATGTGATATAAACTTATCCCTAAACTAAGGACAAACAAAACAAGCGCAGGTATCGCTTTCTTAAAAGGATCTCTCGCTAATACAGTTAGCGTTAATGCGGCTGCAAGCATCGTACCTCCTAATAACAAGCCTGCCCATAAAGCTACTGTTGAAATCCAAATTCCTATCAACATTCCAATCGCTCCTACAATCTCAAAAGCTCCAGTTAAGAAATTAAAAAACGAAGGTAAACCAAATCGTTTGAATTCATCTGCCATTTTCCCGGATATAATTTTCGTTCCTGTCATTAAAAAGAACAGAAACAACACTACTTTTACAATATTGATGAAAATTAAAATAGTAATCACACCTTTCTTATTATTTGATAAAAACTCAGTATTATTCAGGTAGTAGTCACTACCTTTACCCTATTTCCTGAGATTACCCGTATGGAAGTCGCTTCAATTTACATTACCCTTTTCAATATTAAAGGGCTGAAAATTATATGCTATAGCATATATAATACAAAAATTTGACTGGTACTAGGCAAAAAAGTGAACCTGAATCAGATATCATACAAAATAAAGCTATCTTCCCATTCGTCCAAACGAAATTACATGCTATAGCACATATAATACCTAAAACAAAGTTTGTTCCTTACGAATAGCATAGCATCAATAAGGAACAAATATTAATAGTGTGTATCATACAATTTGTTTAATAACGATTGTAATACTTTAATTTCTTCCTCGCTCAAATTACTCGTAACGAAATGGTGAGCGTCTTTCACTACAGGCAAGATTGTTTTCTTTAACTCGTCACCTTTTTCAGTTAAAAAAAGGTTATGTGAACGCCTATCTTGGTCATTCAAAGCCTTCTTTACAATCCCTTTTCTCTCCATTGACTGTATCATTCTAACGACAGTAGTTTGATCTTTATCAATAGCTTCCGCCAACTCTTTTTGAGTAGTGCTCCTTTGGCTACAAAGAACACTAATAATCCCCCACTGCTCTGGCGTAACTCCATACGGCTTTAATTTCTTTGTAAAATAATTGGTCATTTTCACATCAGTACGATGAACAAGATAGCCTATTAAATCATGTAAGTTCATATATCACCTCTATAAATTAAGATATAAAAGGATATAGCATACCAGTCAATCATTCACAATGAATGTATTTGTTTCACCATATATATGCTATGGCATATATATTAAAGTAGATCATTTTAATTGTCAAATGATTTACCTATTGTCAAAATCAATTTCATACATTCCTCCGGTGATTTTTGCTGCTTATTTCTTTTCCCTTCTACAGAAGCCTCTTAGATCCCACAGTTTCATATAATCGTAGTAATTTTTATCGCCTCATCCTCTTTCTGTATATATTGTTCTTATCATATTTTATAAAATATGATAAGAACAGATAACTACACATCTTTAAGGATACCTCATCCAGTTCTTTTTGTTACAAAATAAGCAGCATAAATACAATCCACATTAGAAAAAACATCAAGAAAAGACACTCCAAATATGGAACGTCTTCTTTCACTATGCCCATCAACTTAAGAATTTGATAGTTTCCCAAAACGAAAAAGATGAGTGTATTGCTTAACTTACTAGCGATGTAGCAGTCCCCTATTTAAAATAGTAAAGTATAAACATGAAAAAGCTCCTAACAAATTTTGTTAGGAGCTTTTTCAAATACGCGATATTTATTTAATCTTCATTATCGATTTCTATTGTACCCGTTCTAGCACTAACCTTTAAAATATTTAACAGATTATCAGGTGTCTTGATTTCCACTTCATATTCAAATTTTGATTGTGCTAAGTTGTCATCTTCTAATTCGAATTCTTTTTTCACATTAATAATTTCTCCATTTGTATGAGCTAAAGAAATTTCACGAACTTGTTTCTCTGTGTAGTTTTCATTCTTTTTTGCATAATTGTAACCCATGCCATAATATCCACTAATAATAGCAATACCACTTACTAAAATAGCAATTACACTTATCATTATTTTCTTTTTATGTTTTAACATTTCCATCCACTCCTTAATGATTAATCCTCTATTCCAAATCTTGCTTCAAGTGCATTTTCTGCTTGTTCTAATTGATCTTCCAGTATATCGTGTTCTCTTTCTTGCGTTTGATATTGTTCAACAGTTATCGTTCCAGCGTGATAATCTGCTTCTAGCTGATTATCAGATATATCTATCTTGTCATCCAATTGGTCAATTTCTTTTTTTGCTGCTAAGTACGTATTTAGGTTTTCTTCTTTTGCTCCAACTGGTTTCGTGTTATTTGCCTTTTCGACAATAGATGTGACTTCGTTTTTGAAATCTTGTGTTTGCTTCGTATCATTCGTAGCAGGCCCTATTTTGCTTGGTTCTTGTTGTAATTGAGCAACTTCTTTTTGTAATTTATCATTTTCCACTTTCAGTTGTTGTACTTCTGTATTGTTATCAGCTTGAGTAGAACAAGCTGTTAAGAATAAACAGGACATTGCTCCAATCAGCATCCATTTTCCCATTCTGTTTTCCTCCCTTTACATGTGCACCTTATCCTTGCCTTTATATTACTGAACAAACATTAAAGGAAGATTAATGTACAAAAAAATAAAGTGAAGGCTTTTACAGGCAGTTAATCCCTACCTACCTCGCATTCACCGAATTTTGAGGGAGTAGTCTTACTGCCCGTTAATGTGAGATAAAATGATATAATTAACTAGTTTCTAATCTTCCTTTAATGTTTTTGAATTATAGTGATACATACTAATAAGAAGAAAAGGAGAATGTTAATGCGAGTTCTTATCGTCGAAGATGAACAAGACTTACAAAATATATTGGTGAAACGATTAAATGCAGAACATTATAGTGTCGATGCATGTGGGAATGGAGAAGATGCCCTGGATTATATAAACATGGCTACCTACGATTTGATTGTACTTGACATTATGATTCCAGGAATAGATGGTTTACAAGTATTACAAAGATTACGCGCGGACAATAATGCAACTCCTGTCTTGCTTCTTACAGCTAAAGATACAATTGACGATCGTGTAACAGGACTCGACTTAGGTGCGGATGATTATTTAGTAAAGCCGTTTGCTTTTGATGAACTGTTAGCAAGAATTCGAGTGTTAATGCGAAGAAAAACAGGAAATACATCTAATGTATTTGAAATCGCTGATCTAGTGGTAGATTGCAATATGCATAAAGTAACACGAGGAGACCAAGTTATCACTCTTTCCAGTAAAGAATTTGCTATTTTAGAATATATGATTCGTAATAAAGAAGTTGTGTTGACACGAGATAAAATTGAGCAACATGTGTGGAATTACGATTATGAAGGTGGCTCGAATATTATTGATGTTTACGTCCGCTATCTTCGCAAAAAAATTGATAGCCAGTTTGAAACGAAGTTAATTCATACAGTACGAGGAACTGGTTACGTATTGCGAGTAGAATCATGAAAAGACTATCAATAAAAATGAGAGTAACTCTGTGGTATACGGGGCTAATTGTAATTATTATGGCACTCGTGTTAGCTTTTATTTTAACTTCTTCAGATAAAGTTTTGCTTTTTAATATGAAAGATCAATTGAAGAACACAGTAAAAGAAAGCATGGAAGATATCGAATATAAGCATGGGCAGTTAAAGATTGACGATGATTTTGAAACCTTAGAAGATGGAGTAAATATTAGTATTTATAGTAAACAAGGTGAGCTGTTGGTAGGACATAGTCCAACAAGCTTTAATAAAAAGATATCGCTTAAATCCGATGAAATACAAACCATTAAAGACGGCAATAAAGAATGGATAGTATATGATTTTCTCCATAATGCAGGCGGCGATGAGCAAGTCTGGGTTCGTGGAATAATGACTATGAACCAATTATCCTCAACGATGAATACGCTTATCGTGGTAACAATCATCTCATTCCCATTACTTATTCTTATTGCGGCATTCGGAGGATATTTTATTACGCAAAGGGCGTTTCGACCTGTGCAACAAATGAGTGATTCAGCCAGTAAAATTGGTGATGGTAAAGACCTTTCGAAGAGAATTAATTTACAAGGTTCACCGAAAGACGAAATGTATCATTTAGCACAAACCTTTGACAAAATGTTTGAGCGATTGGAGACATCATTCGAAAGTGAAAAACAATTTACATCTGACGCATCTCATGAATTAAGAACACCAACATCTGTTATTATTTCGCAATGCGAATACGCTTTATCGCAGAGAAATAATCCGAAAGAAATGGAAGAATCGTTAGAAGTAATTTTAAAACAATCACGTAAAATGTCCGCTCTAATCTCACAACTCTTATTATTAGCACGAGCTGACCAAGGAAACCATAATACTTTCCAATTTGAATGTATCAATATGAGTGAATTAACGGAAATCGTTGTAGAAGAGCTTTCATTAATGGTTCAAGAAGCTTCGGTTGAAATAACAACTAATATAGAGGAAGACCTATTTATTAAAGCAGATCAAACATTGATGATGCGTTTATTAATGAATTTACTAACGAATGCGATTGCTTATAGTAAAGCGAGCGGAACTGTGCATATGCAACTATTCCGTGATGAAACCAACATAATAGGTAAAGTCTCCGATAATGGCATCGGCATCAGCGAGCAACATATTACTAAAATATGGGACCGCTTCTATCGAGTTGACGCAGCACGAACATCTTCAAACATCGGAAACACAGGTTTAGGATTGTCGATGGTAAAATGGATTGTCGAACTACATGGAGGAGAAATTGCGGTTGAAAGTAAATTAGGAGAAGGCAGTACTTTTACATTTAAACTACCAATTGAAAAAAGAGCATAATTTATACGTGTCTGTCGCTTCAGAATAAAGATTGATTCAAAGGCTCTCTACAATCCTTATGTAAAAATAACTGAAGCATTTTAAACATCATCGATTTTATCATTTTGGACAACCTATTCTGTTAAATTAATATACATGCGAAAAAACTATCAAAATAAAACCCCAGAAATCCAATGGTCTCTGGGGCTTCATTATATATTTAGCTCTTTTTGCTTTTTGTTTTGTTTATGTCTATAGAGCAATTTACGACTTATTAGAGAAATCACTAATAAGGTCAGAATTAATAAGATAAGTTGCATAAATGATAAATCAAAATATTTAGCACCTGTAACGATTAAAAGTGTAGAAATCGTGCCTTTTACAACGAAAAAAATAATAACCCATAACCCGCCTTTTTTCCAGTTCATTTTATATTACCCTTTCCTACGTTTAAATTCTTAAAATATTTAATGATAGTTCGTAAATATGACAACTTAATAGAAATCTATTATATTAACAAAAAATTCATGTCTAATTAAATGCGACGATTCTATATTAAGTGAAAATGATATTCATTGTCAATTTTATTGATTATTTGAATACTTATTCTTAATCTCTTTCTACTTTGTTTCTTATTAACAATACACTTTTGTATTCAAACAAAAACACCTCCATTACATTTGCACACTTAGTATGCGAATGCAAGAGGTGTTTTTTCATATACCATCAGGTAAGATTTCCAGTTTTGTTTATTTCTTGATACGTAGCTATTTTTTAGTACACGATAACTGGATCATACGTGTTCAAACTATCATAGACAGTTTTTGCAACATTAGGAAGAAGGTTCACACACCCACCTGATCCTCCTGTTAAATAAGCGTTATTTCCCCAGTCTTTTCGCCAGCCGGCATCGTGGAATCCTTGACCACTATTTGTGAATGGAACCCAGTAATCTACTTTAACCGCATAATCAGCTTTCCCTACTGCGCTACCTCTTAGCGTGTATGGTGTTCGTTTATATAGAACGTACCACACACCTGGTGATGTATCTTCACCAGTACTATGTTTACCAGTTACTACATTTGTTGTAACAACTAATTTTCCATCTTTGTAAATCCAAATTTGTTGCTCTGCAATTGAAACTTCCGCATACGTGTCTCCGATGCCATTATTCGCTGTTGTTTTATAACCGATACCTTCCTTCTCCCAACCATTTCCGTGAATATTAGAAGCAGAAAGCGATTTTTCGCCTTTCTCAAAGGCTTGTTGAACTTGTTTAGTTTCTTTTTCAACATCTAGTGCCCAGCCGTAGCCTTGCCCTTTTACTGATATGACTGAACCAGAATGCGTTTTAAATGAGAAATCTTTATTTAATGTTGATTTGGCATTATTAATTTCAGTAATTTTTTTCTTAATGTCGCTCGCGTCAATTGTAACTTTCATATCCTTTGACATAGAAGCATTTTGAATTAAATCTTTCGCTTTTAAAGTATAAACTTCATTCTGCACTTTATACTCAACAGACTGCCCAAGAAGATTCTGTAGTGCTTTCTCCTCTTTTTTGACAATCGGATCGTCTTCTTTAATAGGTTTTATGTATGCAGACTTCAGATGAATTTCGCTTTTATATTTTTGCTTATCGTAATCTTTCAGTAGACTAGTAACGTCATACTGTTTTCCTTCAACACTTTTCGAAATAACAATTTTTCCTTGTTCTAGCTTCGCCATAGCATCTTGAGGCGCTTTTAATTTTTCATTCATAGAGATGAGCGTTTCTTCTACAAGTTTTTTCATCGTTTCACTACGATACTGATCTGCCTTCTCTGGTAGTAATGAATAATTTTCTCCCTTTGAGGAAGGGAAAAATGTCCACTGACTTTTTAATAGTTTCTTAACTTGAGGCAAATCTTTTTCCGTAAGTTCCGTTTTTGTATCTTTTTCATCTAAAATTTGTTGTTGATCAACATAGACTTTGTTTGCTAGTCCAGATGTCTTTAATTTCTGTATTGCCTGATCAGCGCTCAGACCACCAACTTTTGTGTCATTAATTGTAACATTCGAATTGAAGTGAGTTGCCTGATAATAACTCATTCCCCCAATAAGAAGTGCAATTACACCAATACCCGCTGCGATAAACTTCCAATTTGTATAACGTTTTTTTGATCTTACTCGTTTTTGATCAATTTCTTCAACTGATTCATTTGTTGTATTGTTGTTCATCAATCTTTCCCCCGTATGCATTAACGTCAAACGATTTTCAACTAAAATCATAGACTAGTGTACCTTATTTTTCCTAAAATTTCATTATTTCCGACCACATTTTATCGCAATTTAATGATTTAATTTAGATTTTTTAATAGTACGATGCATTGAACAGTCACTTACAAGTAATAAATCATTCAAAAGTGTTGCTTCCTTATATCTATCAATCTAACAGAATAAGTTGCTCCCAAAACGCTGCAAACGAACTAAATTCTCATGAATAACAGTTTGTATTCATATTTGGATACTTCAACATATTTAATTGATAAACATGAAAATTCCCCTTTAAGAAAAATATAAAAAATCAGACAGTATACTTGAATTGCTCTTCGCAAGAGAATATACTAATAAAGCAGGCTATGACGTTCCTTCCTTCTAACTTCTTTGGCGAAATAGGGATGTTACTTTCCTGCTAAACACATAGGCTATGACAATTCTTCCTTCTTTGTAGAAATTTCAAATTGTTTTAGAGTTGTCAATTTCCTATGAAAATAATTAGACTATAAAACCTCTTTCTTCTTTGGGTTTGAATAAACTTTAGTTTATCAACCATTGATGTAGAGGTTTTCTTTTCTTAATTAACAAATTACCACTTAACAACTAAATGTTATACCCCTAATTTTTCACTAAAAAATAGCTTTATACCCTCAGTGCATTTCTCTACAATTAGTGTGTTTATGCATGTAAAAATAAAAATCTACCACTGAAAGGAGGACAGTCAGACTATTCCCCTCTTTTATAAGGAGTGAATAGCTGGCGTTCTCATGAAAAACTCTATTTACATAAGAAGAAGTTTAAAAGTAATTATAAAAAGAGAAGAAAATAAACTACCGAACATGTATTTAGCCACTGCTTTAAAAAACTTGGAAAGTTTAGGATTTACTTTTTCTGAGCCTTTAATAGAAGAGTTGCAAACACTTTCGGTTGATACATTCACATCGTTTTACAAAGAGTTGGTAAAACATTTAAAAGAAATGGTTGGTGCACATATTCAGTTTACTCCTATGTATCCAAACTTTCCGCAACAAATGATGGATTTAAGTGACGCTGATTTATACATCAATGCCGTTATTCACTATGTGACGTTGCGCCTGCCTATATCAAAAGTAGAAGAACGACTTCCTCTTTTAGATAGCGTTGATTTGAAAGTTATTGACTTAGGAAGTGAAGAAGATTTCAATCAAATGATTTCTCAATTGATTCGTGCAAACAGCTCTATTTCCTCAACTGATAAGACAGATGTAGAATGGGCTATTACACACACTGAAGATGTTTCCTGTTTTCTACCTAATGTAATTCCTCATAAGGAAAATATGTCTTTTATAATTGGAGTTTTATTAATAAACAGAAAAATATCAGCCGATGCTGCTGCAAAGTATTTTAAAACAGCAACTGATGTTCTTCGCCTTGCAGTTGCTTTATCTGAAGGTGATGTGAGTTTAGCATCCTCCGTTCGATTCAAGAAGTTTAATCGAGTAGAAAGACGCTTCCTTTTAGGATTGTTAGAGCAATGCGGAAACATTACCGAAGATATGATTCGATACAAAAAACGTTGGATTCGTTTAGGTGAAATTCTTCATCCAGCAGAATATCATACTCGTTTCCCAAAAACCCACCGAGCATTTGAGATGCTTCGCAACAACATTAAAGTTGAAACATTTAATGGAAAAATAGAAGCAGCTTTGTTGAATCGTGATATCATGACAGCGAAAAATCTTTTAAAAACTCGCCCGGGGGAATTTGCCAGACGCTTGGATCATTTAATCCGTTTATGTAGTGATACGTCAACAGATGTTTTCAATATTCTCGAAGAGTTTCTAAGTATAATAGGAAATGTTTCTACTCCTGTATTACTTCAACTCACGGCTCATTTTAAGCATCGAAATGATAAAAATGAATTTCGCACCTTTTTTCCAAAGGGAAATGTAGCAAAAGCTATAGGTATTGAAAATACACTTCCATTTATCTCAGAGGATATTTGTTTAATGATTGTAAAAATGTGTGAAGATACTTTAAAAAATCGCTTCGCAGAACTTCCAAGTCTCGGAAAAGTATTTTTGGATGAACAGTTAAAAAATCACTTAGTTCCCTTCTCTCAACGTTCAGCCAGCAAAGCGCTTCGCACATTATCTCGAGGAAGTAAAGTAGATTTGCCAGAAGGAGATACGATTCGTTTTTTCCTATGGTGGAAAGAAGGCTATGTGAATGGACAACATACAGGACGTGTTGACATTGATTTGTCTGCTGCAATGTACGACGAAGATTGGCAATACAAAGAACATGTATCCTTCACGAACTTACGTTCAAAAAATTTCAAAGCCTACCATAGCGGAGATATTACTTCTGCACCAAAGGGAGCATCTGAATTCATTGATTTCGATATTCCGTCTGTGCTGAAATATGGTGGACGCTATGTAGTTATGACTTTGCTTTCTTACACAGACCAACCATATAAAGATTTACCAGAATGCTTTACTGGTTGGATGGTTCGTCAATATCCTGGTTCAGGTGAAATATTTGAACCTTCTACTGTTCAAGATAAAGTGGATATTACTGCCGACACCCAAATCTCTATTCCAGTTATTTTAGACTTAAAGGAACGAAAATTGATTTGGACAGATTTGTCTCTTACAAGAGATCTAACTTATGATAATACCATCGAAGCTAATCAAAAAGGTATGATACTAGTTGGAAAGGCTTTAACTAATTTAGTTAAACCGAATTTATATGACTTGTTCCGATTACATATTGAAGCTAGAGGTGAACTCGTTCAAGACATCGAAGAAGCAGAAACTATTTTCTCTTTGAATAAAGGGATTACTCCTTTCGATATCGAAAAAATAATATCTGATTTTATAGCTGACTCAAAAGGCTAACTACATTACAAACATTGATAATGTGTGGAAAATATCGATGTATAATGTCTATGTGAAACAGGACCTAATAGATGTATATCAGGTCCTGTTTTTTATTTAGTAGATACTAAATAATCTGGTTAATCACTATTCATCTAAATACACTATACTAATAAAGTGAAATTTATTCGAAAGAAGTTCATTAGTTAATATGTATCTAATTAAGAAACATTCATATACCAGCCCAAACATCTTTTCCATATCGCCCTTCATCTTGCACACGATCCAACCAATTTCTTGCTTCTTGTTCACTGACTTCATGAATTTCTTGATATGCTTGACAAAGGGTATCTTCTACATCCGGAGCCATTTTACTTCCATCACCACATATATAAAGATGAGCTCCATTATCTAATAACGAAATTAAATTGATTCTATCTTGTTTTATCAAATGCTGTACATATGTTTTTGGATGTCCCTCTAAACGAGAAAAAGCTGTGTGTAAAGAGATTAATCCATCTCTTTCATCATTTTCTAGTTCTGTACGATAGAGATAATCTTTTTCAGGATGACGACAACCAAAATATAGATGCGCTTGTCCTAAGTTAATACCTTGTTGCTTTTGAACACGACGCGCTTGCAAGAATCCACGGAATGGTGCAATTCCAGTACCTGGCCCAACCATAATAATTGGTGTTTCTGGATCTTTAGGTAATTCAAAGTTTGATTGTGGCGTTCGAATGAAACAGATAATCTCATCTTTATTATGACGCTGAGCTAAGTAATTAGAAGCGACTCCTTCATATGTCCCTTCCCCACTCCATGCAGGCGCATTAACAACACCGACCGTAATGCTCAGACGATTGTGTGCAACGAGTGGAGAGCTTGAAATAGAATAGTAACGCGGTTTGAGCGCAGGAAGAAGTTCTAAAAAGCGTTCAAATCGGATTTCACAAGCCTCATACTTTTCAAGAAGGTCCAACATTGAAATCCGTTTCTTTAATATTTGTTCATGGTAAACTCCTTCTTCTAATAATGCTTCCAATTCTTTTTTATGAGGAGGACATGCTGTGAATGTTACCATTTCTCGTATTTGTGCTCGAGTGGCAGCTTCTTGAACTTCAACACTATAACTAAGAAGGTCCAATAAACTAACAGGACTGTCTAAAGGTATGTGATTTATACTTCGTCCACTTGCACTCAGTATAACTTGATCCTTCCCATTTAACCCAAAACGTTTTAAAATTCGGTTGATATTTTTCTCGCTATTAACTGGCAACACTCCAAGGTGGTCTCCTTCTTTATATGTAGCGCATTCTGGCAAAGATACCTCGATATGTCGTGTACTTCTATCACTGCTGGGTGATTGGAGTTCACGATTTTCTAGTATAGATGCATAAACTGCTTCATATGTTCGTGCAAGAGGAGATCCTCCAAGACGACTGACAAATTGTAGACTCAAAGTACTGCGCTCTTTTTCCATATTTTTGTTGAGTTCCAATCCAAATGCCTTCATCGCATCAGACCACATACTTTGTTTCCATTGCTCAAGCTGTTCCTCGAAATCACCACTTGCATCTGCTTCTCCGCGTTTAGAAAATCTTGTTGCTCCTTTTTGAGCCATCTGCTCATCAATGTATCTTGGAATCCGTTGATAGGTACTAGCCCAATTATGATCTCCACAACCAAAAACTGCGTATTGAACACCTTTTAGCTCATCTGGTTTTAGTTCCTCCAACCATTGCACAAACTGCCCTGCATTACTTGGCGGTTTTCCATTATAAGAAGAAGTCACAATAAGTACCGCTCCTTCTTTTGGCAAACTTCCAATTCGATCATTAAGAGCTACCACTTCCGTTTGAACCCCTTCTAAACTAGCTGTATCTGCTAATTCTCTTGCAATACCTTCTGCCACACCTGTATCCGAGCCGTACAGAACAAGAAGTGAAAGATTATCGGCCCCAATAATAGAAGGTGTCTTCTGAACGTGCTGCTTAATTTCATCGTTTTTCAGCTTGTCCTCTGTAGGTGCAAGAACAGTAGGATGACTAATAGTTTGTTTTCGGGGTAGAATCCTAATCTTAAAATCACCGGGCTTTAGCGTTAATGTTTGTTTTACATCCAGCTGATAGTTTTGATAATCGATTAATTCAAAATGTTGAAGAAGCATTCCCATTACAAGAGTGGCTTCATGAAGTGCAAATTGCATACCGATACATGCTCTCTGGCCATTTCCAAATGGCTTATAAGCATGATGAGGAACCTTATCTAGCTCTTCAAATCGTTCAGGTTGGAATTCTTCCACATTGTCTCCCCATGCATCTTTATCCCTATGCAGCTGTGGAATAAGAACAGAAATACGATCTTCTCCTTTCTTAATTGGGTATTTCCCACCAATCACTGTATCTTCTTTTGCATAGAGACTGAATGCTGGAGCGGTAGGCCATAGACGTAGCGATTCATTTAAAATCATCCGTATATACTTCAGTTTCATAACTTGTTCGTATGTTGGAGTAGGATTTGTCAAAACACGGTCTACTTCTTCATAGGCTTTTTTCAACTTATCCGGATTCTTTAATAAAAAGTAAATTGCAAAAGATAACAATCCACTTGTTGTCTCATGTCCAGCTATTAAAAAGGTAATAATTTGGAAACGAATATTTTCATCATCTAATTTTTCACCAGTTTCCGGATCTGGCACATTTAACATACGGGAAAGTAAATCATTTTCTTCCTGATCTCCACTACTTTTACGTTCAGCAATAATATTATCTACTAAAGAAAACATAGATTGAATATCATGCTGAAATTGACGTTTCGTTCTCCACATAAGTTTGTCTTCTATATCCAGCCGCTGCAATTGGTGCATCGCCTCATCTAGAGCACGGGTCATGCTAGTAATAAAAGGATGAGGGGTCTCACGATAAAAGCTATTGAATCGGTAATTAAAACCACATAGACCAATTGTATCTAACGTAAGGCGAGTCATATCCTCCGGAACATCTACGTTTTCATTCGGATTAAGCCGTGCCCATTTTTGAACGAGTTGTACAGCAAGATCGACCATCATGGCATGGTAATCTTTCATTGCCCGTTGGCTAAATGTAGGCATCAAAATATTATGAGCTTTTTTCCAGTTAGGCTCGTGAGTCTCGCTAGTAAATAATCCGTCTCCAGCAAAGGCACGAACTTTTGCTAAAGCACCCTCTATACTTTTATCGAACCGTGTTTCGTCACAGACTTCTGCTACCAATTCATGTCCAGAAACGACAATGATGGTATCACTTAAAGTTTGAATTTGAAAAATGGGACCATACTCTTCCGCTATCTTGATAAAGGATAGGGTCGGTTTATCTTTATCGATTAATGGGAGATTACCCAGCGGTCCATATGTTTTCGGCTGAGGAATATCAGATACTTTTTTTTCCATTTAAAACACCCTTTCAAAAAAGCATGAAATAAAGATATGTAATTGATTACCTTATTTTATCTTTTCCCTAACTATTCATGATTATGATATTGCGTATAAGCTTGGCAATTAGATTTATAACTTGTAGAAAAATACTAAATTAAAATGAAGCGAATAAATATAGTTGGAGCCTTTTAATGTTGGTATTAAAAGATAATCTAAACTTGTAATGTTTATAAGAAATTGCAAACGGATCTCATCTCTTGTATTTGTTCATAAAAATGATTATTTTGATTCATTTTCTTCTAAAACACCCCAAAATAGAGAAGTTGACGAGCTTAAGATTGTAGTATTCGAAAAATCAGTAGTTTAGTTAAACCAATACGATAAGCAAGTATACCGTGCTACTAATGAAAGAGGACCTGATATGAACATCAGGTCCTCTTTCACTACATAATTATTTCCCTGCTTCTTTTAGTTTTTTCTAGCTTTAAATACCGGCGCCTTAGCAGCAAAAAAACTTGTAGGAATCTTTATCTAGCGTTTTATTCTTCTCTACCGATTTAACTTCTCGACGGCTTCCGCACTTGTATCTACACGTTTAACGAAAAAAACTAATAGTAGCGCAACAACATTCATGCCAAGCGCTACATAAAATGAATATTGAATTCCAGATAATAAAGCCTTCTGAGTTACTATTGCCTTCGTAGTTTCTGTAAAGGTTGTTGGATCTATATGAGACATTAAACTTTCAGCTTTTGTTTTTGTTACAGAGTTCATAATCGTAACAAGAATAGCAGTACCAATCGAACCGGACACTTGTTGAGCTGTATTATTAACAGCTGTACCGTGCGGATTTAAGCGCGTTGGCAATTGATTAAGACCATTTGTCATAAGTGGCATCATCACCATCGCCATCCCAAACATTCGCAGTGTATAAATAAGAATAATATGTGTATGACTAGAATCAATTTGCAGATTTGCCAACATATAAGTTGAAGCAGCTGTAATGGAAAGCCCTACTATGCCAAGAATCCGAGGGCCATATTTATCAAATAGTTTACCTGTAATTGGTGACATAACCCCCATTATTACTGCACCTGGAAGCATCATCAGCCCAGAGCTCAGCGGCGAAATACCACGGACGTTTTGTACATAAGCTGGTGTTAAAATCATACCCGAAAACATGGCCACCGCGTTAACAATTGCAATTACAGACGCAAGTGCAAACATTGGGTACTTGTAAACACGTAAATCCAATAACGGCTCATCCATTTTTAATTGACGAATAATGAAAGCAATTAGGGCAATAGCGCCTATGATTAAAGTTGTTAAGACAACTTTATTCGTCCAACCATCGGAGCTTGCAGAACTGAATCCATATAACAAACCGCCAAAACCGAGAGAAGATAATAGTAATGAGAGATAATCAAGTTTTGCATTTTTATTTTGTTTCATGACATTCTCAGATTTCCAAATCCCTAACAGTAAGCTAATGATTGCTAACGGTAAAATCATTTCAAAAAGCAAACGCCAGTCATAATACTCTACAATATAACCTGATAGTGTCGGCCCAATTGCTGGAGCTGTAATCATAACTAGTCCAAAAATCCCCATTGCTGTTCCCCTTTTTTCTCTCGGAAAGCTTACTAGCATAATATTCATTAACAAAGGTCCCATAACTGAAGAGCCTGCCGCTTGAACCATCCGACCAGTAAGTAATAAACCAAAATTCGGCGCTACAGCCGCTAAGGCAGTACCAAGAATAAAAATCACCATAGATGTAATAAATAGGCTCCTATTTGAAAAACGCGTTATTAAAAATGCTGAGGCCGGAATTAATATACCACTTACAAGCATATACCCTGTAGAAAGCCACTGGATCGTTGAATAATCTTGAATGTTTAAATCTTTCATTATTGATGGCAAGGCTACATTTAAAAGGGAGTTATTTAGAAATGAAACAAATGCCCCAATAAAAAGGATTACAAGCATTACATATGGTGGTTTTCTTTTATGTAATGTTTCATTCATATATTTAATTGCCCCTTCATTATAAATTTCATTGATTCGTTTAAATCGTTTACATATTTGCACAAGAAAATATTACCCTTGCAGTATTTTGCCAAACTCTTCGAATGGATATTCTCTTTTTAGCAATTCCACTTGCTCAACATACCATTTTAAAATCTTTTTGTTGATTAAACCTTTATAAAAATGTTTGTTACCGGAATTTAAATTAGGCTGAAATACAAAAAGAAGCAACTGAAAATACCCTTCTAAAATAAATTGAAACTTTAAATCAATGGGAATTTTACAGGCAGCGAGAAAAATCAAAAAGACCACGCACCCATTCCTTTAAATACAGGCTTGTAGATCTAGTTATGTAACCATCCATAAAAAAGAATATTACATAGGCTAAGTCTAACATTACATTTTTAAAGTGAGGGGAATTAGCGTATGCACCAATATTGGTATTTGAAGTCACAGGGAAACGGGGAACAATATAATAACAAAATTTCATTATATTCACAGCCCGAAATAACTAAATTTGAGGTAATGAATGATTTAAAGCCTCCTGAGAATTGGAGTTACCGAGTCTATCCAGTTAGTTGGGATTCATCAGCCAATTATACGGGGTTCAATCCCCAACCACCTCCCTTCTCTTGGGGGCAGCAGCCAATTAATTATGCAGGGATAATACCACAAGGTCACCCTGCTAATTGGACTCCATTACCAGGTCATGCAGGTTTTAATTTTCAAAAACCTCCCTTCCCCTGGGCGCAACCATTCAATCATACAGGGATGTTCGCACAAGGTCATCTTGCCGCTTTACTATCGCCGCCAGCCAAGCCTTTTCATTTCAATACCAATAACTCGGGTGTTTTTGGTAATCCTTCAGGCTGGGGTGGTCCGTGGGCCCCAATGGGATGGGGAAATAATGGAGGTAACGGTCAGCTTGGAATGCTTGGAAACTTACTTACAGCAGGAAAAGGCACCATGAGTGGAATAGGAATGATCAGTAGTTTAATCGGGATGGGGAAGTTCTTCTTTTAGTTAATTAGAACAGGAGAATGTGGCTGTAGCTTTAATCAGCCACATTTAAGGACAGTAATCTCCCACCTAACTTCCTAGCATAGCATTCGCGGAAATTTTAGGTGGATATGTATTGTTACAAGTTACTGTTTTACTTTGAGTACTCCTTTACTTTCTTATCAAGTGCCTTACTATAAGCATCTTTGTTTTCCTGTGATAACTCATAAATTGCTTTTTTCCAATGCTCTCCGTCTACACCTGATAAAAATTCAGTACCTTTCATTGCAGCTTCTTGAATCTTCTGTTTATCTTCTTTACCAGCATCCTTAATTAACTTCGTTGCTTTTCTTGCCTCTGTTACCCCTTCTTGTATGGATTTGTGAATGTCTTTGTATGTATCAGGTACTTTTATGTGTTCCATATTATCTAAAATTTTATCTATCTCGTTTGATGTTTTTAAAACAGCTTTTGCTTTTTCTTTATCCTTTAAGGATTCTCCTAAGTTTAGTAATAGTTCATCCTTCTTAAATTGGAACTCTACCACTTGCTCACATATGTAGTACGGATACTGTTGTTCGGAAATTACTGTTTTCGTTATTGCTTTACTAGTTTGCTCAGTCTTATGAGTAGAATCTTTATCTCCTACCTCGCATCCGACTAACAGCATAAATGGAACTGCTAACGTTACTAGTTTCTTTGCTCTCATTATGTATTCTCCTTGTGGAAAGTATTGTAAGTAATTAACATATCAAACTATAACATACATTACATTATGGTTCACTTCCATTACGCTTTTAAAATGTAAAATAAGAATACACCCCATAAGCCACAAATAAGATTAATAGAATAGAAATGCCAAGTACCGTATATATAATCCATTTTAAATTTGAATTCATATCATCCTCCTACCTCTCAATAATTCCAGTATATAACAAAAAAGCATTGGATACCCAATGCTTTTTACACTTACGCAAATAAAGAAGTATTCGCATATAAAGCTGGTGAACCACCTGAGTGTACGAATAAAATATTGTCTTCCTTATTAAATTTACCTTTTCTAATTAAGTCGATTAATCCCGCTACCGCCTTACCTGTATACACTGGATCAAGTAAAATACCTTCTGTTTTCGCAAGTAACTGAACTGCCTCTACCATTTCTGGCGTTGGTAACGCATAGCCTGGCCCTACATATTCATCAAAGCACGTAACAGCGTCGCGCGAGATAAAGTTTGGAATACCAACATGTGCTGAAGTTTCATCTACAAGTTTTGCTACTTTCTCTTCTTGCTCAGCTTTTCCTCTACTTACATTAATCCCGATTACAGGAATATGGCTTTGTGTTCCAGAAAAACCAGTAATTAAACCAGCATGCATACCGCCGCTACCACTTACACAAACAACTGAACTGAAATCAATTCCTTGCTCAAATGATTGCGCCATAATTTCTTGCGCACAAGCAACGTATCCCATAGCGCCTGTAGGGTTTGATCCACCAACTGGAATTACATATGGTGTATTTCCTTTTTCACTTACTTCTTTTGCTACTTTATGCATTTCTTCCATCAGGTCTGCTCCGTTCGGTACAACAATGACGTTTTCAGCACCTAATAAGTGATATAAGAAATAGTTTCCGTTAAAGTCTCTCTTCTCTTCTGGCTCAAGCCCTTCCTCTAATACAAGAATACATTTCATTTTTTCTTTTACCGCAGCAGCAAGTGTCAGGCGGCAATGATTTGACTGAATACCACCAGCTGTAATTAACGTATCTGCACCATTTTCCTGTGCATCTGCAACTAGAAATTCTAACTTTCTCGTCTTATTGCCACCGGCTGTTAAACCAAGTAAATCATCTCGTTTAAAATAAATAGTCGGACCACCAAGTGCTTCAGAAAAGTTGTTTAACTTTTCAATTGGTGTATATGATTCTGTATATTTTTTCCTCGGGAATTTAGCTAAATTCATTGTAACGCTCCTTTTGTACTTCTTTCACAATATATGTAACGTTACTATTATTACACGTAAAAATGGTGAAGTCATCTTTCTCGGTTAAAAATGTATTAGAATTTCATTTTGATAAGTAAAACCGTATTAATGATTTTAACTTAATTACGGTACATGAAATTTATATCAACGATTTTTTAAATATATCGTTCATTACTTACAATATATCAACGATTTTTCAAATATATCGATCGTAACTTGCAGTATATCAACGATTTTCTTAATATATCGATCTATCGACAAAAAACGACAGACAGGCAACCCCTTTCTCATCAACAAAAAAAGAGCCCACACATTCAAATGCAGACTCCCTCCAATCACTTATTTACCGAAAAACGAAGTAACTGCGTTAATCCCGCCTCTAAATTCATTTCACCTTTATGGCGTACGTATACAGTTTTATCTCCATCAAATTTCGGAGGATTTGCTTGACTATACGTATGCCACTCATTCGTTCCTTCTATAGAATACTCCATATATTCATTTGCACCGACAATTATATTTTTACGATCATCTGCCATTACATTTGGTGCCATCTGCGCAATTTTTGAATCACTAATTAATAACTTCTTTATATCCTTATCACGTTTGTAATCGTAAGCTGTCACAATTACATCGTTACCATATGCTTTCACTTGTAACCCTTGTTTAAATGAATAGCCATCTGGAGCAGTTTTCTCTCCTCCATTTGGTCCTGCTGACATCCAGCCTGTTTCAATCCCGCCCGTATTTACAACAGTGAAACCTTTTTCATCTCCGCCTGTAATTTTCTTTTTACCAGCCCAGTCAGGTAAGTTTAAATCCCAATGTGTATGACTCGTGAAGAAAACAACTTGCGGATAGTCTTTTAATATATCGTACAACTTATCGATGTTTAAATAATCTTGTAAGTACGGTGATTGTCTTGATCCAGATACTGTATCAGGTAAAACGTGATGAGAGAAAATAAAGATTGGCTTATTTTTATCTTTTTGACTATACTCTTCTAAATTTTGTTTTAACCAACCTAATTGCTCATCACTCATATATACTTCGTCCCACATTTTTGAATCGTGGTATTTCATATATTTTTCAGTTCCTAAAAATAAAAGTGGATACCCATCTAATTCTTTTTTATGATATACCTTTTCTTGTCCACTAAATTGTAAGTAGCGACCAAATAGTGTTTCTTCCGTTACACCATTTGGCCATGTACTTTGAGAAAGTTTCCCATCCGCTGTCCATTTACCAGCATAAAACTCATGATTCCCAACAGTAGACCATACATTTTCTGGATGCTTATTTTTATTTAACACACGCTTTACATCATCATATTGTGACTGTTGTCCAGTCGGCGTTATATCCCCATTCATAATAAGCGCTCTAGAAAGTGGCGTCACTTTGTTCATATCTTTTAGCACATGATCAAAATCCCCTAAATCACCTTGAATATCACTAATAACATTAAAAGTTGTAGCTGATTTTCGGACTTGCTCTTTCCCTTCCGCATGTGCTGAAAATGTCGGTAATAATGCTGCCATAACTGCTAACGAAGCAACTGTCTTTTTCATACAAATTCTCCCCCTAATAATAGAATGTACAAACTGACATGTTCTGCTTTCTCTTAGGTGCTTGTCCAATTCACATTATAAGGAGGGATTGTAAAGATAGATGGAGTTAAAAGTTAAGTGTTTTTTAAGAGATTTTGTCGTTTTTTGCACTCCACAATTCGCGATTCACGCCAATCTAACTTTCTAGTCTTTTACATTACATACATGTAAATTTTGATGTTAAATCTTTTCGTTTCATACGTTGTTTTTATTACTTTTAATTTTCGGGGAAAATCCACTAATTAATAATGTTATAATCCATACCATTATTAGAATGAAATTTATTGTATTACCGGAATTCAAACTAAACACTCTCCACAAATCGGCAGCACAAAAAACGAGAACAGCAGTAATAATAAGTAAAAATGTCCTAACTACTAATCCGATGTAAGATTTCTTCTCTTGCTTAAAAATGAACGTTCTTCTACCTTTGTACAAACTAATCACAAACAGTAGCAAATATATACTAAATGTGGCGCCAATAACAATTGATGTAATGAAGTTAGTTTTTCTCTGCTCAGCTAGAGCGAAGTAACTTTCAGGTAATTTTCCAGTTTCATATTCAATCCATGCGTGGTAAATATCCTGTCGTAAGTCTATACCACCTTCACCATTTGTAAGGATTACCAATCCATCCTTTGTATTAGGAATGAAACCATAAAAAGAATGCCAGCCACGATTGTCACCAGAATGATAAAGTAATTTCCATTGATTAGATAGTTTTTTTTCAAATATACCTAAACCATTCTCCCCTAATATCGGCTTTTGCATTTCCTCAACACGTTCACTTTTGATGACACCATTCCCTTTATTATTTGCATCCATGCTTGCAAGTATCAATGCCATCATATCGGTAACATTTGTCTTAAGACCTGCAGCAGCCTGTTCGGTAAATTGGTAACTAGGGAGCTCCTCTCCAAAATAACCATAAGCTTTTGAAAGGTTATGGTTTTCAGGACGTTGTAAAAATGAACTAGATTTCATTCCTAAAGGTTTCATAATTTGTTCTTCCATATAACGATCAAACGGTATTCCGGTAACTTCTTCAATTACAAGTTGTAAAATTGTATATCCGCCACCAGAGTAAATTGTTTCTGAACCTGGTTTATTGGTAACTTCCACTGGTTCATTAAGCCATCCTTTTCCAGACAGAGACTCCTCAATAGAGTCAAGATGTTTCCCTTGTGCAACCCCGAGATATCCTTTATGTGGAGACAGCCCTGCTGTATGACTTAACAATCTTCTTATCGTAACTTCATTATTATTAAACTCTGAATTAGATAATTTCCATTTGGTCAGATATTTTCCAACGGGATCATCTAGTAATAAACGCCCTTCATCTACAAGGTGCAAGATTCCCCACGCTGTAAGACTTTTAGATATGGAACCAGCCTGAAACAAAGTATCATCACTCACCGCTTTTTTTGTCTTTTTATCTACATAACCGTAGTTAAGTGTATAAGCAATACGTCCCTCATGCACAATTCCTATTGCAACCCCGGGTACCTCATAATCCTCCTGCCATTTTGGTACCTGTTCATCCAGCTTTTTTTTGAAATCCTCTATACTCCTATCAGTCAGCGTGCCCGATTCTGCCCTCACCACATTTGTAAACCATGCTTCATTCGTAATAAATATGCAAATAATTAAACATAAAATACTTTTGCATATTATCGATGCTTTTTGTCTATTCTTCATTTGCTCCGCCCCTTTTTTCAGAATATTCTATCCGTTAATCAGAGTATCCTATTCACATATCTAGTTCTATCGATTTTCATTACTTAACCTTACAAAATTGTAATAAAAATCAAAGATCTACATGCTTAGGGGTTTTACTGTTCTTTATTCGAGGGCAGGAAATTTAATACAAAAAAGACACAGAGATTCCTCCCCATGCCTACTAATTCCTTACTTCTTCACCGCATGCACATAATGCACCGTCTCAAAAGCTTCTAAATAATCGTTTCGTCCTTCAAAATATAATGCATTAATATCCTCTGGTGATAAATGCTCATAAATGAGTAAGCCCGCCTTCTCTAACAGCGCTTCCATTTCGGCATAAGAAAAACATGATTTCATCGGTTCTTCGCCTACTGCAGCCATTTTCACCATGTTTTCAACTCGATTGGACAGTCCTTTTTCCGTAAATAAGTTTTCATCTGGATAATCAAAAACGATAGAGCTTCCTTCTGGAACCATCTCGAATAGACATTCTATTAAACTGGAAAGTTCCTCTTTCGTTAAATAATATGAAACACCTAAAAGGCTAAAGAAAGTCTTTTTATTTTCAAATCCTTCATTGCGTAACTGTTCATAGGAAAATCCTTTCGTAAAATCCATTGAAACAAAATGAAGGTTTTTTGGAACTTCAAGTTCTGTTTCTTTTATTCTTTCCTTCTTAAACACCTGCGTAGAAGGATGATCCACTTCAAATACTTCTATTTTATTTTCTAATTCTCGGTGTCTAAAACTGAACGTATCTAATCCCGCACCGAGTATAACGTATTGTTTCGCTCCCAGCGTAATCTCGTGTAGTAATACTCTTTCACAATATGCCGCACGTGCTAAAGGTGTTGGTGATAACTGAACTTGCGTAATCCATTTTAATATTTCTTTTGGATTGTCTTGAAACTGCTGTGCAATGTCTTTATTGAAAAAGTGAATCCCTTGAACCATGTTCGTTTCAATATCTTTACGTTCTTTTTGTGAAATGAAATCTTTAGCTACATAATCATCAAAGATTTTAGGATTATCAAATTCACTATGATACGCCCTTCCGAAAGCTGATACTAACGACGTTACACTTGCTTCACCTTGTTTCACGCACATACACTCTCCTTCATTTTCACAACAAAAATAGGGTTCCCCTGGCCAGGAGAACCCTATTATACACCTTATTTTTATATTGGTAAATTATAGCATAAATAAGTTTTTTTGTCAAGCTCCCAGCCTACTAACGCTCCAATAATTTGTGTAATCTCTAGCAGGAAGATTTCGATCTACACCGAATATTCCAGTTCATAACAATACAAATGGAGGGCGTCATGAAAAGATTAGTTATCATTACAGTTGGAAAAACTACATTTGCTAAAGAGTACTCCCCTACCCCAAATAAGAGATTATAAAAATTACATAATCATAGATTATTATGCAAATACTTCCTCTAGACGGCGCAGATGGTATATAATGATGGAAGAATCTACTTCTATATGCTCATTTTTACACAAAACAGTTCATGCATATGAAAGAAAAGAGGTACAAAAATATGAAAACAAAACAAACAATCGCTGCGTCTACACTAGCTTTAGCAATGATTGCTGGCGCAAACTCTGCTCATGCGGAAGTAAATGATGCTACTTCTCAGCAAAGTACGGGAGATCGATTAGCTGAAATTAAGCAACATAAACAAGAGTTAGATGCGAAATTGCAGCAACACAAAGAAAACGTGGATCAAACATTGAATGAACTTAACAAGGTTAAGGAAAATGTTGATACGAAGGTGAATGAACTACATGAACGTAAACAAGTTGCTGATGAAAAAATTAACGAGATTAAACAACATAAACAAGAGTTAGATGCAAAACTTCAGCAAGACAAACAAATCGCCGAAGATAAAATCGCTGAAATTAAAGAGCATAAAAAACAAGTAGAAGATAAAGTTGCTGAAGTAAAAGAGCATAAACAAAATATCGATAACAAAGTGAATGAGATTAAAGAACATAAACAAACTGTCGATGAAAAAGTGAATGAAATGAAGCAACATAAAGAGAACATTGATCAAAAGGTTAATGAACTTAAGGAAGTTAAAAAACAAGTAGATGAAAAATTAGCTGAGTTAAAGAAAGCGAAACAAACTGCTGAAGACAAACTCGCTGAACTAAAAGAAAACAAGCCGAATACTGGTAACACGTTAGAGGAACTTAAGAAAATTAAAGGCAATTTAGACAGTCTTTCCGCTAACTTAGAACTAGCTAAACAAGATGTAAAAAACAAACTAGCTGAATTACAAAAGGCTAGAGAAGATTTACTAAATAAAATTAACGAAATTAAACAATCGAAACAAACTGTTTCAGACGATTTAACAAAGAAAAAACAAGACTTAGATATTAAAATCAACGACTTTAAGCATACTGAGAAAAAAATTGACGACAAATTAGCTGAGTTACATACAACGAAGCAAAATGTTGATAACAAGATTAATGAAGTATCACAGTCTAAACAAACGCAAGCAGATAATGGTACTAAAAACAATAACGCTAAAGAACTTCCTAACGCTGGTAGCGAGCAATCAAACAATATGGCTCTAGGAATGCTATCTGTATTAGGCGGGATTTTATTACTTACTCGTAATAAAATTAAAACGTTATTCTCTAAATAAATCCATTAAAAAAAGGAAAACCGCACATACATGTACGGTTTTCCTTTTTTTATATTAACTGTCCATCTCGAAGCGTCAATATACGATCACATACATCAAGCATTCTTTCATCATGTGTAATCATAATTGCTGCTTTTTGGCTCTCTTTCACTTCACGTTTCATCATTTCTACAACTTCACGTGCGCGTTTTGAGTCTAAGCTTGCCGTTGGCTCATCCGCTAATATTAAATCTGGGTTGTTCATGAACGCACGAGCGATTGCTACCCTTTGTTTTTCCCCGCCAGATAGTTGATTTGGATAATGATTCTTTCTTTCTCCTAATCCAAATGCCGCTAATAAATGATCCGCACGCTTTTCTGATTCTTGTTTACTTTCTTTTTTTAACTTAGCAATGTAAAGTAATTGTTCTTTCACATTTAAATATGGAACAAGATTTGCGAACTGGAAAATGAAGCCGATTTTTTTCAAACGAATGTCTGTCATTTCCTTTTCTGATAGCTTCGTAATATTTTGCTCACGAATGTAAATATCCCCTTTTGACGGTGATAATAGTGCACCCGCGATTGATAATAATGTACTTTTCCCTGATCCAGAAGGACCGACGATTCCGATAAACTCTCCAGCTTTCACATCAAGCGACATCGGATGAAGGGCCGTTACTTCCGTATTCCCTTCTCCGTACACTTTACTTACTTTGTCTAATTTCAATAATGAAGTCATTACATCCCGCCTCCAATTGCTTCTAATGCATCAACTTTTAATACTTGGTATAACGAAATAAGTGTTCCTAAAATACTAATTACGATAAAGATTGCTGCGTATTGTGCAATCATCGGTGTTGTTAATAAGAACGGCATACCCGCTGGTAAAATTTGTTCTAACCCTTGTACAAGAACGATACTAATTACCATCGCAACGACTGATAAGAATAACGCCTGTACGACTAAGCTATTTGCTAAATATGAGTTCTTTGTACCAATTGCTTTTAATACACCTAATTGCTGTGTTTTTTGTAGTGTAATAACATAGAAGAATACACCAATTAATAACGCAGCGATCACAAGTAAGAACGCAATGATCATCGTTAATGTTCCTTGCTCTTCTTTAAATCCTGGAATACTTTGCAGTACTTCTTTTTTATCAATAACGTGAGCATTTTTAATTTCTTTATCTGTGTTAAGTGCAATTGCACTATAATCTTTTTGGTTTGGTTGTGAAATAGATCCCCATACGTCTTCATTTACATAAACGACTGGTGTATGGCTAAACATTTGATCTTTCGTAAATCCGACGATTGTAAATTCTTTCTTTGAAACAGGATCGATAATTGTATCTCCAATATCGATTCCCTTCTCTTTAATCGATTCATCAGCAACCATCTCGTTGTTTGCTGTACCTAATTTCTCCCCTTTTACAATGTTCGGTTCTAAAAATGAATCTCGTTCGCTTGAGAAAATAGCGATATCAACCTTTTTCGAGCTATCTTTCTTTTCATATGTTGAAACTTTCACACGAAACGGAACTGCCTCTTTGTCACCTACTTGATTTACTACGTTATCTACATCGTCTTTCTTAATTTGTGAACGAAGTAATTTATTTTCCGCATCATCTGCTAAAACGAACTTATTTGCCTCCATATTTTGAATCGATGAAGCATTATCATATGATAATCCATTTGCTAATCCTGAAATAACAAGGACTAAAAATGATAATAACACCATAATAAGTCCGATTAATCCGTATCGTAATTTTGATTGTTTTAATTCACGCAGAGCTAAAAACATTTCGCTCGCTCCTTCCTCTTTCTTTCTATGCACTTATCATAAAAAAGAAATATGAACGGAATATGAACAGAAGATTACAGAGAGTAAGATTTAATTTTCAGAAAGTATTGAAAATAATTGAAATCCTTGATACAATTCAGTCAAATAATCTTGACCGAGTAATTTCATTTAAGGAGTTGATCATTTTGAAGCCCGTATTAACACTAACTACTTATAGCCAACTAAAAGCATTAAGCGATCCACTACGTTCCGAAATGATGATACGTCTATGCGAACGTCCTTATACTGGACAATTACTATCTGAGAAATTCGGCATTTCAAGGGCGAAAATTCATTATCATTTAAAAGAATTAGAAAAGAATGGTCTTATAGAGATCGTTTATACAGAAGAAAAGAATGGGATTGTTCAAAAGTTTTATCAATCTGTCGCGAAAGGCTTCACCCCTGCTGCAGATCTATTACCTCATTTAGAAATATTAAGCGAATCAGGTCGCCAAATCTTTTTACAAATGATAGAAAGAACGAAAAGCCAAATTCTCGCTGCACCAGAAGAAGCTTTTACATTACGAAATGCAAGTGAAGATCCAGCTAAGTGGAATTACGTTTCATCCTGCTGGGAATTTGATGCTACGCCAGAACAATTTCAAGTGTGGGTAAAAAAGTTTTATGAATTAATGGCTGAATTAAACGAAATCACAAAAGGTGCAGATAAAGACCCGAATAGTAAACCTTATTATATTTCTACTACTGCACTTCAAATCGCTGAGAGAACAATGCAGCAATTTATTAAAAAAGAAGAAAAATCGTAATACGATTTTTTTTACATAAACGGTCAAATTTATTTTACCGAATAAATTTATTATAAAGGAGTAGATAAAGTGGACATATTAAAAAACCGGAATTTCCTCTTATTATTTTTAGGGAGAATTTTTACAAACATAGGAGATAGTTTGTATTATGTAGCAGCGATGTGGCTCGTATACAAATTAAGTGGTAATCCTTTTTATTCTGGATTAGCTGGTTTTCTTACATTATTACCTTCTGCACTTCAATTTCTTACTGGTCCATTCGTTGATAGATGGTCCATTAAACACACCCTCGTCATCACACAAGTTTTGCAATGCATTCTTATTTTAATCATTCCTATTACACACTACTTCGACCTATTAACAGTCCACCTACTACTCATCATCATGCCAATCGTAGCCTTTATTGAACAATTCGCCTATCCCGCACAATCAAAAGCTTTACCACTTCTACTGCATAAAACACAATTATTAAAAGGAAATTCACTCTTTTCATTTGCGTATCAAGGCATTGACTTAATTTGTACGACTCTTTCTGGCATATTAGTAGCACTATTTGGCGCAATCACTTTATATGTAATCGACTCTTTTACATTCGCGATTACTGCCCTATTGTTCTTTTCATTGAAAATGCCAAAGCAAACTGAAGCAGGCACAACACTTTCAACCAAGCAATATTTCTCTGATTTAAAAGAAGGGTTTTCAATCGTCTTTCGTTCATTAATGGGCGTCTTCTTAATCGGTTCCGTTGTCGCTAATTTTTCAATCGGTATGACGATGGCCATACTCCCTTCTTTCGCTGATTCTTTAGGTGGTGTGAAATTATATGGTTTCTTCTTAGCTGCTATATCAGCAGGTAGTCTCATCGGTGCATTATTCAGTTCATGGGTTGGCAAACGTAATGTTGGCCGTGTCTCGATTATTAGCTTTGCGACTGGCGCTTTCTTTTGGTTTCTCTCAACGGTTGTACCGTTTCAATGGCTATCCATTTTTTTATTCGGCTTAGCTTGGATACCAATTGGTGCGACCAACATATTATTTGCGACTATTGGTCAAATTGTAATTCCAAATCAATATCTTGGGCGTATCAATTCAGTCACACGAAGCATGGGCACAATTGCTATGCCACTCGGCTCTTTAATTGGCGGATACACTGCGAATGTATATAGTAGCCAACTCATTTTCGCGCTTGCTAGCATTGGGATTTTATTCATTTCCCTCGTATGGCTACTTCATCCGAAATTACGGGCTTTTCCAAAAGCTGATGAAATTACAGCGGATACTTTTGAGCTTCGGTTTAAGGAAGAACGCGGGAAAGGTGCGGCTTTATAGCAAACCAAACATAACCCCGTTCTAAATTTGGGACGGGGTTAAAAATATAATAATAAAGTCGTTTGAATATCTAAAATTTATTCAACAATAGCACCAACTAAAAGGTTCCGTTAACGCTTTGATGGCCATGCCCCCTGCATTTTCCTTAATTGAATAATTTGGCCTGTATGATAAGCCTCATGAAGCATGATGTCCAGTAATTTACCTTCAAGTGAATTTTGTTCAAGCTCTCTTTCAGAAATTGCACTTAATACCTGTCTTAAATTACGCTGAGCATTTTCAGAGCGTTCAACGACTTCCTTCCATTCCGTATCATTATTAGATTGCTTAGTAAGATAAAAGGTGTCATTACCGTCAAGATTATGTGTCCATTCACGTCCTTCCAAGTTTGCAGCAAGTCTTTCTTTGTAATAAGTGAGATGATTAACATTCTCCCAAATGGTATTCGTTGTCTCTCCAGCTGGTTTCCACATAGCCTGTTCAGCTGTAAGTCCTTCTATAGCATGTTTAAACGGTGCATACCAACTCTCTTTATCGAATGTTGAATCTAGTGTGTTTAATAACAAGTCAATTCGTTTCAAAGTAATTTCCTCCCTACACAGTTCAAGTTTTAATACACTCCCTCTAACTCTGTAGAGATTCTACATTTTTAAATAAACTTCCTCCTAATCTTATTCTACAAACAAGTCCAATTATGGAATAGGATTACTCACATCTTTAAAACAACTCTTTTCACTTTACACATAGACTAACGAACAAAAAAGAGGCCGTTCCGAAACAGCCTCTTTCATCTATTTAGGAAGCTCAACCCGAACGGTCGTCCCTTCTCCCTTCGTACTATACACTGAAACGTTTCCATGATGCAGTTCAACAATCTTCTGCACGATCGATAACCCTAAACCGCTACCTTCTACATTTCTTGCCCTTGCTGTATCTACCTTATAAAAACGATCAAAAATACGCTCCATTTCTTCTTTTTCCATGCCGATTCCGTTATCGGATATAGAGATTATAACGCTAGACTCTAACTCTTCGACAAAAAACTCAATGGTCCCACCATCGTTTGAAAACTTAATACTATTCGTAAAGATATTACTCCATACTTGATGAAGTAAGTTTTCATCACCTTTTATAGTGATATCCGGCACATCAAATTCAACGGCAATATCTTTCTCGCGCCATTTCCACTCAAGCATAAAAATGACGTCTTTAATTTGCTTCTGCAGATTGAATTCTCTTATTTGCAGAACCTTTTCCTCTTTATCTAATGAAGCGAGCGTAAGTAACTGTTTACATAAACTAGACATTCGCTTACTTTCGCCCTCAATAATTTGTAAGTAATGATTTCTTTCTTCCTCACTCATCTTTTCTGTTTGCAACGTTTTTGAAAAACCTTGTATGGAAGAAAGTGGCGACTGAAATTCATGTGAAACGTTCGAAACGAATTCTTGTCTCATTTCATCTAGTTCTTTAATACTCTTCGTCATCTTTTGGAAGCTTGTAGATAACGTTCCTATTTCATCTTTTCGTTTTACATCTAATTCAATTTCATATTCCCCACTCGCAATTTTTTGCGTAGCGTTCGTAAATTTACGGATTGGGCGAACGATATAACCTGCTGCAATCGCTATAAAGATAATACTTAATAGTACGATAAACCCAAGTAATACCGCTAAGAAAATTCGCATCTCGCCAAATTGGTTCTGAATGTCAGGACGAATAAATAACGCGTACTGTTTATCACCGTGCTTTACCGGTACACCAACACTATTTATTAATTCATTATCGAAAAATCCTGTAATAAAAAGACGCGTTGGATACGTAGAAACACCATTAAACGTTTCTCCTTGCAATACTTTATGAACAGTAGCATCGCTAATAGACGTCTTACGAAACGCATTGCCGATACGCTTTCCATTCTTTTGATCATCGACAATATAAATTTCATACCCTAACTTTGCGATAGAATGTAAGTACGCCTCTTGATTTTCTTCACTTTGCTTTTCATATAACGATTTAACTTCTTCAGCATACTTTAAAATCTTTTCACTATTATACGGTTTTAACTTCACTTGATAATATACGTTCGTTAATAAAAAGCCGATAATACTACTAAGTAGCATAATGCCGACCGTCATAAATACAAATCTAGAATATAGTGATTTCATCTTATTTCAACTCCAACTTATACCCGAGGCCGCGCACCGTTGTAATTTGAAAATCATCCGTTCGTTTTGAGAAACGATCTCGTAGTCGCTTCACATGAACATCAACTGTTCGTTCATCTCCTTCAAAATCCATTCCCCATACTAATTCAATTAATTCTTCTCTTGAAAATGTTCTCCCAGGATAACTAGCTAGTTGTGATAATAATTCAAATTCCTTTAAAGGAAGTAAAATCGTCTGGCCGTTACACTTTACTTCCACACCTTTTCGATCAATTGTCGTTCCGTGCAACGTAATAATATCTGCACTCAGCATTTGATAACGACGTAATAAAGCTTTCATACGGAAAATGACTTCAGCTGGCTCAAATGGTTTTACGATATAATCGTCTGTACCAGAAATGAATCCTTTTTCTTTATCCACTAACTGGTCTTTCGCCGTTAATAAAATAACAGGAATATCATGATACTTCCGTATTTCTTCACATAACGTATAACCATCAACAAACGGCATCATAATGTCTACAATCGCAAGATGAATATTTTCCTTCTCTAATACGTCTTGCGCTACCTTTCCATCTTCAGCTTCAAAAACTTTAAACCCCTCTTTTTCTAAATGGTAATGCAATAACTCTCTAATATGTTTATCGTCATCAGCTAATAAAATATGTATCATCTTCATTAAACCCTCTCTCGTTCATCCTTCTACATCACTACATTAAAAAACAATTAGATTTTTTGCAAGAAAAAGAAAAGGATTCCTTAGAAGATACTCTTGTTATCATTGTGGTCAGCTGCTTTATTTTTCTTATAACTTGGTAATGTACTCTGGTGTACGAATAAGTGATCTAATACTTTTTTAGTAAGTGGCATAAAGGAATTCAGTAATAGCCCACCTAAACAAACAGTTAATATAGTCCCAACACCAATTGGTCCATGTAAAATCGTTGCCATTATTAAGAATATAAGGTAAATACATGTTCGTGATATAAAGATATTCGTTCTCGTTAATTCTTGTATGATTAAAGTTAATCGGTCAATTGGAATGGGAGCAAAATTTGTTTGTAAATATATTGCAGTTCCTAATCCTGTAATAACTAATCCGATTCCAAAATAAATCATTTTACTGTACCATATTTCAGGTGTAATTAAATTGCGTAATAAAAATAGCCACACATCAATACCAATACCCGTTATGAATGCTGTTAACAACCCTAGTACCTCTGGTCTTTTTCTTTTTAATATCGAATTACAACATATTAATAATAAAGCTATTATTATTTCCCAGCTTCCCACAGTAAGCCCCACATTTAAAGAAAGTCCTACTAAAAGTGCATCAAAAGGTGAAGTACCAAAATCTGATTGTATTGTGAAAGAAATACCAAGGGTTAATATTAAAATTCCTAATACATAAAAAACATACTTCACTTTAATCAACCTCTTCATCGTTATTTTTGTTGCATTTACAATAAAAATATTTTATATTAAATGTAACTTCAAATTGTTGCATTTGCAATAAAAATAAAAGATAAGGAGTTCATTATGAAAGAAATTCTTCGTGAAATTGGCATGATTGCAAGGGCATTAGATTCTATTAGTAATATAGAATTTAAAGAATATGAGCTTACAAAAGGTCAGTATTTGTACCTTGTGCGAATATGTGAAAACCCAGGAATCATTCAAGAAAAGCTATCTGAGATGATAAAAGTAGATCGTACAACCGCAGCCCGTGCTATCAAAAAGCTTGAAATCAATGGATTTATCGAAAAGAAAGAAGATGAATCTAACAAGAAAATCAAAAAACTTTTCCCAACAGAAAAAGGGAAAAACGTCTATCCTTTTATTAAAAGAGAAAATGATTATTCAAATACTGTTGCATTAGAGGGATTTTCGGAAACAGAAGCGGAAACTATTTCTAACCTCCTTCAAAGAGTAAGAAAAAATATAGAAAAAGATTGGGAATTTGTAAAAAAGGGAAATAAGAGAAATTATTGATTATATAAAGGAGCGAACTATTCAAATGACTACACATACAGAAAAGTGCACCCTTAAAGATATACACAGACTTCAAGAAATTAGTTATGAAACATTTAATGAGACTTTTAAACATCAGAATTCACCCGAAAATATGAATCACTATTTGGAAAAGGCATTTAACTTAAAACAATTAGAAAAAGAATTATCCAATGTCTCTTCTCAATTCTTTTTTGTCTACTTTAACGATGAAATTGCTGGATATTTAAAGGTCAATATTGATGATGCTCAGTCTGAAGAAATGGGCAATGAATCACTTGAAGTAGAGAGAATTTATATAAAGAGCTCCTTTCAAAAACATGGTCTTGGTAAATATCTACTAAATAATGCTATTGAAATTGCAATAGAACATAATAAAAAGAATATTTGGCTAGGCGTATGGGAGAAAAATGAAAATGCTATTGCTTTTTATAAGAAGTTAGGTTTTGTACAAGCTGGCTCTCATTCCTTTTATATGGGCGATGACGAACAAGTTGACCTTATAATGATTAAAACACTCATATAACTTTTTTTGAAAGGTGGGCTATTATGTATATTCCAAAGTATTTTAAAGTCACAAATGTTGATGAAATTTGGGATTTTGTTCAAAAAAACTCTTTTGGAACAATCGTCACAACAAAAAAAGAAAAACCAATCGCAACTCATTTGCCTTTTGGATTAACTAAAAAAGGTGATGACTATTTTATTACTGGACATATGGCTTATGGGAATCCTCAGTGGAGAACATTTGAAACTTGTGAAGATGTTCTTGTAATATTTCAAGGACCACACTCTTACATCTCTTCTTCTTGGTATGAACATGCAGAAGTTCCAACATGGAATTATCAAGCGGTTCATATATATGGTAAAGCAAGTATTTTAGATAAAGAGGAATTAATAGATGAATTAACAACAATGCTGAAAAAATATGAAGAGCAACGTGAAAATCCAGTATTATGGGATAAACTTTCCCCTATTCTGTTAGAAAATGAACTGAAAGGCATAGTTGGGTTTAAAATTAAAGTAGGAGACATCCAGGCTGCATATAAATTAAGTCAAAATCGAAATGAGACGGATTATATTAACATTATTGAGAAATTGTACGATGAAGAAAATCCAGATGCAAAACAAATTGCGGAACTCATGGGGAGTAGATTAAAAAATCGCATATAACCCATTGTTATTCAACTCTCACATTTCAAAATTAAAGAACAGACTGAAGCGCTTTATCGGCGGTTTTCTTTAGAACGTAAAAGATTGAACTGAAAGTGACTGGCGTTTAATTAAAAAAGAATCTATTTTGAAAAAAGATTATTCAAAATAGATTCTCACGTTTTAGTATTAAGTTTATTTTAATCAAAAACAATTTTTAAGCCTTCGAAATATCAACAAATCCTTCTCCGAACACATCACGAACATCGTGTATAGCGATGAAGGCAGCCGGATCTGTAGTTTGAACAATCCGCTTTAGCTTCACTACTTCTTGCTTATTAATAACAACATAAAGAATTTCCTTCGGCGTTTTCGTGTAATAGCCATGACCTGAATATACAGTAACCCCTCTGCCCATTAAAGTCGTCACCTTCCCGGCAATTTCATCTGGTTTATCAGAAATAATTGTAATGGCCTTTTTCGGATTTAAGCCTTCAATTACAAATTCCATTACTTTCGTTCCTACATATAACATAATAATTGTCAGCATCAGTTTTTCTGCACCAATGATGAAATAAGATGAAAACGCAACGATTAAATCGAAGAACAGTAGACCATAGCTAATACTCCAGCCTAAATACTTATGCGTCATTCTTGCTAAAATCGTAGTACCTGCAGTTGTTCCACCAACGCGAATGATAAGACCAATACCACACCCGATAAATATTCCACCGAAAATGGCATTTACGAGCATTTCATCAGAAGCAATTGTCCATCCTTCTGTTAAATGAAGAAATAGTGAGTTCGTAACTACAGCGATAATCGTATAAATTGTTGTAATCTTATTTAAAAATTTATAACCGACTATTAACAAAATCGCATTTAAAATTAAGTTAACTAAACCTGGTGACCACTCAAATAAATAGTACGTAATAATCGTGATACCTGTTACCCCGCCCTCACCAAACTCGTTCGGAATAACAAATAAATTGACACCTAACGCAAAAAGAAATGCACCGATAATAATAAAAATAATGTCTGTCGTTCTTTTTTTCATACAGTACCTCACTTCTTATGTAAATATTTATTCTGCCATAAACTCTCACTATTATATCGTGGAATATTCAAATCGAACAGTGGTTTGTTTTTATTTTAATATAAGATAAAAAATCAACATTATTTATTATGTACTGCAAATAAAGTTTTGATTTCACCCGTAATTTACTCTTAAAAAGAAATGCTGAACATTGACTTGCACAAATTTCAAATAAAAAAGTACCCATCTAATTGTCATACACAATGATAATTAGATGGGTACTGCATGATACATTTAGTTTTTACATATATTGTTTGGAGAAAATTGCAAATAACGACTTATACTCGCCTTATTAAGACCAAATCCATACATCATCATTATTTTCAACGTTCGTCTTTGCTTCATGAACTTTTTCAATATGGTCAACTGTGTTCCAGTTAATAGAACTTCCGCCCCAGCCTACATACTTCATATCAATTTCCACTTTCTCACCCACATTAAATACTTGTCCCTTTGTTAAGAAAACATCAATAATATCTTTCTTCCCATTTAACGATGGATACTCAACTACAACATATTTAGTAGCACCGTCTCCCTCATCTTCCATCGTTCCTACTTTTGATACTTCTCCAATTACATAATTAGGTGAGCCATCTTCTTTCATGTGCATACCTAACTTGTTTGTTGTATTTTCAACTGCAGTTGCAACCATATATTCTGTAAAATTACGCATCATAGATCCAGTAGCTTTTACTTCATCTCCTACTTTCACGTTTGAAAGTGAATCAATATACACACTAACAGGTTCCTCATATTGCTTAGATTTTACAACAATCACACCGTTATCTACTTCTACTACTCGTCCTTCTAACGTCGAGAAATTCGATTCAATAGAAGCTGCACTCGCTTTTGTTAGTTCTAATCCTGGTACATTTGTTCCTGATAATGCTGCGATTCCTAAAGCACCTGCTAAAATTATTTTTTTCATACCCATATGTAACATCTCCATCCATGATGATTTTATTTTTTTGATTGGTATCGACCAACCTGTAATCATTATAGTTACAGGTTGTGAAAATAACAACCGTTTTCCTCATGCAATGTTGCATACTGTGATTTTCAAATATAAATTTTAACCAAAAATGTTTGTAGATTATTCCTATATTCAGCACTAATACTAAATTCTCAAATTACAGCAGGTGAACTTATTGGAGGCGGAGAAACTAATGTCATGTACAATGTTCTTCAACTCTACGGTTTGTATAGCCGTAGTTCATTACATTATGTAGGAGCGGGATTCATATGTTAATAAAACCAAAGAGGTTACAAGCAGGAGATATCGTGGCGACAGTAAGTCCTTCATGGGGAGGCGCAGGTGATTCTGAAATAAGATGGCGATATGAGCAAGGAGTTAAAAGATTAGAAGAAGTTTTCGGTCTTACCGTTATTCCAATGCCAAATAGTTTAAAAGGTAGCGAATTCATTTATAACAACCCACAGGCTCGTGCAGAAGACTTAATGACAGCATTTAAAGATACACGCGTGAAAGCAATTATCGCGAATATTGGCGGTGAAGATAGCATCCGGTTACTTCCCTATATAGATTTTAATGTGATACGCGAAAATCCGAAAATTTTTATGGGTTACTCTGACGTTACTATTTCACATTTATTTTGTCATAAAGCAGGCCTTTCCTCTTTATATGGTCCAGCAATTTTGACCGATTTTGCCGAAAATGTAGAGATGGATCCATACACAATTGAAATGGTAAATCGTACTCTCTTTTCAAATGAAACGATTGGCGAGATTCAACCAGCTCATGAATGGACAAGTGAGCATTTAGAATGGATTACAATAAATAAGGATACAAGACGTACGATGCAGCAAAACAATGGATATGAGCTACTTCAAGGCTCTACCACTGTACAGGGGCGCTTAATTGGTGGATGTATTGAAGTATTGGAATTTGCAAAAGGAACGGAACTTTGGCCTGAGAAAAAACATTGGGAGAATAGTATTCTCTTCTTTGAAACTTCTGAAGATCATCCAGAACCAAGTTATATAAAATATTGGTTACGAAATTATGCAGCACAAGGCATTCTACAAAAAGCAAAAGGAATCATTTTTGGTAAACCGAAAGACGAAAAGTATTATGAAGAATATAAACGAGAAATACTGAAAGCTATGAAGGAACATAATTTAGAAGCTTTGCCGATTCTTTATAATTTAAATTTTGGCCATACTGAACCGAAGTTTATTTTACCTTACGGTGCGATGGCAGAAATTGATTGTGAAAATGGATCTTTCTCTATTTTGGAAAGTGGAGTGGAATAAAGTGAAACTTTAATCAGTGAGTGTTCCATTCACATCGCTATCAAGCTAACATTTTGAAGTTCTCCCAGAACGAAAATTTATTCTTTTCATAGGTATTCAAGGATGTAAAGCAAATTTTGTTTTTTGCATATCTTCTACAGGTTCTTTTTGTAGTATTTGGTTATTTTTAAATTTACCATCATTCAATTGAGCAATCATGAAATTGGCTACATCAATCCCTGTAGAAAACATACTCCCTTGTGGCATATCGGTTGGTCTAGTTTGATAAAATGGAATGGCATTACCTTTAGCATCATATCCTGTTGCAAGTTTTTCTTTAATAAAATTAGTCATAACAAAACTGCTATTATGCATTTCTAAAGGGTAAAAAAACATTTTTGGCCATAAACCTCAGCATAGTCATCAACAAAAACTGGTTTGCTTTCTTTTTCCTTAACATTTGTTTTGATTTTAGTTCGAACGGTATCCTCTCTAAAATCACTCTCAAATAAAAACCATAGTAAATCTATTAGATGAATTCCCAAATCTCCCAAGGCTCCACTAGTTCTATTACTTTGAAAATCATCTCGCCAAGTAAACGAAGTTCTCCTAAAAGCGCTATTTTTTTCAAAATGCAATCTTATTACTACCATTTCCCCTAATTCTTCATTTTGAATTAATTGCTTTAAAGCCTTAACATAGGATAAGTAGCGATAGTTAACCCCCATTGAAGCGACTAGATTAGTATTTTTTGCTATTGTCATCATGTACTTTGCTTCCTCACAAGAAATCACCATAGGCTTTTCACATAAAACATGTTTGTTTTTTAATAATGCTTGAACAGCTTGAGATTTATGACAAAAATTCGGAGAAGATATTATTACCTCATCAACTACTTCTAGTAACTCTTCATAGCTATTAAAAACCTTCCCACCAAAATCCCCTACCAATTTATCGGCATTCTCAGAATTAACATCATACACTCCAACTAATTTACAATTATCAATAGTTGATAATGCTCTAGAATGAGCTCTTGCAATACTTCCTGCACCTATAATCCAAATATTCATTATATGAACATCCCCTTTTAATTAATAATGTGCTTTAAAGTATTTAAAATTCCAATCGAGTATTCACCTTGAGCTAGCATTGAGTGTGTTTTTTTGGCCTCTTCTGTTGCATTTTCTACTAAATAGCCATGCCTTACAGCTTGTAGCATCCTTAAATCATTCCCACTATCTCCAAAAGCAATTGCTTTTGTTTTATCTAGTTCGTACTTGTCTAAAATAAATTTCACTATCTCATCTTTACCTGTTCCAAGTGGAATAAAATCTACATCATAGCAATTTTCTGGATCACCAGCTAATGGATTACATTTGTTAATATTAACTCCAACTTGGAATATCTCTCCGATTTCTCCTATCTTTTCTAAATTCTTTGCATCAATAAATTCATTTTGCTCTTCATAATAAAAATTAAATTTGTACTTAGAACTTCCTAATTGTGTCTGAGGTCTTAAAAAAATTTCATATTTTGATTCTAGCAATTTAATAATTCTTTCAATCTTCGAAGAATCAAAACCACCCTCTATAATTCTCTCTTCCCAAATTTGATCATCTATAGTAGTCCCGTTGCTATCAAAGTACGTTATTTCTGTACCTAATCCACTCGCCACAAAATGAGGAAAATACTGTATACCACCCTTTTTCATTTTTTCAACAATTGATTCTAAACTACTTCCCGTTACCCAACCAATTACTAAATCCCCTTTACTTCCTTGTTCATACAAATACTTTTCTAACAATTTCATATTGCTTCTTTTAGAATCATCCATGTTATGAGGATAATAAGTTTCATCAAAATCACAGAACACTACATATTTAGGCTTTTTAACCAGTGGTAGTCTTTCAAAATTTAAAGACTTTAAAACTTCATTATTTATTGACATTGAATAATCCCTCCAAAACGAAATTTTGCTCTTCTAACATCATATTTGGATGTAAAGGTAGATGTAATATTTCTTTATGAACTTGCTCTATATTTAACAGATTATTTCCCTTTACCCACTTGGTATTTTGCATATGAGATAATACTGGATAATAAATATCTGTTTCAATGTTATACAATTGGTACAATTTATTTTTCAACTCGTCTCTTCTTCCATTTTCAATTCTAATCGGAAAAAGGTGCCAGACATTATCTTCTGTCATCATAGGTAGCTTTATTAATTCTCTATCCTCTAAATCCTTCAACTCACGAATATATCGTTGAGCTAAATACGCTCTTTTTAAATTGTTGCATGATAAATACTTAATCCTTTCCAAACCAATAGCTGCTTGCAAATTATCAATTTTAGAATTGAATCCAAAGTCTAATACCTTTTTATTTTTTTATCAATTTCAAATCCATGATAACTATATTGATTACAACGTATTGCAAGATTTTCATTATTAGTAACTATTGCACCAGCTTTACCACATACACCAAAATTCTTGTATGGATTAAAACTAAGGACAATAATATCTCCATATTCTCCAAGATTTGAAGAACCAATAGCTTGACATGCTTCTTCAATAACTCTTAATTGATATATATCCGCGATTTCACAAATTTTTTTCATTTCACACTGCTTACCATACAAATGCACAGGTAAAATGCATTTAGTTTTTTTGGTGATAGCTTCTTCTATTTTAGATGGATCAATACAATAACTCTTCTGATCTATATCTGCAAATATAGGTTTTGCTCCGACCGCTAACACAACATTTTCAGTAGTAGCAAAACTATTAGCTGGCATAATTACTTCATCTCCCGGCTGAATACCAATAGATAACAATGACACCATAAGGGCATCTGTACCACTGCTTGTTGCAATTACAGACTTTTTATTTAAATAACTTCCGATTACTTCTTCTAGTTTTTTTGAAAATGGTCCACTTGTGAATTGACCTGTCGGTAAAATATTTTTTAAAACTGCTATAATTTTTTCAACCTCATCTTGAGAAATCAACCGATTAACTGGCATAAATTATATTTTCTGTATATTTTTTCTGCTATAATTGAACATATCTTTTTCTATATCAATATTCATTTTCAATTTGTTTTCCCTAAATAATTTCTCTTTCATCTTGTGATTCGGTAATATATTACTAATTTCAAATTCTTTTTCTTTTGTCCCCCCCCTGTAAGCACTTTAATAAAGCTAAATTGGCTTTACTATGTCAAGAAATTATAGTAAGAGTTTTCACGTTAAATTACCTCTAAGAAATTATTTTGAAAATCATGAGTAGACTATATTTTATGTTATCGATTACATGTCAACATATTTTTTACGGAGGGTTTCTCTATGGTAACAATTAATGAAATAGCTAAATTATGTAATGTATCAAATGCTACTGTTTCAAGAGTTCTAAATAATCATCCTTATGTAAATTCAGAAAAACGTGAGAAAATAATAAAAGTAATGAAAGAATTCAACTATACTCCTAGTTCTTTAGCTAGGAATCTTAGGGTAAATAAGACACAAACCATTGCTCTATCAATTCCAAATATAGATCATCCCTTTTTCGGGAAATTAGCTAGAGAAATTTCTAAAGAATTATTAAAACACAATTACAAATTGCTAATTTATCAGACTTTTTATGAGAAAAAAATAGAGCTTGAATTACTTTCATTACTAAAGAATAAAGCTGTAGATGGTGTAATTCTCGCATCTCTAGAAAATAGTTGGGAAAATATAGAGCATTATTTAGCTTATGGGCCTATAATACTTTGTAATGAGTATGAGGAAAATGCACCTATTCCGATAATTTGTTACGATGAATTTGAAGCGGGATACAAAGCTGTTAAACATTTAATAAGCAAAGGTTATAAAAAAATTGGCTTTTGTTTTGACTCTCTTAATAGTCAAGCACAATTAAAACGCCAACAAGGTTATCTGCATGCCTTAAAAGAAAAACAATTACCATTCAATAAAAATTGGCTATTTGGAGATGCAATTACTATTAATGATGGATTTAAAATTTTTGAGAAGCTAGATAAATTTAAAGATAAACCTACTGCATTATTTACTGGAAATGATCAAGTTGCTGCTGGAGTCATTAAAGGAGCTACTATTAGGGGGTATTCTATCCCAACTGACTTAGCTGTTTGTGGTTATGATAATCAATTAATTTGTACAGTTACAACCCCAACAATTAGTACTATTGATATTCCAATTGTTGAACTGAGTAAACGTACCGTTAACGAGATACTACTATATATAAATACAGATGAATCTATTAAACGTAAAATTATTGAATACCCTACAAACTTAATTATTCGTGAATCTACATAATTAAATTAAAGTTTTTGCTTAAACTGATGTGATTAATAAAAAGAGGTCGTAAATAATAATGCGTCCTCTTTTTATCATTTTAGGTATTAAATTCTACGTACATTCGACATAAATTGATTAGTTTTTATGAATTTTATTGAAAAAATTGTAAAACGCCTCCATTTCCCCTTCTATTTTGCTATGATAGTTACAATTAAATAGGATTAAGATATTTCTATAGGATGGGGGAGTATATAGTGAGTGTTTCAGTAAAGGGAAATGAGCAATTAACCTCTCTATTGAACGACTGGTATCGATCTATGCTATCTCAACAAGTTGTAAAAGCTACTAATCTAAAAAAGAAAATTGATGAAAAAATTACTAAGTTAAGCATTGAGTCAAATCAAGAACGTCAGGATCAAAATTTGTTACTATATTACTCACTACTTGAATTTCGTTACACAGTCTTAACAGATAGCCTCGGTATTCAACAAAATAGTTTTGATGCTATTAGTGATTATGATATGCCTACAGACCATTTTCTACGCTTCTACTATCACTTTTTCAAATCCATTCATTCCACTTTTATATCAAGTTTTACTGAGGCAGAGGAACATTATAAACTGGCAGAAAAGATACTAGTAAACATTCCAGATGAGATTGAACATGCTGAATTCTACTATAGAATTGCTACTTTTTATCATCATACCTATAACATGCTCACTGCTATCGAATACGCAAATAAATCGAGAGCAATCTTTTCGAAGTATGAAGGTTATGAAGTAAAAACAGCCTTTTGTAATAGTTTGTTAGGGGGTTGCTGTATCTATTTAAAGCAGTACGAACAGGCAGAAGAATATCTACATTGTGCAATTGAATTACTACAGAAGAATAAGGAAGAAGATTCCTTGTTATACGTAAAAAGTACTATGGGGTGGCTGTATTCTGATCAAAGTATGTCTACGTTAGCTATTCGTCACCTTTCAGAAGTAACAGAAAAAATCCCTACACACTTCAAAGCTATCTTCCTACAGGCTAAGGAACATTATAAATTAGGAGAACAATTAGCAGCTAGCAAACTCATTGATAGGGGATTACAGATCTGCAGAGGAATTCATAACGAAGAATACTCATACCACTTCTCTATTTTAAAAAGATTAAATGAAAATATTCCACTGGAAGAATTAGAAAAAATCATTCAAGAAGGAATCTTATACTTTGAACAAGAAGAATTATGGGAATATGTTGTCGAATACGCCGAATTATTTGCCACAAAATGTAGACAATTAGAGAACCACCAAAAGGTAAGTGATTATTTCCATATTTGTTATCAAGCAAGACGAAAATCAATTGAAAAAGGAGTGTTAAAATAATGAAAAAAATCAGCCTATTATTATCGGGTATTGCTTTTATTGGGATTCTAACGGTGGGAATTTCTCCACTTTCTAAAGCGGATCAGTTTGCTACTCATGGACATTACCCTGTTCCTACATATAGTGTTGGCAATCATGGTGGTGCACCACAACAAACTTAATATAAGTGTATGTAAAGACCCTTCATTTGAAGGGTCTTTACATATCAAAATATGTATTGTTCTTTTTGGCTACGCCAAATCAAAATTCTTCTCTCGCCTATCACCCTGCACTCTCTTAAGGCAGGATCATTCTTTCGGAAAATCCGTTAAATAATAGAAATAGACTAACTATTATATCTATCAACTCTTTATATGCAATATTACATGCGAAGTGCCTTAAATATTTTGTTATACTATGTATGTGGATTTTTCATCCAAAAATCCTCTCAAACGCATATTTATGTATATGCCACCCTAATTGATGAAAGTGAGAAGAATGTTTATCATTTTTCTCACTTTTTTTATTTAAATTATGTGCTTGTACTTATTCTTTAGTTATTTTAAATAATAAAAGCTCAAAAAGAGAATTCACTTTTCAAATCCAACCTATCGAATCAATTATTGTCTAATAATACCACACCATCTTTATCAACTCATTTTAGAATATTTGAACAATAATTTTATATACAAGCTCTGCATAAATTATTCATTTTCCTTTATATAAGGCCTGCATTTTTACTTCTGATAAATTATCAAATATTGAATTATTATACACAAATCAAAAAACACAAGGTATTTTGTAGAATTTTGTCTATCAATATGTATGTACACCCTTATGTAGTGGATATAGACTGTGAGGTGTAAGGAGGTACCTTACAAAATAATGAAAAGGAGATTATAAAATGATTAGATTAACAAAAGTCTCAAAGTTAGTATTTACAACATTAATTGTGGGAAGTAGTTTAAGCTTCTTTGTGTCGTCACACAGTGTACAGGCTGACACCTTAGATCATAATTACCAAGACACTCAAAAATTCATACCACCTTCTAGTGCTAGGCAAACATTGGAACAAAAAAACAATATTGTTCCAGAATCAAAAGTTATTAAAAACCATTATGTAAAATATTCTAAAGCACATTTCCAAACTAAAGAAAGTATACCAAAAGAGATTTATTATTCTTCAGAAGGCTTTAAAGGCTATATACAAGCAAGTACCGTTTGGGATATGGGAGATCATTTCGCAACACTATATTCCGGAACCGTTATTCGATGTTAGACTTTTAATCCCTTCTCTCCTAATGCTTATAATGATCAATAGCTCACTACCAATACTGTAATAGCTATTGTTCAAAAAATAAACCACAAAATCTTTTGATTTCATGGTTTATCAAATATAAAGATAATGCTAAATATATACTCTAACATTACCTTCCCCAAAGTTAATTATAGAGTATTTTCTCAAAAAAGACACTCTTGTAGTGTCTTTTTTATATTATTTTGATTTATTCCCATCTTACTTTTGTTAAACTCATATATGTAATAATGCATATTTTTTTGATTGCATATTATGATATGCTCTCATTGTGAGCTGATACATAATTTCTTTAGATTGGAAAACTAAAACCTCGTTTACCCAATTTTCGCGCGCCTTATGGCGTCTTTTTTTTGCTATTGAAGTAAAAAAATAGGACCGTAATATCATTGTTAAAAAAATTGTATACTTCAACAAGAATTCCACCTACTAACCCTTATTTTTTGCGGTTATTTATTTGTTTCAACATAATAATTTTTCATCTCGTATATGCAATAGACAATGATAGCTAAACTCCAACTGACACCATAGTAATCATGTGTGTAGAAGTCATAGCCTGCCTTAATACCTTTTTCCATTACAACTAACGTAAATCCTAACGCCACCCACTTGTTAATTTTCATCTTAATATACGTTATCGCTATAATTATTAAAAATAAAATATTTGTAAGGTAGTTTATCATTAGCTCATATTTTTGAATGTATACTGCCATTATACAAGCAACGATATTACTCGCAATGCCCAAGGCAACCACGGTTCTCCAAATCCTGTCCGAAATTCCCACTCCTGATTCAGTCCCTTCCTTAATCACATTCTTTTCCTTAATTCGTTCCTACACCCTATTCAAGGTATGCTGTATTATTCTTGTCTGATGAATATCTCATTATCTTTTCATATAGAGCAAACAAAATTTCCACTCATAATTTTTTCTTTCTTAGGCAAACTAGTTTTAAGCCGTTTGAACTAGCGGCTTCACTCTTCTGGTAATGGGGTAGTAAATTTATAGTAATTGACTAACTCATTCAGTCCATTGGCACTGGCAGGCGACAAAATTGTTGTCTGCCATTTTCATGTATACTTTTTCTTATTCCATTCCAAACCATATGTTTGCTGTACTGCTTTTGAAAAGAACGGTATTTGATTTTTGAATAAGTAAAAAAGATACAGCTCAGCCCACTTTTGGAATAGGACTTTTTCTTTTTACATATACTATTTTTGAGCCTTTTTACCAATACGTGTCCTATTGGTGTCTTGAATTCCTCCTAAAGGGGCGGCAGATACGACTGCATGCCCTTTTTATTTATACTGCTTTTCTATACCAATAAAACAGTTAAAAAATAAAAATGCACTATCACATATTTTTTCCAGTTCAGATTATGTTAAAATTTCTTAAGTTGTTTATTTCATAGTTGAATTATGATTTCATATCTAATTCAGCAATATGTGAGCTGTATCCCAAAAGAAAAGACACTCAAAAGGTGTCTTTTCTTCTTTTAATTTAAAAAACATTTTTCTTTTTTAAAGATTTTCTGTCTTGTTCTTAATTTTGTCAAAATCCTCATATAGCTATCAAAAACATATATGCTATTATGTTTTTAAGAAACTATATGTTCCCTTAACCCTGTATCCGACCCTGTATTTTTACAGGGTCTTTGTTTATTTTATTTACTTTCATTAGTTTATAAGAGTTAATACACATCCCATTTCAATTAAAATCGTTTAAATGTTAGTTAGTATTTGAAATGATAAATCTATTAGCTTTTTTGACAATGGTAATCTAATACTAGATTCCTAAATGTATACTACACTAAACATCAGTTAATACTATACATATAGTGTTAACTATCTTAATTGAATATTAGTAATAGTAAGTATAAATATTATCAATTTACTATATATTACATTTATGTAAAAATAGATGTATGTTAAGCTTTTTCAAAATCTTTCCCCTAATAAAGATTTGAAGTAGCATTTCATGATTCTCCTTACTGTTAATATGCCTTGAAAAAGAACCCAATAGGGTTCTTTTTCTTCTCATTACATCCTCAATAATTACTTATTTAAAATACAAAAAGAACTGACAATTTGAACTGTCCCCCAAATCATGGACACTTAAAAAAGCCCCATGATTCGGGATTTTTGTGTATTTTTATCAAAAAGGTTCTTTATCCAAACATGTAGAATTAGCACATATACAGTTTTTTATAAATGAAGAGGTGATTGTGTTGAAGTATTTAACAAAATCAAAAAACTCATCAGCAGGTCTGAGAGGGTATTTTGAATCCTATCCGTTAACTTCATTTTTCGTGATGGCATATTTATTCTCATGGGTTGTATTAATTCCATTTATCTTATCCCAATGGGGTATTTTCCCTAAAACAAAAGCATTTCATATTTTCTTTTTTGCCAATGCATTTGCAGGCCCTATGTTAGCAGCATATATCATGTTTCGAACTCTTGAAGGCAAAGAGTCATGGAAAAAAGTTAGAAAAAGCATTCTAACTACTAAGATCGGTTTGAAGTGGTACTTGTTTACTCTCATCGTTATCCCAACTACAATGTTTCTGGGGATGGTTATAGTAAATGGAGAGATACCAACTTTCCGTGACCTTAATTTTGAATTTTTTATAACCTATCTCTTCTCTTTTGTAGCAATTTTCTTTCTCGGTGGGCCTTTACCCGAGGAAATCGGATGGCGTGGTTTCGCTCTGCCTCGATTACAATTGAAATTTGGACCGTTAAAAGCTACATTACTACTTAGTGTTTTGTGGACTTTTTGGCATCTTCCACATTTCTTAACAGCTGCACAAAGGGGTGGCCCGGGTTCTGACCTTTCTCTCCTATATATTCATTTGCCAATTTTTATTTTACTATGTTTGCCAATCTCAATCATTCTTACTTGGGTCTATAACTGCAACCACGGTAACTTATTTATAATCATGCTAATTCATGCGAGTGTAAATACGTTTAGTTTAGCACAAACTCATTCCACCAACCCTGTTTTAAAAAATACGGATATATTTGTAGTGATAGGATTGGGATTTGTCGCTTTACTTATTCTTATTTTCACACGAGGTAATCTGGGGTATAAACAAACTTTTAATGAAGTAGAGTTCAGTAACAATAAAAATATAAGTAAATAGAAACAAAAATCATAGAATAATAGGTTGATGACAATAGTGTACCGCCACACTGCTAACAAGTTAACAATCATTTTCTTCTTCAAAAAACGCGCTTCTTTTTTCAACCTGAAATACAATTGTTTGCAAAGAGATTCTCCGGATATTTGGTATCATATACCTTGGATAAATTAGATAGAAAAATAGGGTCTTTTCAACAGGAAAATAATTTATAGTGGAAAGAATATATTTATATTGATTATAATAATGTGTTTTGAATTGTACATTTAAGGAGGCGTTGTCGATGAGAAAATATTTCTATTTGATTGGGCAAAAAAACAAGAGGATAACGTATCACTAGCACATAAACTACGTGCTTCCTCTTCAATATTGGAAGGAGAGTATCAGATTGAATAAGATTTATTTAAAGGCTATTGACAAAAATAATTGGGAAGAAGCAATTAAACTTTCGGTTAAAGAAGAACAACAAACATTTATAGCATCCAACCTTTATTCTATCGCAGAAGTTCAATTTCTAGATAATTTCTATACAAAAGGTATTTACCTTGAAGAAAAAATGATTGGATTTACTATGTTTGGGATAGATCCTGAGGATAATAATTATTGGATTTATAGACTTATGATTGATGAAAATTTTCAAGGAAAAGGTATAGGTAAACAAGCTATATATCTGGTAATTGATGAGATAAGAAGAAATAATAACGCAAACATTTCTAGAATAATGATTGGATATGCCCCTGAAAACCTTACAGCTAAATTTGCATATAAAAAAGCAGGATTTACTGAAACTGAATTATCATCTTGGGGTGAACAGTTAGCTAAGTATTCCTTATAAGCAATTGAATTCTGTACATTCACTTTTAGACTAATTAAAGAAAAGAGTTTGATAGTATAGTAATATAGATAGGAAATGATTAAACTTTTTTATAAAAGAATAAACCAACTGAGAATATTAAGAGCGTGTTTTGATTTACCTTTTTCAAAACACACTCTTTTATTCCGAGATATCATATTAAAAGAAAAGAACAAATATCGGGAATTATATACTCCCTCCTGAGGCTAATTCGGTTTTATTAGCTTGATAATGTTGTAGCTATACCCCTTGAACTGACAAATTATGAGTGAATGTCATTTTTCATCTTGTATTCTAACTAACAAGTCGTGAAATTCGTTTCTTCTTCCATGAAAGTTTATAATATCCATATTGCAAAAGTAAACTTACAATAAATGCAGCTGGATATCCAATCCATATTCCTTTTATACCAAGATTTGTATGATAAGAAAGGTAATAAGCAACTGGGACTTCTACAAGCCATATTGATACGACACCAATTATAGTGGGCCATAATACAGTTCCACTTGCTCGCATTGTCGCACCAATAATTTGAGCATGACCGAAAATTAAGTAACTCCAAAGCGTAATCATTACCAAACTATGTGCAATTTCGATTGTATTCGGACTCGTTAAGAATAACGATAAGATTTCTCTTGAAAACAAGTAAATAAAAGCGATTAATATACCACCAATTATATAGTTCATAACGATTCCAGCACGAATAACTTCCTGTAATCGATTAAATTGCTTTGCACCAATGGATTGCGCAGCGAAAATGGATACTGTAATTCCGAGACTGACTGCAGGCATCTGAACATAACTTGCAACCTGGTTTACAACCCCATATGCAGCAGTCGCATCCGAACCGAAACGATTCACAAATGCGATTACCGCAATCTCAGATAATGAAACAAGAATCATATTAATACTGGCTGGAATTCCAAGGCGTAATAATAGTTTTAACAAACCCCAATCCATACGAAGATATTTCCGTACTGTCTCATCTAATTGCAATGGATGATTCTTCTTCTTTAAATAAAAAATCATAACAATAAATGTTATAATGGTTGAGATAACAGAAGCATAAGCAGCTCCGTACACACCAATTTTGGGTATTCCTAGCCAACCAAAAATTAGAATAGGTAATAGCATTATATTTAAGACTGTACTAACAATTAAGAAATAAAACGGTGTCTTAGAATCTCCTGTACCCCTAATAAACGTTGTATAGGAGAAATATAGAAATAAAACTGGCATAGAAATAAATAAAATACGTGCATAATGCACACTCATATCAATTATATTTTCTGGCGTACCCATAAGACGCATAATGTTCAGAGCAAATACATTTCCCACTATTGCCAAAATAACTCCTATTATAAAGGTAAATGTCAACGTCGTACCAACAATGGCTTTTAAACGTTCTTCATTACGGGCACCAAATGCCTGACCAATTAAAATCGAACTACCTGACCCAATTCCAATTACAAACGAAACCAGTAAGAAGAATAATGGAAAAAATGCTGAAATGGCAGCTAATTCATTCACACCAATCCATCGCCCTACTACCACCATACCAAATAATTGTCCAACTGATTGTAATATGTTACTTAAAAGCAAGGGAACTAGAAACATAGACATTGATTTCCATGTTGCTTTCTCTTCCTTTTGTTGATTTTTTAATCTTTTACTTTCTTGAATACTATCTATCGATGATTTCATATTTGATTTCCCCTTTTATTTGGAGGATTTATATCATTTTGAGAATAATACGTTAAAAGTGAAAAAAATTTCAAGTTAACGTTATAATCTTATCTACATATTTCCCCCCTACGTAATAATGATTTTTGAGAATTTGTTTGTCATTCTTTTTTCTACACTTCTCCCTTTTGATTTACTCTTCAACATGTGCAACAGTTGGATTAATTTTCCTTGACCCGTTTATTTTAATAAAATTATTTATATTATTAAATGTAATAAACAATTAATAAATAAAATTGGTATAAAAAATGATTTTTGTAATTAACAAAGGTCATTTTTATTTTTAAATATTGTAATTACTTAATAGTAGTTTATTTAAGAGTTACAAAATAAATATTCTTCCCTTGATTTGGTCTTCGTTATAGCGGTTAACATAGATTATTGCTCTTTTATATTATATATTTTTTAATAATTTGTCTAAAATATAACTAACCGGTTTTAGAACAAATTGGTTACCGAGTAGTTAGCTTTTGCTAACTGCTTTTTATTAATTAAGTATGTTCCAAAATGATGAATTCCTAACTATTAGGTTAGCTCGTGCTATCTACAAAAGGAGTTTGACGTTTTACTTAAATACTACAAAGATACTCTACTCATATATTTTTCAATAAAAAAAGAGAGATATATAATCTCCCCTTCTAATCCATAAACTATATAATTAGCGAGTGAATCCTCCACCAAATTGTTGTTCAGCCATTGCCACTAGACGTTTTGTGATTTCACCACCAACAGATCGGTTTGAACGAACTATTGCGTCTGCACCAAGTTGTACACCAAACTCTTGTGCGATTTTTCATATTTCATTTGATTGATTGCACTTTCAGCACCACGAACTAATAATTCGTTACGGCTTCCACTATTATTGTTTGCCATCATTACGTATACTCGTTAATTTTCATGTCTATACTGTTTAGAGAAGGTATTCCATGCCATTCGGATTGCCCTCCAGCACATGATAAGTTTATAATCGTTCCTATAATTAGGAACGGTCTTATTTCATTCAACTATCCTTTTTAGTTACAGTAACTGTTTTTTTAATAAGCATTACTACACAGTTTCTTCTGTTCAAGATAAATTTTCACTAAAATCATTCAAATTCTCTTCACTATTTAATACATATGTTTCATATAATAGTCTTTAATATTCATTCATACGATTAAACCATAGTCTTTTATTTTTATAACTTTTACACTTAATTCTAATACACCCTTATTTGCATGATTAGAATGTGCAGCTTCATGTTGTCCAAAATAGCTTGTATTCTGCTCCATCTAAATAAATTAAAAGTTATAGCATGTATTTTTAGCTAGGGGTAACGATAACATTTCAGAAACCTCATGCTAAGCAAATTCGGATAAGAAAAGTGTCTCTGTTACACCCTGTACCAGAGACAAACTATTTACTTTTTCTTGATAACTAAACTTTTCACAAAGAAAGAATTTAAACAATTTATAGAATTAATACTTGAGAAAAAATAGGAGCAGCCTATCGTGACAGACTCCTCCTGAAATATACCCCATGTATACATATTGGATATGAATTTATTTTACAAATAATGAATATTCACCATTTTTATCATCAAACTTATAAACATTCAAATAATATTTCCCTGGTTTCGCTACGAATTTCCCCTTTATAGTATTTCCTTCATCTTCACCACAAGCTACGTAATTTTGCATGTCTGATTCATGATAAAGTACCCATGTCATCCCAATATTTTGTTCATTTACCACAGAAATATCTACTTCTTTTGGATCTGTAACATTAAACGTATAAACATCTGTTTGATCAGGAGTAATCAGATTTCCTTTTACAAGCGTATTAAACGGGAGTACCTTCTCCTCTTCATAAGATTCACCTGTTTGCGGATCTTGTTTTATAGTAACTTTTGTCTGTTCTTTGCTTTCTTTTCCTCTACTATCTTTCACTGTTAGTTCCACAGTGTATGTTCCTTTTTCTCCATATACATGGGTAGGATTTGCTTCTGTACTTGTTGTACCATCTCCAAAGTTCCATAGATAAGAAGTAACTTTTCCATTTTCACTTGTTGTACCATCGCTATGAAATTGAATCTCTTCATTTACTATCCCGCTGTATGGTCCATTCATATTTACTATAGTATTTGTTTTTTCCTTTTCCTCAGTTGCAACACCATGAAAAACAATATCATATTCAAACTGGTTAGCTGCATTCACACGATAGTTTACAAAATAGGCTGTAACTGTTTTATAACCACTCCAACCTTTTTGGGATAACTGCTCTAAAGTTCGATTTACTTGTTTACTCATCGTTTTCCAATCTTCAGACTCACCTTTTGATGTACCACCTGTATACTTGCCTTCCACGGTAAATGTATTAAAGAATTGCGACTCATATTTTGTAATTTTGGCATCTTTTATATTTGCTACATCCACAATTTCGTTTTTCACTTCAGCTAGCGGCTTTGGTGCGTGTTGAATTAAATAATCATTTGTTACTTGCGGTACATTATATTTATCTTGATTATCAATCAACTGCTGCATATATGCTTGATATTCTGCATTCAATTGTGTATTGTTGCTCAATGATTCACGATATGAGTCATAATTTTTCACATCGTTTGCACGGATTAAATCTTGAAGCTTATCAAATGTTTCAAATTGATGATTATACAAATATGACTGTAGTGCAAAGGAATACTTATAAAAGTCCCATGATCCATATTTTGAGAACAAAGTTTGCTTTGCTGTATAACGGCTTGCTGGATCAGATGATAAGCCACTTATCATACTTTTACGCGGAACAACATTATTTGTACGTGTAGATCCTGCAAAAAATTCTGCATTCCCTTCTTGGAACCAAGTTAATCGTTCATTTTGATACATTTCTCCGCTTCCAAATAAACCAGGAACCTCATATCTTCCTTGTAAATAGTGAGTGAACTCATGACGGAACAACTCTTCTAAACTATAAATACTCTGCTTTGGCGTACGCTCATATGTAAAGAAAGTCCCCTTCTCTTCAATATAAATTCCACCGTTGTTTGTTTCATATCCATATAATTGTCTATTTAATTGATATTCATCTGGATTATTATAAATTACTATTGTTAGTACATCATCAGCGTTACCCGGTTCTAGCGCTTTATCATTACCAATTACACGGTGATATTGTGCCTTTACTTCTTTGGCTGCCCAATATAATTTCTTAATTTTTTCTTCTGTTACTTTATCTCCCGTCTTGAAGACAATTGATCCGTCATCAAATGTATATGTTTTAGGTAGGTATTGTCGTTTCCCTTCTTCACGTATTTTCTGTAGATCTACTGCATTTCCACTATAATCTTTTCCACCATAGTTTGTTTTCATTTGTTCTACTGCTACAAAATAAGGTCCACTTAGACGAGGATACAAGCTCATCGCTTGTGTAATAACTTCCAATCCTTTGTTTGAATTACTATGAAATTTCCCTAAACGACCTGCATAATAAATACCATTATTAATTAGCCAACCATTTTCATTTGTTATATTCCCCACGAGAGCAATTCTATTAACCTCATTTATAAAGTTATCAATCTTTCCATACCACATTGTTTCATTAGGTTGCTTATTCGTATCCTGCAAATAAGACTGTATATCATAATCAATTCCTTTTATAATTTCATATATGGCTTGTCCTTTCGCATAATTGCTTACATACGTTGAAAGGTTATCATTATATTGTTTTAAAACATTTACTGCATACTGTATTGTTTCAGTATCACTAGAGGCATTACCAATTAATTTTCCATATGCAGCTACTACTCTATCTTGCTCAGCTGTACCTAATGTGAAGTTTGGATTTTTCGCAATCGCTTTCAATGCTGGTAAACACTTGTCATGGAAGCTTCTCTCTTTTAAATAACTTAATTCATTATTATAATATCCTACATAAAAAGCAGAACGTAATACTTCAACAAATGTTTCAATGCCCTTTGAGTTTTCTTTCGTAAACGTCTTTCCTCGTTGTCCTAATTCATTAATAATAACGTTCATGCGTTCTTTATTCTGATAAAATGCTTTCGTATCTTGATTGAATTGAAATAAATCCGTAATTTGATTCCAAGAAATTTTTGATAATGTATCAATGAGTTCGCTATTAGGCATTTTATTCAGTTCTGCCAGAGTATAGCTTTGCTTTAATTGAATTTCATCACGTTTCATAACCAGAGTAGGACGTTGTGAAAAATCTCCTATTTTTAAACGTTCTTCAAAAGTCAAAGTTTCGTCCGTTTTTGTAGCATGTACAATTTCATCTTTTGAAGTTTCTGTCCCCATTGGTTTCATCTGTAAGATATTATAGGGTGCTGTTTCTTCTGCTGATACCTGTGTTTGAATACTTCCAAATGATAATGCCATCGTACTAATCCCAATCATCATTTGGGTAAATTTTAAATTCTTGTTCATTACATTTCCTCCATTTATATATTCCATCCAAAAATATAACATTTTATCTTAATAAATCATTATAATATGTATTATTTCATATTTTATTACATGAATTTCCTTATAAACTGATATTAAATAAAATATTATAGAAGTTCTTTCTTTTTCATCCTTACTCATGAATTGGGTATATCTTTTGTTTGAAATTTACGGGTTCATCGCAAGAAACCAAACTCTCTGGCAAGATTTCATAAGATATTTGGTGATAAAAAGCTTTGGATTTCTTAAGCAAATAGTTGTAATTCAATGGATACAGAAATAGACATACAAAAACGTGATCTTTTCTTATAATTTTACAAAAAGAATAACGTATTTTTTTATAAAAAATACTCGTCAAAGTGTAAAATAAAAAGGGCTATCTCAGCCCTTTTTGTTTTATAAATCCTCTATATTATATTCAGTATATCCCTCATAATAGTAACTACTATTAATACTTTTCATGAATATTTCATGACTATTTATTTCATCTACTAATACATTTTGGAGTAAATGCTTAATCTCAATATCTTTAATTGGGCTGCGTTCCATTACAGTAAATAATCTTCTTTATCAATTTTATTGCAGTCGACCACCTGATGAAATTCATTTTTAAAGATTAAATCTCCCCATATTCTTGTCGCTCTATCGTTTCCTTCTCTAAAGGGGTCGGCTATATTCATTTCAACTTAAAGAGAGTCTGTGTTTTGACACAAGCTCTTTTTTATTGCATTTCAAATATATTCAACAAGGTGAGTCTTTTTCAATTACAGCAATATAGAAAAAAGTCTGGTTCTGATGTAAAAACTTCAAAATAACCGCAATTAATCTATAAAACTCGGACATACCAATGAAGAAGCATTCAAACGAATCCGGACTGTTTAAATTTGATTATAAAACTATTTTTCTCTAGCAAAATAAAGCAAGGCTATGGTCGGAAAAGCGATTCCTATCCATAATGTTAGATTCCATCCTCCTAAGGCATATGCCCATCCTCCAATAAAGGATCCAACAGCACCTCCTAAAAAGAATATAGCCATAAATAGCCCATTTAATCGACTACGAATTTCTGGACTCAACGAGAAAATTAAACGTTGGCTAAGCACAAGGTTTGCAGATACTCCCATATCCAACAGAATTGCAGCAATTACTAAAACAGCTATTCCTATGGGCGAACTACTTTGAATAATAAGTGGAAGTAATAAAGAAATAATAACAATAGTGAGAGCTATCCCAGTGGCGGGTCGTGTCCAGCCAAGATCAGCTAGACGACCACCTATTGGAGCGGCTATTGCACCTGTAATTCCGACAAGTGCATATAATGCTATGGCAGTCTGAGAAAAATGAAAAGCAGGACTAGATAATAATAATGGAACAGTGGTCCAGAATAAACTAAAAGCCCCAAATACACAAGCATGATAAATGGCGCGACGGCGTAAAATTGGAGTAGTACGTAGCAGTTGCCACATTGAATTAAGTAAGGCTATATAATTTGTTTTCGCCTTTGGTTTCCTAGTAGGGAGTACTTTCGATAATACAAACGCTAAAACAATAATTACAGTAGCAGATAAAGCAAATATTGCATTCCATCCCCACATATCGGCTACTAGACTAGATATCGGTCGCGCAAGCATAATACCTAATAACAGACCACTCATGACATTGCCAACTACGCGACCGCGTGCATTCTCCGATGAAAGATATGATACAAGAGGTACGAGTACTTGCGCTGCGACCGAACCCAGTCCAATAAAGAATGAAGCAATTAACAACAAGGTTGCGCTTTTTACAAAAACCATAGAAATGAGTGCAAATGCACTTAAAAATAACAATATAAGTATCAATTTTTTATTCTCAACAATATCCCCCAAAGGCACAAGAAATAATAAGCCAACAACATATCCAATTTGAGTTAGCGTTACAATTAATCCAGCGCTACTATTAGAAAGCCCAATTTCATTACTAATTACCCCAATTAAAGGCTGTGCATAATAAAGATTAGCCACAATAATACCACATGCAGTTGCTAAAAGAATGACTAAGCCTGATGAAATATCCTTATCAATTGCTTTATTTTTAAAATTAGACATAACTATTTCCTCCCATACTTTTATTTCAAAATTACTAAATCACCTTGGCAAGTACTACTGCGATGCCATTTTTTATTGTAATAAATTAAGTTTGAGCTACTTTCCATTCTGCTTTTAAAAGGTCTAATTTCTTCTCTTTTTTATCCCCCTTATCTAAATGTTTTAGCAATTTAATTTGTGATTTTTGGAACCTAAATATATCCATAACATTACAAGATGTTAGTTAGTTAATTAATAAACTAAACGTTCAGTTTATTAATTAACTAAAATATATACTAAACGTTCAGTTTTGTAAATAGGCTATTTTGTTTTTTGTTCGTATTAAGTATACTAAACGTATAGTTTAGGTTTTGAAAGGAATGATTAATGTGCAAGGTAAAAGAGGTCGACCACGTAATATTGAAACCCAAAAGGCCATACTTTCTGCGTCCTATGAGTTATTATTGGAAAGTGGCTTTAAAGCAGTCACAGTCGATAAAATTGCAGACCGTGCTAAAGTCAGCAAAGCTACGATTTATAAATGGTGGCCAAATAAGGCTGCTGTGGTAATGGATGGTTTTCTTTCTGCTGCTGCTGCTAGATTGCCTGTACCTGACACAGGTTCAGCATTGAATGATATTTTAACTCACGCTACAAGTTTAGCCAGTTTTTTGATCAGTCGAGAAGGAACTATTATCAATGAGTTAGTTGGTGAAGGGCAATTTGATTCGAAACTAGCAGAGGAATATCGTGCTCGATATTTCCAACCACGTCGACTGCAAGCAAAGCAACTTCTGGAGAAGGGAATTAACAGAGGAGAATTAAAAGAAAACCTCGATGTTGAATTAAGCATCGATCTCATTTACGGGCCAATTTTTTATCGGTTACTAGTAACCGGTGAGAAGTTGGATGATTCCTATGTACATGACTTGGTTATAAATGCATTCGAAGGGATACGTTTGAAGTAATTAACATATAAACAAAGATTTAGATTTCCACTGTTTCCTATACTGATGTAACTTGTATTAACTTAATAAATAAAGTATCTAATTTTTTAAAACTGTTGTATATGGGATCGTCCCCGTATGCATCAGTTTTAAAACAGGATTAATCAACAAGCTAATCACGCTTCCTTTTTGATTTTTTGCAGGTTGTAATGTTTATTAGTTATTCATTTTTCATTTGAAAATAGATTAAAACCACATAAGAACCCTGAATTTGTATTGTATACAGTTTACCTATTCTAATTAGTTCTCATAAAATATATTCTGTTTACACAGGAATGGATAGGTTTTAATCTCTTCTGAATCTAAGGTTTCATCAAATAAATGAATAGCTGTAATTTGTCTACAATCGTAGGTATGATAATAATATGTACTAGACTCCATACACATTGTGCTTGTATAGATGGTATTGTCTAATATCCCTTCTTCCGTGATTACTCCACCCTTAGGAACTTCGCAATTTGATAAGATATGAAAACCGACTGATATTCCCTCTTCTTTTGAATCGTGATATATTTTAGATGTTGATATCATTGGATTTAAGTAATAATTACTTAAAAAATTAATAAATAAAAACCCTCCACAGCTGCAATTCTATCCTCATTTTTATTAACCAAATCGTACTGTAAATCATTTGTGAGCATTGCATATTTCATAATAATCCTACCTCCAATTAGCTAAGAATTTAATTTTTCTAAAATACAATGTCCATTATTCCACCAGTAGTAAGAATATGTAAAATGTTATTTTATCTGAATTTTCTAGATGATTTTCTGAAAATTAATACCTAATAGGACTCTATTTCCTATTAGGTATTAATTTAACGCTTTTTATTTTGAATAATCACTCATATGTAATTAAAGTTTTTCACTCTCTGTAAAAAATGATTTATGTTCTACTGGAGAAGAAAGCACTATTAAGGTTGTAGGCTTTCCATATTCTAAGCACAAATTAATATAGTCTTCGAGTGTATGTACAGATTCCGTCACTACCTTTGTTAGATAACTATACATACCGGCAATACGGTGACATTCAACCACATCCGAATGTTCCATTGCAAACTTTTTATATTTATTGCAATCCCTTGGTTCCATCAAAACAAACGCAGTAATATGTTTTTTTAATTCTTTCGGATTAACAATCGTGCGATAACTTATAATTACTTCCTGTTCTTCTAGTCTTCTAACTCGCTCTGTAACAGAAGGAGAACTCAAACCTACCAGTTTTCCTATTTCAACCATACTTAAACGTGCATTTTCCTGAAGATGAGAAAGAATCTTTAAATCTGTATCATCCATTGCTTGGCCTCCCCTTGATTAATTAAGAAAATATTTAATAATTCTTAAATTCTTTAAGAAAATTATAATTAATACATAAATTATAGCATGTTATCTTTTTTTTAAACTTTATATAATTAATATCAATTAACGAAAGAGAGGCTGAGAATCTTGACACAACAATCATTGAAACGTTCAATTACTTGGGTACAGGGGACCGCATTAACCATCGGAGCTGTGTTAGGTTGTGGAATCCTTATTTTACCTTCAATTACTGCAAATAGCGCTGGACCAGCTTCAATTTTATCTTGGGTTATCATGTCTATATTAGCTTTTCCTATTGTAGCGACTCTAGCGCGTCTTGCTAAAATGATTCCTAGTGCTGGAGGAATTACAGCTTATGTTCAAATGGCATTTAATGCAAATACAAGTGCCATCCTAGGCTGGATTATGTTAGGTTCTATTCCTATTGGAGTACCTATTATTGCTTTAACAGGTGCCCATTATATTGGATATGTTTTTCCAATAAGCAATCTTAGTGTTATAGGAATTGCAGCATTAATTTTAATTACCTCTTTGCTCCTACATATAAAAGGGATAGAACTATCGTCAAAAGTTAGTGTGTTTGTAATTTGTATTATTTCACTTTTAATAGTTGTCGCTGTTATCGTTTCTATACCATATGTAAAATTAAGTTCTTTTACACCATTTGTACCAAACGGGTGGTCTTCCGTTGGCGCTTCTTCTGTAATTATCTTTTTCTCCTTTGTAGGGTGGGAAATGATAACCCCATTAGCTGAAGAATTTAAAAGACCTGCTAAAGATATTTCCATTAGTTTATTTTTAGGAGCAATTTGTATCTCCATTATGTACATTGCTATATCTTTTGTAACAATAGGTACTCACTCATATGGTGATAAGAATCAGATAGCTTCCCTTAGTATTCTAATATCAAAAGGATTAGGACCAATAGGTACCTATATAACAACTATCTTAGCAATTTTCATTTCGTTTAGTGCTGTACATGCTAACATTGCAGGTTTTTCAAGGATGATTTACGCTCAAGCTAGAGAAGGACATTTCCCTTCCTTCTTTGCTAAGTTACATTCTCAATTTCAAACTCCAATTAGGGTATTACTAGTTTTAGGAGGAATTTTTAGTTGTATTTTAATTTTTTATGGTATGACACGACCAAATTTAGAAATGCTTCTTAAAGGTCCTAGTGTAATATTTATTACCTCATATATTTTTACAATGCTAGCTGCTCTTAAATTATTAAAAGTGCGTGATATTGGTTGGTGGATGGCCTTCCTATCTCTAATTATATGTATTATTGTATACTCATTTAGTGGTTGGGCTATTTTCTATCCAGTTATCTTATCAATTATTGGTTGGATTTATATAGTTATAAATAAGAAGTATAGTACTATAACCAATCATCAAATAAATATATCAAATGAAAAGTAGTTTCTACTCCTATAAACTCATACCATAGATTATATACCGTTATTAGCACTATCCAGGTTGGAATAAGTACAGTTTCAGCTGACTTATAATTAGATCAATGTAATTTAATAAAATATGAATGATTAATAGAAGTTATTTTTCATCTTTCAATTAACAACCCTTTTTTATAACGTACCTCTGCAAAGAAACGTTATAAAAAAGGGTGATTGATTATGTGCAGACCCTCTTTCCCCTTACTTCACATATACATAAGTTTCATTTGCAATTACAAAGTAGGTTTTATCCTTACTGTTGTATATTTTATATTGTAGCGAACCTGCACCAAAACAGTATAAATATAGGTTCTCGTGCAGTTTTTTTCAAACTATAATAAACTCCGGAAAACCAACTAAGGAGCATAATAGATGAGATTTGTTAAAGAAAAGTAGTTTGAGAAAGATAATATGTCTGATATTCTAAAGGAACGTGGTATTTCAATTTATCCAACGACCATTATGCACTAAATTCGTGAATATGAAAATTTTATCCGTTATATTTGAAAAACAGCATAGCAAAAATACATTTAGAAATGGATGAACTATATATAAATGTCAACTAATCTATGTAGAAAAACGTTCACTTAATTGTGCATAAAATTACTCAACTTCGAGAGCTAAGTGATTCTTGAGGGATGATAAGAATATCTGTAGATGCTTCAAGGTAACTACATAATGGTGTGAGTTATATACTTACAATTTCGGGTTAAACCATACACATAAAACAACTAACTCCTTTGCTCAATATTTTCTTTAGCTAGGTGTTCTAGAGCACAAGGAAATATATGTCGTTGCAATTTCCCACTTAACTTAATGTCTAGTTTAGTGTACCACCTCCAATTACTGCGTTACTTTTCGGGTTCAATTCATTATATTTTCTACTTTATCTTTATACTCAACATATTCTTTTCCCTCCATCACCGCTATCACCGCAAATTCATCATTTAAAACCATTCAACCCACATGTTTGCATTAATCACTCCACATATAGTGATATATTTTATGCTACCTAGCCTTATCTCCCCTTCATTACTTCCTCTTCAAGTTGATTTCTATATGTAAGCATAGCAATTATCTTTGTACGATTTTTTTCATCAGATTCAAATTGCTCAATTGTTACGTCACAACGAATCGTATCCCCACTAAAAACAGGACGCAAAAATTCAAAATCCATCTTACGAGCTAATACGTTATAATCACCGCCGATTTTTGTAGAAAGTGTTGAAGTTAACAGTCCTTGTACAACAAATCTCCCTTGCTCATCTGGTGTAACATGGTGCGCCCCCTCATCCCTAGAAACCTCTGTGAATAAAGCAATATCTTCTTTCGTAAAAGTTCGTTCAAAGGTGATTTTTTCGCCTACTTGCAATTTCATCCATACCCCTCCTCAAAAAAACTTGTAAAATAAGAAAAACCGAAACTAAAAATCATTTCGGTTTTTCTAACTAAAGAAGTCTATTTATTTTAAAGAATGAACAAACAACCCACTACGAAGTTTCGGTTCAAACCACGTTGATTTCGGTGGCATGACTTCTCCGGCATCTGCGATTGCTAATAAATCTTCCATAGATGTCGGATATAATGCGAATGCTGCTTTGTATTCGCCGCTGTTCACAAGGCGTTCTAGTTCTTCTAATCCGCGGATTCCTCCGACAAAATCGATACGTGAATCAGAACGCGGATCATGTATTTCAAGTACTTGGCTTAATAAATGATCTTGCAGGATAGATACATCTAAACCTCTAACAAGATCATTCGCATCAAATGTTTCTTCTTTCACAGTAAGCTTATACCACTTCTTATTTACATACATACCAAATGATTTGGGCTCATTTGGTTTATACGGAGAAACAGTTGCTTCTTCTACATAAAAGTACTGCGTAATTTGATTTAAAAACTGTTCCTCTGATAAGCCATTTAAATCTTTCACAACTCGGTTATAGTCCCAAATCGATAATTCATCATGAGGGAATAGAACCGATAAGAAGAAATTAAATTCCTCTTCTCCTGTGTAATTTGGATATTGTTCTCTTCGCATAAGTCCTACTTTTGCAGCTGATGCAGAACGGTGATGCCCATCTGCAATATAAAGATTAGGAATATCTTCAAATGCGTTTACTAAAGTCGTAATTACATCTTCATCTGCAATCTTCCACGCAACATGCTTAACACCGTCTTCTGCTGTAAATGTATAAATTGGCGCATGCTCTTCTTTCCAGCTTCTAATTAAATGCTTTACTTCATCTTTTGTACGGTACGTTAAAAAGATAGGACCTGTATTGGCGTCACACACATCTACGTGGCGAATACGATCTAGCTCTTTTTCATGACGTGTTCTTTCATGTTTTTTAATTGTATCATCTTCATACTCATCAATAGATGTACAAACAACAAGACCTGACTGCGTTCTTCCTTGCATCGTCAGTTCATAAATATATAGCGCTGGCTCTTCCTCTTGTATGAACACTTCTTCTCGTATAAATTGCTTTAAATTGTCGCCCGCTTTTTCATACACGCGATCATCATACGGTGACAGTTCAGGATCTAAATCAATTTCTGCTTTATCAACATGCAAGAAAGAATATGGATTCCCTTTTACAACTTCCCTTGCCTCTTCACTATTTAATACGTCATACGGTAAAGCTGCCACTTGTGCCGCTTTTTCCTCTACTGGACGAATGGCCCGAAACGGTCGTATTTTTGCCACATTCCTCTCTCCTTTACACAATCATTCGAACGGCTACAACACCTGTAATTTTGCTTATATTTTCTACAATATTCTCTTTTATTATATCATCAATTCCGTTATCGATATCAATCATTGTGTATGCCCAAGAATGTTTACTACGATTAATCATATCGGCAATATTAATATGATGTTCCGCTAAGCATCCTGTAATTTGCCCTACCATATTCGGGACGTTTTGATGCATAATTGTAATGCGTTTCTTTCCGATATACGGCAGCTCAACATTTGGATAGTTGACTGAATTACGTATATTTCCTGTCTCTAAATATTCACGTAATTGACGTGCTGCCATTACTGCACAATTTTCTTCTGATTCAGACGTAGATGCTCCAAGGTGAGGCGTCGCTGTTACATTTTTCATCTTTATTACATTTTCATTCGGGAAGTCCGTTACGTAATGTGTAATAATATCTTCTTCTAATGCTTTTTGAAGAACCTTTTCATCTACAAGTTCTCCTCTAGAGAAATTAAATAGACGCATCCCTCTTTTCATCTTCTCTACAGCGTGTTCCCCAATAATCCCCTTCGTTTGATTCGTAAGAGGAATATGCAATGTAATATAATCACATGTTGCAAAAATTTCATCAAGGCTAAATGCTCTTTGCACATGTGTAGAAAGACGCCAAGCTGTTTCAACTGAAATGTAAGGGTCATATCCGATAACATCCATCCCTAACGCTAACGCATCGTTCGCAACTAAAGCACCGATTGCGCCAAGTCCGATAACACCTAGACGTTTCCCTGCAATTTCTGATCCAACAAATTGTTTTTTTCCTGATTCAACAAGCTGTGGTACTTCTTCACCCTCTAAGTTTTTCGTCCAACTTACACCATTAATAATATTACGTGAAGACATAATAAGACTGGCAATAATGAGTTCCTTTACAGCGTTTGCATTTGCCCCCGGCGTGTTAAATACTACAATTCCTTTTTCTGTACATCGCTCGACAGGAATATTATTTACACCAGCGCCAGCTCTTGCAATCGCCTTTAAGTCTTTTGAAAACTCTTCTTGATGTAAAGAGTAGCTACGAAGCAAAATTCCATCTGGATGATTGATTCTATCTCCTACTTCATAACGTTCTTCAGTAAAAACTTGCAAACCTTTTTCTGCAATTTGATTTAACGTTTGAACACGAAACATATCCCCATCTCCCTATCTATTCTCAAGCTCAAATTCCTTCATATAATTTACTAATTGCTGTACGCCTTGTACTGGCATCGCATTGTAAATACTAGCGCGCATACCACCGACTGATCGATGCCCTTTTAACGTAACAAGTCCTCGTTCTTTCGCTTTTTGTAAAAACTCACTGTTCAGCTCTTCTGACGGTGTTGTAAACGGAATGTTCATAAGTGATCGATACGTAGGATCAACTGGTGAAGTAAACAATTTTGATTCATCTAAGAAATTATAAAGAAGTGAAGATTTCATTCTATTTTGTTCTTCAATCGCAGATACTCCGCCTTGCTCTTTCAACCACTCTAGTACAAGTTTCGTTACGTAAATACTAAAGGACGGCGGTGTATTATATAAGGAGTTATTTTTACTGTAAGTTTCATAATTTAACATTGTCGGACAAGAGCGATCTGCTTCCCCAATTAAATCTCTTTTTATAATAGCAATCGTTAAGCCCGCAGGTCCTAAATTCTTTTGCGCCCCCGCATATATAAGACCAAACTTCGAAACATCATATCGCTCTGATAAAATATTTGAGGACATATCCGCAACGAGCGGCACTTTTTCTACATGTGGAATGTCCACATATTTTGTCCCCTCAATTGTATTATTCGTTGTAATATGTACATAATCTAGTTTTTCATCACTTAATAAACCGTCCAGTTTAGGAATCGTAGTAAACTTCTCTTGCTCGGAAGAAGCAATCACTTGTACTTCCCCAACTTTTTCGGCTTCTTGCAATGCCTTTTTAGACCATGAGCCAGTTAGTACGTATCCAGCTTTTTTATACGTATTCATTAAGTTCAACGGTATCATAGAGAATTGTAATGACGCACCGCCTTGTAAAAATAAAACTTCATACTCATCAGGGATGCTCATTAATTCACGAAGTAAGTTACTCGCTTCCTCTATAATACTTTGAAAATAAGAAGATCGATGACTCATTTCCATAATAGACATGCCTGTCCCGTTATAATTTAATAGCTCCTTTTGCACTTTCTCTAAAACTGGCAAAGGGAGTATTGATGGTCCTGCTGAAAAATTATAGACTCTCTCCATTACCCTCATAACCTCCCTATTTCTCATCGGATTATTTTTTAAACTTTCTGAATTATAACCTAAAATATAATATGTGGTCAATTTGTTTTCTATTATTAGGGCGCAAGACGCGATGGAATCGCTTGCAAGTGCAGACTTTTTTATGGACATATAAAAAAGTGTTAAGTACATAATCGTACTTAACACTCTAATAATGAAAGAATAATAGCTAATCGTTCGTAAAGAACCGATCAAAAATTTGATAAATAGCAGAGAGACCAATGAGCCAATAAATAGTGTCCACAAGCGCCGGCATAGAACCAAACCATTTCTCAACTACATTGTAATCTAACGCTACAAATAACCAATTCAAACCGCCAAGAATCACCAAAATTACTGTAAGGTAAGACAAAAATTTCATTATGATTGCCCCCTAGGTGATAAGATGGTGAAAGGCCTTTCACTAGAAATATATGTAGTAAACTTTAAAACTTACCTATTTTATAAAATTTATTTTCTGTACCACCCGTTAATAACTGCCTCTGCTTCTTTACTATGTATTTGATACGCATGTGTACTATCATTAGAGCCAATAAACCAAATTGAAAAACCTTTAAAATATGGTTTCGGTTCTAATACATCGCGGTAAGCACGCCATCCATTTAATTGCACATCCTTCGAAAACACATTTGAAACATCTGGATTCCATGGATTTTGTAATCCAAGTTCACGTGCTGGAACGTTAAATCCACCGAAGTAAACTGGCTTTCCTGTTGCATTATGTAATTGTTCCAATTGCTGAACAACATTTTGCCCACGATTATATACTGTTGTCGCAAATAAACTTTGCTTCACTTCTTCATATGTTGGATTTCTTTTTCCTGAAACTTCAAACCAACTGTCTATGCTAACAATATCCACCTTTTTTAAATACGGGCGATTGATTTTCTCTTCAAACTTCGCTTCATAAGAAGGGTCCCAGCTTGCTGTTAACCACCAGTTCATTTGATACAAAACATTTCCTTTATACTGATTACGAACAAAATCAATTGTATCGCTCCAGTATCCTTCTGCATACTCCATATTCACGAAATTAGAAGCAATCTTTAGTCCATACACATTGTATTTACTTGTAATGGAATTAAAAATATCTTGCAGAATAACCGTCTTCCAATTCCAGAAGAAATCATTAATGTTACTTGGGTTCCATTCTGTCTCTCCAACATTCCCCTGCTGAATATACGGGAACGGTTCCACTATAACTTGAATATTACGCTTTAATAATTCTTGAATTAAAATAATAGCTTGTTGCTTTTGCGCTTGATTAATTACCATGTTCGTAGAAGTCACATTTGGGATATCTACTTGAATCGGTACATTTACTGTATTTAAATTTAAACGCTCTACATCAGCTAACACTTTCGCTACATTTCCAACTTCCCATACTGTTACGTTTCCTGATTTGATTTTTCCAGATTGAACAGTATTTACATCTGCCTGTACATTTCCTTGAAAACAAAAAGAAAACAACATAAGAAACACTCCTAAAAAACTTATTAAACTCTTATTTTTCTTCACAACTTTCCCCCTATAATTTTTGGCTTTCTTGATTATTTTATACAACGTTTCATATATATTCCACAAAAAATCCAATAAATTTTTATTGATAAAAATGCTATTCATCCTTTATTCACATCTTACTCATACTAAGCTCCTAAAAATAGTAAGATAAATAAAAAAGGAACGGATTTCCGCTCCTTTTTTATCTTTTTACAATTATCAATCCATTTCCCTTTTAGGCTCTACCAACATGATATGGGATTCCTTTTCAGTGAAAGGTTTATGCTCAACGCCTCTCGGGACAATAAACATCTCGCCTTTAGAAATTTTCACCTGTCCATCACGAAAATCGATGAACATCTCCCCTTCAAGCACAATAAATAGCTTATCTGTATTAGGATGCTCATGCCATATAAAATCTCCATTAGCTTTAAAAAGCTGAATTTGATCGTCATTCATTTCACCAATCACTTGTGGATACCAATAATCGTTAATTTTAGATAACTCGTCATTTAGTTTAATAGGTTGGTAATGGATAATAATCTCTCCTCACTTTCAAATTCCACTATATTACAGTAATATAAGTAAAAAAGTCGTTATTACGCTTAAAAAGAAAATGCTCCGGCCAGAACTTTTCATTCAGATAGTACAAAGGAGTGATTTCAATGAAAGTACTTTCAATCCAATGTTTCCTTTAACTCTCCATAAGTATAGAACAGTGATTTTCAAATAAGAATGGACCCATGTTGACATTAGTATGGATTATTGATGAACTTCTCGCGATATTTAGTAGGCGAAATGCCAACTCGCTTCTTGAAAACTCTACTAAAATAAAAAGGGTCTGCGATTCCAACAGCCTGCGCAATTTGTTGTACAGGCACATCACTTGTACATAACATTTTTTGAGCCATCTTTATACGATAGTTCAATAAATATTCTGCTGGCCCCATACCTGCATGCTTTCTAAACACGTAAGAAAGACGATTTCGATTAACATTATTTTGTTCTGTAAGTGTATGAATTGTAATATCTTTATAATAGTATTTACGAACGTAACTAGATATTCGTTCGAATAAAGTATGCGACTCATAATTGCTTTCTCTATTGAAAACACTTAATAAAGCTTCATTCAACGCTTCGCGAAACAGCATTTCGGTCTGAAACATCGAAATGCCTCCACGCTGATTATATACATCCCAAAGACGCATAAGTAATTCGACAAGACGAGGAGATTGTCCTGTTAATAATTCAAAATGCTGATGAGTAAAGCCAGAGTCTTCTCGTTCTGAATTGCTTATCCGATATAAAACAAGAATATATTCCCAGTTTATTTCACCAAGCATTTTATGGGCTAATGTCATTTTTGCACCCCCATGTATAACTTTTCCTGGGGAAAGAGTATACGGCGTACCATTAAATTGAAATTGCGTCTTCCCTGTAATTGGAAATACAAATCCTGGGAAAGAATCTGTAGACTTAGCAAAAGGCACACCTGGATTTTTAGCATAACGATATACTCCTTCTACTCGGAAAGGAGTATTGGCAAGATACTCTGCTAACTCATTCACGTCTAACTTCACAATACACGCCTCATTTCAATAATAGTTTTCTTGTAATTCGCGAGATTAATTGGTGTACATTCTGGGAAACGCTAAACTAAAAATAGTACATACAACTTAACAAGATCTGTTTATTAACCTATAAATATATTGTTTTTCATTTATTGACCAAAGTATCCTCCCTATATTATTGATAATGATTTTCATTGTAGTTTGATAAAAAAACATTTGTCAAGTTGGCTGGCCTAGAAAAATGATGAAACAAGGGGGATAGAGGAACAGTTCTGTTGCAAATAATACCTAGTCTTTGTTAACTAATTCCCCTCAAAACTGGAATGATCATGTTAATAGTTGTAATGACTTTATTAGTTACAGCACTTACAGCATGTGGAAATAATCGTAATCCTGAAGAAGTTGCTACAGCGTATTTCGAAGATGGAAACAGCCTACTATCAAATTAAATGATAGTAGGCTGGCTGTTAAAATTATTTAAGAACTGGGTTATGTTCTAAATGATAAGCTTTCATTATCAAAAAGAGTATTACTAGTTCCCTCCACAAACAAAAACACCCTATCACTTCGGTTCTAAATTTAGCACCTTCCCCTCTATCCCCTCCGTATTCAATGTAGTCGTATGATACGTGCCATTTACCCAATCATCTATTTGATCATGATACCAATCGCTTCTAAAATGGCCCGACTGTCCTGGCCCTACGATATGATAACCGTTTGACATATCTTTCGTATCAATAATGAATCTCCAAGACGCCCCGTGATTTACAATGCCGTTTTCGCCGTAACTCGCTGCTTGCACGGTAACTTGGCTCCCACCAATCGGAACTGGTTTCTCACGATTAAAAGCGAGTAATGCTAACATACTCGATGATTTCGAAATTGGATGTGTAAAAGCGAGTTGATGGTAATCGCCCCACTTCCACTCTCCAATATCGGGTCCATATTCCTTCTGCAATTTCTTCATTACATTCTCGTACGATGTATGCACAACTTTTGTGAAACCTCCGTACTTCGTAAACCAAACGCTATTTTCTCCCGCTACTTCTTTTCGAATCAATTCATCAACAACTTGTGACTTCCCTTCAAATAACTCCATTACATCTTTCGGTATTTCTTTTGAAAATAACGTATTTGAAATCTCTTTCATTAACAAATGGAATATTAATGGTGCCGCTTCATCTTTACTATCGTAAAAATTCCACTTTGTTAATTGGTCTACGCCTTCTTTCTCTACCTCATTTAAAGATGCTTTATTTAACTCTTTTAAAAATATAGGAGTAAACTCTTTCCCATATAAATTCTTTTGATCCATTTGTAACTCTTCTAAATCTTTCACCGTATACTTTTCCTTCTCTTGCAAAAATTCTTGAATACGCATTTGCCTATATGGCTGCGCCCACGTATTACTAATATGATACGGATAATCATCATCAACAATTTTATTATTCGCAGTTGAAATAAACCCTTGTTTTGGATTAATTACTTTTGGAAGTTGATCAAACGGGATATACCCTTCCCATTCATATTCATCTGTCCATCCTGGAACAGGTAAGCTACCATCACCTTTTTTACGCACTGGTATATTTCCATTCGCTTTATAAGCAATTGTGCCGTCGTTTGATGCAAACACAAAGTTTTGGGTTGGTGTATGAAAATCTTGAAGAGCGGTTTCAAACTCATTCCAGTCTTTTGCTTTGTTCATATTTAATACAGCTTTTAACTCAGCTGACGGTTCTAAAGCTGTCCACTTTAAAGAGAATACTGTTTTCGTTTTCTCCTTCCCCTTATCCGCAAACTCTGAAATTACTGGTCCATGCCTCGTAATCGTAACGTTATAAGGAATTGTCTTCCCGCCTTTTACTTTAATAGACTCGTCTACAACGGTAGCTTTCTCCCATTTATCGTTATACAGAAATTCATTTTCATTATTAGGATTTCTCTTCTCAATATATAAATCTTGCACATCAGGCCCTGTATTCGTAACACCCCACGCTATTTTGTCATTGTGTCCTAATATAACACCTGGTACTCCAGCGAAAATAACGCCACTCACATTTAAACCTTTCATTTCAAGTCTCGTTTGATACCAAATAGAAGGCGTCGCAAGAGATAAATGAGGATCATCTGCTAAAATTGGCTTACCTGACGCACTCTTCTCACCGCTCACAACCCAGTTATTACTACCGTTAAACTCCGGCGGAATTATCGTTTTTGAAAAACTTTGTGCTACGTCCACATTTGTATTTTTCAGTTCAGCTAGCAATCTAGGAGTATCTTTCGGATATGCAGGAAATAGCTCATTCGCTTGCTCTTTCGGAAGATTTTTCAGCGCCCAATATCGAAATGCCTGTCCGTGCCAATGTCCTCCTAAGTCAAACGCCATATACTTCCCAATCGTTAAAGTATCAACAATTGACCACTCAGCAGGTTCATAACCTAATATAGTAAACTCAACTGGTAATTTCTTTTCCTTTTTCGCCTCACGTATAAAAGCGTTCACCCCATCAGCAAATGACTGCAGGGCATCTTTCGCTTCTCCATTATATTGACTAACTGAAGCTTCGGCCGCTCGCCGTAAACCGAGTGTTCGAAACAATTTATCTCGGTCAACAGCTGCTACCCCAACAACTTCACTTAACATACCAGACGCTTGTCTTCTACTTAAATCCATTTGAAACAACCGATCTTGCGCTTGTACATATCCTTGTGAAAAATATAAATCATGTGCATTTTCCGATTTAATATGCGGGACACCTTTACTATCCCGCTTCACCGTAACAGCGTGTTGTAAATCCTCTAGCTTTATCGTTCCATCTATCTTTGGCATAGATTTCAGCGTATATATGTTCAAAAAAATCGCAGCGGAAATAACTAACAAAAGAACGATACTACTAGCCCAAATAAAAATTCTTTTTCCCCTTTTTCGTTTCTTCTTTATAACGACTTCCATATAACCACCCCTTTCTCACACTATTCGCTTCTTTTTGAGAAAGAACCTTTTAAAGACATTGAAAAACCCCCTTCATTTTCCTACCAATGAAGGGGGTTTTTCTTATCGTTCGCTACGCCAACTTTCATTATGCCCAAGATTTGAATCTGTCGCTACTTGGACATTATATAACATTTCACTAAAGAAGCGTTTATCTACTTCTTTTGGTACAATGCGTCTTTCATCATCAATCTCATCGTATTCATATGAACCACGCTTCACTGTACCTGCTTTATAAAATTGAATGTCAAATACACATACATCTTCTTCATCTTCATAACCAATCGGAGCTCCGCTAAATGACAATTGCACGCCTAATCCGGTACGAGTATCTTCTTTGTAAAATGTATAATATACACCGCCATCTTGAACAGACCCACGGATCCATCCAAGCTTCGTCATCTTACCGAATAACGAACGACCATTTAGTAAAATACCGCCAAATCTCTCAATAGCACTCTCATCATTCTTTTCTACTACAAACACTGGACGCTCAATTTGTAGGAACGGCTGAACAATTCCCGCACTTTCTAATTGCTCTTTCCATAATTCCTTCTCCGCCCCAGACAATTCTAACGGATGAACGAAACCAATAACAGTGCCAGATGAAAGTTCATAACTCTTCCCGTCAATTGTACAGAACACGCCACCTTCTGCATAACGGAATGCCTTCAGCAACTTCCCTTCCTTATACTCACCCCAAATGAGTGAAATAGAAAATTGCTTCATAATTGGATTATCCATAAATACAGATTTCCATGCATTATGTGACCAATAACGCTTTAACGAAAGTGCCGCTTCTAATCGTTGTTTTTGCATTGAAAGAGTAGTTCGGAGTTCCTTCTTTAAAGAGGCTAATTCTTTTTTAGCCTCTTCAGCCTTTTCTACATCATCTTTTGCATTCGGCTTTGGAAGTGACTTCATACATTTTCCTTCTTCTGTCTCTAATTCAATTTTTGACTCTGTAGTTAAAATGGCAGTAAAACTTCGATTCCCGAAATCAATTATCTTTTCACCCTGTATAGTAAAGCCGAGGTCCGGCACCAATTGATCTTCCAGCTCTTCCTCTGTTATACCACGTGTTTTCGCAGCAAGACTTAGCGCTTCTTTTGCTGCATTACGTACTTGCTTATGTTTATATTTAAATGCTATTGCATGAATAGACATAAGTGCAAGCTTAGATGAAGACAAACCTAAAGCACGAACGGCATCCGCTGCTATCTTTCCTCTCATTTGAAGCACCCATTCATCAATTTGCTTTATAAGTATGTCGACCATTTTGTCGTCACTATACATTCCGTATAACGAAAGAATTCCACGCTTCTTCACATCTGCGTCTTGAGAAATCCATATTTGATATATTGTTTGCACACATTCTTTTAAGTCCTCTTCATTTAAAGCTCTACCAATTACTTCTGCCGTTTCTTTCTTCTCAATAACAGCATCTGAAATATACTGTTGTAAATAGGCTAACGGAATTGCAGCATCAGCAATTTCATCAGAGTCACGTAAACGGATTTGTGGCTCATCCCCAATCAATTGCAGAAGTGAATTTCTTGTTTGTTCAGTTAAAATACGTGCACATAGTTCTTCTATTTTTTCTTCCTCCGTTTGGAATAAAAATGAGAATTTTCCTGCGAAAGATTCATTTTTACTTTCTTGCAAAGCTTCCTGTACAAGTTTCGTATATTTTTCAAGCTTATACTCTATTAGTATTTTCATCACATTTTCACGAACAATCTTCTTTTTATTATGAAGTTCAACTGCTACATCTGCTGCAGCTTCCACATCTTTTGAAAGCAGTTTAACTACAGACTCACGCATTTTTTTAGATGAATCTCCTAAGCTTTTAATTAAAATTGGACGCATTTTAATCATGTTATCCTTTGCTAACTCTTCTAAAATATATGCTTTGGCCACAGCAGAATACTCATCAAATCTTTCAATGATGTACGCTTGTTCTTTTACAATTACACAAACAAGCGCTTCCTTCGCCTTATTTCTCTCTTCACTGTAGCATGCAGCTTCTTCAACTGCATAAGCCATAAGCTTTTCCTTACTTAACCCATACGAAAGCAGATCTTCTAATACTTGTTTCGGTTCTACTCCTCTGACAGAACATTCGTAAAGAAGTTCGTATAAATTAACACTATCATCATCTCCAAACTGTAGTGTAAGTACAGCTTCCCTCTTCGCTACATCATCTATATCCCAAAGAAGCGCAACCTCTAACACCGGCATAACCCAATACATACTCCTATATTTCGGATTTTTAAGTATTTGCTTCATATCCTCAAGTGACAATTTCCCTTGTAAATAATCACGATATGTATCCCGCACTGTAGACAATTTTATTTGCAAAGCAGCAACAAAAAATTCTTCTCGCATTTTCCCTATATTTAGCTCATATCCTTTTTCAGCTAACGTTCGTGCGATGATGAGATAATTCATTTTACTTACATATTGCAAAGTATGTTGAATACATTCAGGATCTTCCTCCAACATAAAGCATAGCAATTCATATTCATACGTCTTACAAAAATCCTCACTGTTCAAATCATGTTGCCTTAGACGATGCGCAAAAAATCTTTCCTTAGAAATCCAAAACTGTGTACAAAAACTTTGAATTTCTTCATATGTTTCTCTATTTACACTACCAGTTTTTTTGTAGTTTTGAGACTGACCGAGAGTGTGACACATATAACGTGTTGCATAGTTTATAAAACCCCAAACATTTTTCTTCGCCAATATTTCAATATATCGCCTCGCAACATCCGAATATTTATGAACACAAAATAATAGCCGCCAAATATGTTCCGGTAAATTCCCACCTATAAATACTTCACTATCATCTTCACCTTTTAAATACCGTTTAACTGCTTCAACCTTTTCCTTTTCCCCTAGCAGTTTCAATATAAATTCTGTATGTTCTTCTAACCTTTCATTCAATAAAGAACTATATGTACGAAACTTTTCATAATCTACATCAAACATTATGAGAAGTAATGTTAATTGTTGCTTAGTTGGTAAAGTATGTAATTGTCCCTCTATATAGTTCGGACTCTCTTTTGTTAACTCTCTAAGAAAAACATCTGCTTCATTTACATAACTTGAAATACTGGATAAATATTTACATGCGATTGCTACAAGTTTGTCCAAAGGAAGTGCACTTTTTTCTAAATAAATCTTCATTTTAGAAAAACTGACATGCGCAAAACGGACTACAAGAACATTTAATAATTGCTCCTCGAGTATATGGTAAAATAATCGAAAAAAATCCGGATCTTGTTTATGCACTTTCCTAAAATCGTTTATAAATCTCTCCGCAAAATCACTTCTTTTTTGATCACGAATTGTCGTTAGTTGAATATTTTTTAAAATCTCTTCTTCTTTTGTCTGTAAATATCGTTGTGATAATTGTTTCTGTTCTTCTGTCATATTAATATATTGAAACAACTCAGATGTACTAGTAGTCAAACTTTGTACCCCCCGCATCTTTTTATCTATTATAAAAATACCCTTATTTAATGGTAGTATAGCATAAAACTTACAAAAAACGAACGTACATTCTATATTAAATTAATGTAAATTAAAATACACTACTCAACATACATTTCCTTCTCTCTAAACTTCCCATTACAGACTTTTCCCCACTAAAATCCTTTAACTTTTTGCTACACCAATTCTTCAAAATCCCCTTCACATAAGCTAACGTTTTCTTATTATTTTCAAACGCAATTTTAAGTGCCTCTAACACTTTCTCTCCAGAAAGTCTTTGTATCCAATTCTTCAATTCCTTCACAATATATGGGGATAAACTACTAATATTTTGTTCATAAAACTTATAAACTTCACTATTTGGAACGTCCTCTTCTATGGTTTCCACCTCTATCTCTTCCGCTTCTTCTTTCTCTTCAATAACTACTTGTGAACTACTATTATCCTCTTCTTTTGGCATACCAAAATGCTGCAATAATAATGGAATCTTGTATTCTTCTTCAAGGCATTTACGTAAAAATATATGTATGAACTCATTACTTTTTATAGTCTTTAACTCACGTAATACGCACTTCTCCACATTCGTATTTGAAATAGGGTTATAGTGTAACCAGTTTATTATGAATACCTCTTTCGTTTCCGTATCATATAGAATCTTTCCATACTCAACAAACCTGTTTAGCAACTTCTCAACAGTCTCCATACTATAACCTGTTTCAAGCTCTGCCACACGCTTCGGTAATATGTAGATACCACATTGCTTCGTTTTCGTACCAGTTAACAAATATATGTAAAAATAACGCTCCTCTGGCGTTAAATCTAATATGAATTCATCTTGCCAAAAGTTCACCTGCACATTACGGTATACCGCCATATGTTTCCCTCCACTCTTTGCTAGTAAATAGGAAGATTTTAATCCTTCATTATAAAAATAGGCATGCGGGAATGGTTTTGGCATTCGAATTACATTTTTTTTTACTACTACAACGCCGGTTTCATTTTTTCGTGCTTGTTTTGTTCTTGTAGTTGTTTTTGTTTTTGTTTTTGCTTTTGTTTTTTCTTAGTGATTTATTACTTGGTAGGGGCTTATGAGGGGCTTGGAAGGGCATTCTACATTACAATCTATCAAATACAATTGTTCTTCCTACTAAATAGGAGCTATTCCAAATTATTATTTTGGATAGCTCCTTTCAAATTCTTCTTATTTTTTACTTCTACCAATGTCAGCTTCTACATACAATTTCTTCTGCTATTTGCGGGCAGTAAAACTCTCATTTCAAAATTTGGTGAATAAACTGCTTGATGTAAGTGCGAGTGGCCCTCACTGATTAAAGTTTCCTTTTATTTTTGCATTGAATCTAACATCTTCACAATAAAGGCAGCCGCCTGACCACGAGTTGCTGTGCCTCGAGGATTAAACTCATTATTTCCAATACCATTAACTACCTTTAAGCTGTATAATCGTTGAACCGATTCTTTGTATGTTATTAAATGCTTATCTGTAAATGGTAATGCTACTAACTCACCTGTAATTCCTTTATATCGTAATGCTTTGTCAATCATAATAGATACTTCTTCACGAGTAATTGGTGAGTTAGGATCAAAAATCCCTTCACCACGACCATTAATAATTCCTGCACTTGCACAACGTTTAATACCGTCATGAAGTGATGGATGTGCCTCATTGATATCTACAAATGACTTATTTCCCTCTGGTAGTTTAAGAGCATTCGAGATTAATTTCGCAAACTCCGCTCTCGTTACATTTCGATATGGAGCAAATACACCATTGCCTTCGCCTTGCATAATACCTAGACTGTTTAATTTACGAATATGCCCTTCAAACCAGCCACCTGTAATATCATCTTTTGGTTTTTGTACTTCTTCCTTAGGCTTTTGTACTTCTTCCTTTGGTACATTGTAGTTAATTTTAATCCAACTTGGGTCATAGAAAATCCATTCTCCATTACCTACTTTATACCAACCATTTTTAACCGCTAATACTTTGTAACGATCTCCGTTTGAAGCTTTACGTACAACACGATGTTCAATGCCCGCATCACTACGTACATTGATGCCACTACCATTTACCACTAGTTCCATGCTAGGTTCAGCTGGATTATTTTCATTTGGATTAAATGAGTCATTTTTATCTTGTAAAGGCGTATCAATCTGCGCATTTATATTTGCATACCACTGAATTCCTTGTACGAAACCAGCCCAATTACCTCGTGAAATTAAAATATCAGGACATTTTTTCCCACTCCATTGTTGATGCTTGTATATATGATCTGCACCAATTCCTTCTTTGTTCATTAAATAACCTGCAAGTCGTTTTGCATTTTCTAACGCTTTATTGTAATCACCGTCTTGGTTAACCGCAATCTCGATACCGATAGACTCCCTGTTTCCTGAACCATCTCCATCTCCTGCATGCCAACCATTTTCGTTTGTTGGTAAGTGTTGATAAATTTGTTTATCATCTACAGTAAAATGCCATGAAGCTGTTCGGAAAGTGCCTTCAGTTGCTTGCTTGTATAAATATTTCGCATGATTTTCAGCATTAGCACCAGCGGCTGTATTTGCGGTCTCATGGATTGTAATGTAACGTGCTTTCATCGGATTCGCAGGACGAATATCAGGATTTCCTGCTGGAACAATCCACTCCACAAATGGAACTCCTGCAAGTGTTCCATATTTCTTCGTACTCTGTGCACTATATTGAATACCTCTTGGCTTTGCAACAGGTTTCATTTGACGATCAGATCCATCATTTCGACCATCTACAGATTCAAATGCCTTTTCAATGTTTGAAATAGCTTCCTTTTCTGCTACTTGTCCCTTCTTAGCATCTTGCATTTTGTTTAATTCTTCTGTTTCATCATGTTTATGCTTATATTCTTCTAAAAGCATTTTTTCATTTTCAGATACTTCTGCTTCGTTAATTTGTACATGATCAGGAACTTCCAACTTGAAATTAGAATAATTTAATCCGCTCGTTCCGTGTTCTCCTTGGGCAATATTAAGTTGATCAGTTTGAGATTTGTTGATCTCTTCTGCTGATGCTGATAAAGGTACGCTCCCTAAAATCACTAGACTTGTTGATAGTGCGATTACTTGTTGTTTGATTGTCTTATTCATTATTATAATAAATACATACACATTCCCGCCGTGTATGTATCTCAACCTCCCTTTATTGTCACATTAATTTTTTAAAATATGAATCTACTATGTACTTCCAATGCATTTTCTTTTTATTTATATATTTAAATTACCATATTTTATACCCGTTAAGAAAATATTTATATGTCATCCCTACAGATGAATTTCATCTAACATACTTTTTATAAAATTCATCAACAAACATTATTTTACAACTAATTACAAATACCGTCAAAATAATCAATTTAAACTTAGACAAATAACTGGCATACAATTTTATAATAAGAGATCCTATACTATCGAAATACATCTATTCCAAATTCCCTTTAACGTTTTCAACAATCTCATTTATCGTATTCCGATCAAACTTATCACTAATTTCATATGACTCACGATCTCCTACGAATTGCACGCCTACGATATCATTGCGATCCTTACCGTATTGCACTTCAATAATAGATCCACGCTCTATTTGTTTCCAAATGAGACCTGCTTTATCTTTATTATCTAAAATAATGCAGTCTTCAATATTTTCGTCAATCCCAATTAACTTATTATCATCCATATATCCAATCTCGTATTGTTGCCGTTCTTTCGCTTTGCCACTTACTAATATACCTTTGCTACCATATGAGTAATCCATATAGTCCTTTTTCTCCGTTTGTACCGCTTTCGGCTTTTGTGTTTCAGCTTTTTCAGCAGCCCCACAACCTGTAATAAGACTGATTGGGATAACCACTATTAATACGAATCTAGTAAATTTTTTTATCATTTGTAACCAACCTCATATATTTAATGCAAAACTCCATTTATTACTCTATTAAAGAATAACATGATATTAAGTAAACAGAACGAAAGATAACATATTCTTTACATACCCACACTTTAATGAAGGACTAGGCCATTTAAACCTAGTCCTACATAACTTTAACTTTGCTTCACATACTTAATTGTATGAAATGACGTCTCATTAAATAATTGCAAGTTTTCCCCATCATAATCTTGAACTTTATATGCTATTTTCTTTTTTTGAATTGTATCTTCTACACCGTCTACTAAACGTTTATTGAGATGTAAATAGATTGTAAAAGCTTCCTTATCATATTCCCAAGTTCCTTCAATATAATTCTTTTTATTTGGATACTCACCTTTACCATACGTTTCAAATGTCTTATCACCTTTTAAAATGAGTGACATATTGAAACCGTCTGTTCCTTGGAATCCCCAATTACCGATTAATTCCGTACCATCTTTCACATTCTTCATAACGTTATCTGTATTAATTCCAGCTTTCTTATCTAACTCTTTCAAATCTTTCATAGATACTGTACCGTCACCGATTTTAATATCCCCTTCAAGATCTTTGAATGCCTTAAGCCAGTAAATATCTCCTTCTTTCACTAACTTTTCAGATTTCTCTATTAACTCTTTATCAGTCTTATCACCTTTTTCTCTTTTTTCTTTTCTGGTGAAGACTTCATTTATTAAAGAAAAAGACTCTCTAAAATAACTAATTGCTTTTTCAAAATCTTTTTGTTGGTTTACATACTCTGTAGGGGGATCTATCGACTCAAATTTATCTAACACTTTATTTAATTCTTTCACACTATCTACTATATCTGATTTCTTTTTCTTACCGTCAAAAACCTCTCTTGTAATATTGTTATGCTCCGCAAACAACTTATCAAACTCTACCCCTAATTTATACACTTTATTAGGATAGTCTTCCTTTGAAACTTTTTCTTTCTTACTATTAGACTTCGATTCTTTTACTTTAGACTCTTCCGTTTTCTCCTGTTTAGAAGTGTTCGTTTTCTCAGAAACTCCACAACCAAATAACAACATGACCGGAACTGCTACCCCTAGTAGTTTCTTTGCATTCATGACTGATTTCTCCTTCTACTTGAATAGATTACTCTTGCTATACCCATCCTCTTTTTTTATCTTGTAATTAAAGTTACAATCGCAATAACTCCTAGAATCGGTCCCCAATATTCCATTTTTATAAAAAATAATGAGTGCTTTTTGTTAAACATAACTTTTTCACCAGTTTCGGTATCTATATAAACTTTCCCATCTGGCTTATTAATATATTTACCTAAATACCAAGACATAATCCCTGATATAATAAACATTACCGCCATTGGCCAACTATGGTCTTGAAAATATGTAGCGTCCCCCGTTATAGATCCAAAGATAGCCTTACCCAAAAGAGTATTAATAATTACAATAATTGCGACTAAAAAACCCCAACCAGACCAAATAATCATCTATTTCTCCTCCTAAAGCGTACAACTTTGTACTTTATGTTAATTTGAACTGCAAACGAAAACGTTTAAAAAACCGAATATTCAGACGTTAATAATTATATTTAGCTTACATTCGATTCTAACTTTAATGTTCTAAATGCAAATGAACCAGATATAATTTGTAAAATTGTCGGAATAAGTAAAAAGAATAATGACATAAATAACATAACTATAGGAATCACAATCATACAAACTCCATAAACTTTATTATTAACCTTGTTTACTAAACACGATAAAATGAACAACCCTATTTGAACCGTTAAAATAATAGAGTAATAAGCTAAAAGTTCGTAATCAACACCTTCCATAATATTAAACGCTACAACTATTAATATTATAGAAATAATAATTCCCAAAATGCCACCAATTAAACCTAATACAAATTCAGGCGTTCTTTTCAATTCAATCCCCCTTTTATGAACCACTAACTGCTTGTATATTTTTCCCATTCAACATCATACCAAATATTTATTGGAAAAACTATACAAATCATTTTTATTCTACTGTACTTTACTTCTAACTATAGATAACTTGTAGCAGTTACAAAATTAAAACCTTCACAATTACTTATTGAATTGTCATATTGAAAATTATAAATTAAAACGATAGAATTATAGGATTTCTTTAATTTAACTTCTTCCTTAATTCGAGAGAGTATTTTATCATCATATGAACATCCCGTTAATAACATAGAAATGTCATCACTTGCTTCTTCTAACACTTCCTTTTCAATAAAATCCTCATCTACATCAATCATATCAATATTAAAATCAACAAAAAAACTCGCTGGTATAGCGTCTCCTTCTTCATCATACGTAACATCTATATATGTATCCAACTGATCTTGCGTTTGCATATTACCGAACCATATTGAAACCATTCCTTGTACTTCCATTAATAGCGTCCTCCATTATGAATATATATTCTCATTCAACTTACGCTTTAAAATTCATGATTTTTATAAAAACCATTTCTTCTTTCCTTTCAGTCAAATAGGATTATTCGGAAATTCATTGTCATACTTATGAATTAGCGCTTTATCATTTTCATTAATTGGTACTTCACCTAAGTATTTATGTTTCCAAATAATCATTTGATCACTAAAACTATATTCTGTTTCGAGCCAATTGGTATAATCGAAATGCATGTTAAATTCCCCACTATGTTCCAGAAACATTGTAAAAGAGTACCAAAGCTCTTGCTGATTATCTTTGAAAACATTTCTTAATTCCTTACTCAATTTATATAAAAAATCTTCTTTCCTTTCAAACTCCTCTTCATCAACTTCGTATTTAAAAGGAATTTCTACACTATACTTATAATTTTCTTTATTTCTGAAGTTGTTATAGAAAAAGTAAGTTCCCCCTCCAGCTTCTGATATTTGTGCATAAAAATAAAATTTCTCCCATTCTTCTGGAATCATGGCATAAACCGTTTCCGCTATCTCTCTATATAATCGATTCAATTTTATTTCCAATTAAATTCCCCCTATTTAATTTTCATCACTTACTTTTTCTATATTATACCATTCTTTTAATTAGCTCTTTATTTACACTAAAGTGTAATGTAGTTCATCTAAAAATCAAACCAAGTTTCGATGCCTTTAGAAAGTAGACATACCTCTTAAATACAATTAGTATTAAAATAAGAAATATGAAAGACTTAAAAAGGCTCTTACATGAAGGAAGGAAGTGCACAACTTTGGATTTTAAAACAGTTATGCAAGAACTTGAGGCTCTAGGTAAGGAACGAACGAAAAAAATATACATATCTAACGGTGCGCATGAGCCAGTATTCGGAGTAGCTACAGGTGCTATGAAACCAATCGCTAAAAAAATAAAATTAAATCAAGAATTAGCCGAAGAACTTTATGCCACAGGCAACTACGATGCTATGTACTTTGCAGGTATTATTGCCGATCCAAAAGCTATGAGTGAGTCTGATTTTGATCGCTGGATAGACGGGGCATATTTTTATATGCTATCTGATTATGTAGTGGCAGTAACTTTATCAGAGTCAAATATCGCACAAGATGTTGCTGATAAATGGATTGCAAGTGGGGACGAGCTTAAAATGTCTGCAGGCTGGAGTTGCTACTGTTGGCTTTTAGGAAATCGCAAAGACAATGAATTTTCCGAAAATAAAATTTCCGATATGCTTGAAATGATGAAAGATACAATTCATCATTCTCCAGAACGAACAAAATCCGCTATGAATAATTTCCTAAACACCGTGGCAATTTCATATGTACCACTACACGAAAAAGCAGTCGAGATTGCAAAAGAAGTTGGTATAGTTGAAGTCAAACGTGATAATAAAAAAAGCAGTTTGTTAAATGCTTCTGAAAGTATTCAGAAAGAACTTGATAGAGGAAGACTTGGTTTCAAGCGTAAGTATGTAAGGTGTTAAAAATATGAAGGTGTCAATCTAGGAGAGATTGACACCTTTTTTGTGGACATTACTAGACTAACGGAGCTGCAAGTTAAAGGGAACCAATCATTCATCTCCCGCTATACATCTCAACCTTCTTCTTTCAACTTATATACCCTATCTCTTTTCTCATCATCTTTGATAAAAATAAGTTTTCCTTCTGTAACAAAACCTTCTAATAGTAAACATACTTGTCCATATGCTTTAGGCTTATTCGTAGTGAATCTTTCATCGGGTATTTTACCAGATCGTATTAATCGTTCACATAGCTCAAGCGCACTTATTTCTTCAGAATCAATTAATTCTAAAATATCTTTTTGTAATGGTGATAAAGGGGCTGGTACCTTACATACCTCAGCTACCTCCACCTTTTCTTTTTCTTCTTCAAATAAATCTTCAAATGAAATTTGATTCATTACATCTTTTCCTTTCTAACGATTAATTTGTATAACATGAACTGAATCCTATAGCGTATTTATTATTATGTATTACTTACCTTTTTTCATAAATCTCAAACTCATGTACATCGTTTCATATAGTATGTTTTGATTATACCAAATATACGTTCTGTCTTCTATTGTAGAATTTTCATAACAGAAATGAAAGTAATAGTAAACATTTCTCTTCTCGTTAGTTATATAGAAAACTATGTAAAAAGTTTACATAATAAAATTATAGTGATCTGTTAAATTTCTATGCAAAAAAGAAGCACTTGTTGCCTCAAGTAGACAATCAAGTGCTTTAAGTTCATATGTTTTTAAGTAACATTAAATTTTTAAATTTTATTGTAACAGTTTGACACCTTTTATATGTCGTGACAACTACTACGTTAAAACTTACGAGTTTGTACGAGTTCGTTAGTTTTATGTCTCTTCCATGCGTTTAAATGTCATCTCGCCTAAGCTCGCACCTCTTTTTCTGTTCTATCATTGTACGTAACACTCCATGATGGTACAACCATCATGGAGTATCTATTTTCAAACACCCTATTATTTTTTCTATCCACTTCACATAAACTTTATTTTTTTAATCATGTAATTTATTTAAAAAATCAGTAAATGTATCTGCAATGTAAAATACATTCTCTCTTGCACGTTCTTCCACTTGTTCTTCTGTTAATCCTTCTTCTCGCAGCAACATTTCTTTTTCACCAGCATTTTCACGTTCCCAAAATACCACAACAGGGTTATTTTTGTCATTTTTATAGTCAAAACATATTAAATTTCCCGCTGGGTCAAAAGCAAAAGGAACTAATTCTGTTGGTAGTGTATCCTTGTAATCATCAAATACTTCCATAATATTTTCATCATCTTCCATATCGTAACTTAATAACGTTCCAAAAACCTTTCTTTTCCCTTCAACTTCAAACACCTCTGGACTAACATGCGCTCCATTATTATTCATCACACATTCTATATAATCTAAAGGAAAATTAATGTTCAATTCCTGTTCAACATTCTTTACATCTTCTCGTATAATAGGTTCATCTGGTGATCTCCATTGTACCTTACTCATCTGATTCCATCCCCCCATAATGCATTTCCACCTAAATGGTTAACTTTATGCGTTTTAGACACTACTAACTGCATTTTACCAGGTACTTGATGATCCATGTCTATCTAATAAAAAAGCACTCGTTGCCTTTAGTCGGCAATCAAGCACTCTAAATTCAAATAATATTTTCTAAGAGTTTAATTTATTGATTATATAAGACACACACGGAACCAATAGCAATTTTTCAACAATATTATTTTGAATTAATAATTGTATTAAACGGTTCTTAATTCAAATACCCTCTATTTTAAGCCCTAAAATCAGTTAATCAGTACTAGATATTTTCAATATATCCCCTAATTCGCCTAACAGTTCTATGTTTTTTAAAGCCAACTCAACAGGTATGTCTTTCATTAGCACGAATGGTAATTGTTTTGATCCTTTTAATAAGTCAAACAATCCCTTTTTGATGATAAATACCTCTTGTATTTTCCTTAAATCCATAGCCCCTCCTACTGGTGGACTTACCAATATAAGATTACACAGTTTTTCCTTAAACACTTCCTGTTCTTCGTCCACACAGTCAATATCTATCGCTCCGTCATTTATCCACTGTATTAAATTCTCACTTACTGTGGTTGCATAATTCGGATCCATAATCCCCGAATCAACTTGTACTAACTCTGTTGCGTTTTCATTTACAGTCATTAACAGTATTTTGCCTCCACCATTACTTCCTACAGCAACATAACCCTTTGCATATTCATGGACTTCATATGTTTTATTCATTTCATCTATTATATCCACTCCAAATATAACGACTCCATTATCGGACACAAAACCATTTGTATGCTTTAGTAATTTTTTATAAGCATTAGGGAGTATTAATCCCATTTCCTCTTCAATTTTTTTAATTTCATTTTCATCAACTGGAGAATATAATTCATAAGTCGACAATTTTTGAACATTTATCATTTAAATCCTCCTAATCCATCAAAATATCTATATGCTTCTCGCATTACTTTTTTTGCTACTTTTAAATCTACACCCACTTCAATCATTTCTTTATAGCTAATATTAAATTCGTATATTATATCCGTACTAAAACCTTCATTCCTTCTTCTAGCTCTTTGAAGAGCGGATATTATAGCATGTGGTTCACCAGAGGTAGATTTGAGTAATATTGATGGTGCTTGTCGACTGCTATAATTATTACCGCTTGTTTTATCCCATATCTTAGCCCATTCATCTTGTATTGCATGATGCGCTTGTACCAATCCATCATTTTTGGTATTCCGAAAACCTAGAGCACGATTCTTATTTGGACTCATTTTTTTATACAAGTCAACATCTTCAACAATATAACCTCCATTTTTAAGTTGACTCCTAGTGGACCTTTGCGGAAATGCAATACCAGCCCTTTCATTAATATTAGCATGGAGCTGTTCAGAAGTTAATTCGCCATATTTCCCTCTCAAATATTCTAATCTGGATTCTCCCGTACCCTTAACCCCACCACTCTCCAAATTCGAGATCCTACTCTGAATACTCGCCTTTGAGGCATCATGGGCTTCTTGGAATTTCCCGCCATAGTTCGTTCCAGTTCTAGCGACACTTCCATCTAGTAGCATTTCTACACCTTTAACGAATGGGGTTACGGAGTCCATACCTTTTGCTAATGTATTTTCAATTATATAATACTAGTAATTTCTGTTAGCTTTAATTCATAAAAATAACTTTTATAAATTTATGGTATACATTTCAATTAAAAAAGCACTTGTTGTCCCAAATAGACAATCAAGTGCTTTAAGTTTCATATGTTTTTAAGTAGCATAAATTTGTAAGATTTATAAGATCTGTAAGTTTTGTATTAACATTACGACACCTTTTACATGCCATGACAACTACTAAGTTAAAATTGACGAGTTTGTACGGGTTCTTAGTTTAATATACTTTCCATGTGATTATATTCATCACCCAGTAAAATGTCATCTCACCTAAGCTCGTACTTCGTTTTTTCGACGTACAATGAATTAGAGAATCTATTCAAAGTTGTATAAACTCTACCTACTAAATTAGGATTTTTTTGTTTATATAAAAACTTTGCAACAGAACCTTGAAACTAAACTTCAAATCCAATTACTATCCATTCATCAACTATGTCCCAAAAATTCATATTATATCTAGGCTCTTTATTCGTCCACCATAAAGTCGCATTATCATTATTAGAATTCTTATAATCTACTGCAACATAACCACCCGTACCACTTTTAAAGAAACCAAAAGTAGTTTGTAAATCAATTTGTAAAGGTTCTTCTAACTCCTCAATAATACCCCATTCATCATCATCAAAAAAAGTTACATTTTCTAAAGGAACTAAACCCATAGATTGACTCGCATAAAAATAGAAACCATTATGAACAGTTCGATAAAAATTTCGTATTGTTGAAGGAATCTTATCCCAAGATTTTTCTAATTCTTCATTATTAAACTCATCTTTGGGATTTCCCCCTTCATAATATAGAATTTCCTCATTATCTGTTTTAATAGTGTATAAAATTGAATATCTACCATTTGTGTTCATAAGCTCTACTTCTTCAAGGTGCCTAGACAAATAAGAAATAGTGTTTCTTAATTCCACTCCTACTTGCTCTTTCCATATCGATAAAATACTCTCAACTCTCTTGTCTACGTTTTCTTCTTGAAACAATTCATACCATGAATTTGGTATTTTCCCACTATCAAGTTTATTAATCTCATGGCATGATATAAGTTGTGCATTTCTTTTATATTTTCTTAAAAAACCAAGTTTTTGTTCCATAATTCTAGCTCCTTTATTTATCTATATCCTTTTTATTTCCTTCAACAAAATCATCAATTTGTTTTTGTAATTTCATTTCTAATTCTTTTTCCTTCTTTATCATTTCTTCTCTAAACTTAGGATCAACTTCAATTTTTTCTTTCTTATAAATTGTCCAATCAGAATAAGATTTAGATCCCTTAGATTTATTGGCTGCTTCACTTAATCCTAGAAAATTCTCTTCATTGTTTAAAACCTTAAGTTGTTGTTCTTTCGTTAATTTATCGAAATTTTCCATCTTTGCTATATTTTTCATTGACACGATATGATCAGCTTGAAGTCTATCTGTAATATACTTACCAGGTAAAGCAGGGTCAGGCGTTCCTATTTTATCCTCAATGCCCTCATTAACTTTTTCCCGTAGCTTTGCAGTAGGCGTTCCATCTCTTAATTCATCATATAATTCCTTTGAGATTCTTCTTTCCCCGTATCGAGGCGGTGTTCCAATATCACCCGTAACCTTAACCCCACCACTCTCCAAATTCGAGACCCTACTCTGAATACTCGCCTTTGAGGCATCATGGGCTTCTTGGAATTTCCCGCTATAGTTCGTTCCAGTTCTAGCGACACTTCCATCTGGCAGTATTTCTACACCTTTTACGAATGGGGTTACGGAGTCCACACCTTTTGCTAATGTATTTCCAATTATATAATACCAGTAATTTGGGTTAGCCTTAATTCACAAAAATAATTTTTATAAATTTATAGCATGCCTATCTATAAAAAAGCACTTGTTGCCTTTAGTAGACAATCAAGTGCTTTAAATTTATATGTTTTTAAGTAGTATTAAATTTGTAAGTTTTTTAGTAACAGTTCGACAGCCTTACATGTTGTGACAAATCCTAGGTAAAACTTACAAGTTTATATAAATGCATTCTACTTGTAGTTATTGCTTAATAAATATAGAATACATTGTTTTATTCTCCTATTAACTTCTTCCTCATTTTATGTGTTTCTAAATCTGCTAATCTAACAGGAATAGGTAAATGACTCTCATTATTAATACAGTTCATAACAATTTCAGTACTTGTATCTAAATCAATCCAGTTCCCACAAGAAACAAAAATAGGTTAAACACTTTGTCGTACTTAAAGTTCAACCATAGATTTCTATTGTTCATCCTTAAATTTCAATTGTGAAATGAGACTTTCTAAACTATTAGTTATTCGTTTATACTCATTTAATTCGAAATCTTCAACTAAAATTTCACCTGTATTGTTGTCTAGCACTATTAACATGCCATTTGATTCAAAACCAATTGGGATAAATTTAAAAATATCCTCTTTAGATTCTGCATAGTCTTTGACAAGTGAAATAAAATAATCTGGTTCAATCCCTGGAATAACGGGGTGCAAATTAATATTATAAGAAGAAACCCATCCCGTTAATTCTAAAAACCAATATGAATTGAAATACTGCTTCACCGAATCATGTAACTGAACGTTATATTGACTTTCAATTTCATCAAAGGAAAATTCCACTCCCTTCTCTATTGGTTTCCAAGAAATATATCCATATTCATCTTCTTCACCCGAATATATAAATTCATCTACATCTTCATTCCATGCTATTTGCGGTAAGGAATTGTTGTACTCCATCCATTTATCTATAAATTTTTCAAAATAGTCTTTCATAACCTCTTTCATATTAGAAATCACTCCTTAATAAGTTTCTGTAGTAACTCTGAATAAATTTTATCTTTCCCCCATATCCCTGCCTCTTTTTCTATATTATGAATTCCACCGGAGCCTGGGTGTAGTTTTTGGGGCACTGGAAATGCTTGTCCACCTCCACCAATATGATGATGAACTAATTTGTCCCCCCTAACACCTTTAACATCATATTGAGAGAAATATTCCCTAAACACCTTATCTTTAACAGGACTATCAGTAAAAGGATTCCTACCTTCTATTATTGCTCTATTATTCGGGCTGAATGCTTCTGGATGTCGATCAAGGAGTTCACTCCAAAAATACTTTAAATCACGTCTCCATCCTTCTGCATTAGTGTACTTTTCGCCTTTCCCAACAAAAGGCATCTCAACGACTGTACGTTGATCTGCAATATAAACTGGATCTATATTTTGAAGTTCTACACCACGATATGTTCTAATAGGATTATCAATATCACCCGTACCCTTAACCCCACCACTCTCCAAATTCGAGATCCTACTCTGAATACTCGCCTTCGAGGCATCATGGGCTTCTTGGAATTTCCCGCTATAGTTTGTTCCAGTTCTAGCGACACTTCCATCTGGCAGTATTTCTACACCTTTAGCGAATGGGGTTACGGAGTCCACACCTTTTGCTAATGTATTTTCAATTATATAATTTTCACGACTTAATCTATCTAACAATCCTTAAAAATAATCTATATTGATTTTCACTTATTTATCAATCTCTAATATCTCTAAGAAAAAAGCACCCGCTACCAATCATAGGTTTTCGAGTGCTCAAATGTATATAATCCCCATCATATTTAAATCATTTTTAAGATTTGTTCCTTCACATTTTCATCAAATTTGGCTCCTTCTACCTTTGCTCCTGTCCAAACTACATTGTCAAGTTTAGCACCGGTAAAATTCGCGCCCGTAAAATCACCATTTAAAAGGGTCGCTCCCGTTAAATCTGCGTCAGTAAAATCTGCATTTCTAGCGTTTACTTCTGATAAATTAGCATCTTCTAAATATGCTTTTTCAAAGTTACCTTCTGTAAGATTCGCGTTGCTGAAATTTGTTCCTGTACAATCAGCCTGTTCCGCATTGATTCCTGCCAAATTTGCATGGCGAAAAGTAGCATGATTTAATATCGTTCCAACTAATTCTCCATATGAAAAATCAACTTCATCAAAACATGTTTCAAAACAACTACTTATATTTACCTTTGCATATTTCATATTGGCTTTAGAGAAATTAGCTTCACCAAATCTACAATCTGCAATATGTATTTCCTCTAAATTACAGCTCCTGAAATCAGCAAACTCAAAATCACAATCAAAAAAAGATGCTCTCATTAGTGAAGAAGCTCTTAAATGGACTTGTTTTGCCATGATTCCCTCTGCCATCACCTCTGACAAATCTGAAAAAGTAAGATCTAAATCACTCATATCTAGTCCATCTATAACCTCATCATTGTATTGAGATCTATTTAATATTTCCATGACTCTTATTCTATCATTACCATTCTCATTCATTATTACGATCTCCTTTCATTTAGCTTTTCAGATAGTCCTTCCAAGCAATATTTGGAGAATAAGTTACACCCATTTGATCTTCATCAAAACTTGGTATAGCCATTACTTGTGCTGGTTCCAAATACTTCATTACTTGTAGCCAATTATCAAGTAATGTATCACTATCACTCCCTAATGGATTATTTAAAATATCAATACAAAGCCCACCCCAATCTAGCTCAGATACCACAGCTGGACTATTTTGTAATAATTCCTTATCAAACATTTCTAAAATATGACCACTAAAGTATGTTCTAGCGCCTATCCCTAAGGGACCGTTAGGAAGAAACCTAACCGGTATTGGCTGGGAAGATATTTCCATCCACATCTGTAAACGTTCACGGTCGGTATTCCACGGATATGATAAAGGCCAAAAAATTTGAGTTACTCCGTAACTTGGTTTCGCAGCTTCTGCGATTTGATCAGATAACTCAAAAAAAGCAGACCATAATTTTTTAGGTATTGATTTATGAAACTCAAACTCTAAAAATGAACGATGGCTCCAGTTAACTTGAAAACGTCCTGTGTAGTTCACAGATTTATCACGATACAGGTAAACTTCTGATACTATACGCTCTGAAACTACTTTTTCCAGAATTTCCTGACGGTTATATTCTACCCGTACCGTTTCACAGTTGCCCCAATGAGTAGGAGCAAATTTTTCATTTGACTCAAACACATCCAAAAGACGACCTAATACTTCTTCTTCGTTAAAAGATACTGTAGGATACATTGTAATTGAGAAAAAATCAGGTTTCATGTATATCCTCCTTAATACTAAAAAATATAGTCACATAATAATTTTTATTCATAGTTTTTTCCATCGCCCTCCACCAGGTAAACGTGAATTGCCCTCCCATTTATGAGTCACTTTTCCACTACTTGGGTCAGTATAGTAAATCTCACTCTTTTCTCCTAAAGGCCCACTTGGTCTTGGTTTAGGAGGAATTCCATTCAAATCGGGTTTATCACTTGATATTGTCACAATATGACTTCCACTTTTATCTTCGAGCATCTCTCTTTCAGCTCGCATTTGACTGTCATTATGAATAACGTATTCTTTGTCACTTATTTTGTGTTTGTGATCATGAACTAAATCGATTTCATCCTTAGCATTACGACCTATACTATCCGGACGCGTAAGATGCCCTTCACTGGATGTATACGTAACAACCTTGCCAGAGTTATTGTCCTCTAATGTACGATTTAGGTGTTCTCCCAAAGCTTTTCTCCCTTTTATTTCTTCTTCTCTTCCTCGCGCTTTGGCTTCATCTATTTTCATTCGATAGTATTTTTCTCTTTCCGGAGTTAACTTAATTTTGTTTGGGTTTGTCTTACTACTATCACCCGTACCCTTATCAGATGGATTTACAAATTCAATATCTTTAGGAAAAGACCTCAATGGTATGTACGATAGGAATAACCTTCAAGATTAATTTTTCCATTTGCATAAAAAAACAGCAGAGATTTCTAGTACCTATCTCTACTGTTTTTTCATTAACTTCCAAAACGAACTAATTTTTCATACTCTGTTATGTGTATTTATAACAAATAGTAATGCTTAAATTGCAACATCTTGGTATCCTACCCTAGCTACTTCTTCATTTATTAGACGAATACCTACCCCATTTTCCATGTCCCATGTACAATCAAATGTTAGTCCAATATATCTGCCTTCAAAGCGTCTAGCAGATGGGACATAAATCCCCACTAGCCTGATCCTTTCAAGAAGCTGATCAATCGTTTCAATTAAAGGATAATTTTCATTATATGAAACATCATACCCAAGCTCATGTCGTTTTTGCTTGTAATAATCTAAAATTGGTTGCAAAATACTTTGTTGAAGATGCCCCCAATTTTGTATTAAAGAATTATACGAAGCATACTGTTTTTCACTAAATTCACCATCTTCTTCACCATCTATCATCAAAGCAATATCGGCTTCTTTGCCGCAAAACTCAATGGTAGTATCTCTACTCCAGACATAATCATATTCAAGCTCACCAAAAACTTCATCATTTATTTTCATTTTAAATTTTCCCCTTTCTATTTATTGGCAAATTCCCCTGGCTTAAACGCTCCTGCATTTATCTCTCCTACGCCGCCAAGATGCCCAAATTTGCCATTTATTTCTGATGGTACAAGTTGGATAGTCTTCACATCATTTAATTCGTGCCACGTTAACTTGTATTCTTCTCGATAATCTGCAATGTCTCCCGCTTTAATTTTCCCAGGAGTCATTCCAAATTTGCTTGCCAACTCTGGTGAATTGTTAAGCTGTTCAGCCAACTTTTGATCTGCTTGTTTAAAATTAATAGTTCTAGCTTTTGTTCCGTGCTTGCCGGTCCCGCCTAACATGTATTCAATTTCAAATTGCGCTTTTGCTACTGGTGAAAAATCAGGAACTCCATTTTTATACTCAATTCCATTAATACCAGCTTCATTTAAGATTTTCTGTAACGTAGGATCTGGTGGTGGTTTTAGGGTACATAAAGACTCACCTCTAACCCCTTCAAAAACGACATTTGAATTCGTTTCTGCGGGTGTTTGCTTGAATCTTGATTCATATGTACTGGCAAATTCCTCTTGCTTGAAGGCTGGTGGAACTTCAGCCTCTCTATTACCCGTACCCTTAACCCCACCACTCTCCAAATTCGAGACCCTACTCTGAATACTCGCCTTTGAGGCATCATGGGCTTCTTGGAATTTTCCGCTATAGTTCGTTCCAGATCTAACGACACTTCCATCTGGCATTATTTCTACACCTTTAACGAATGGGGTTACGGAGTCCACACCTTTTGCTAATGTATTTTCAATTATATAATACTAATAATTTATGTTAGCCTGAATTCATAAAAAATAATTTCTAAAAATTTATAGCATGTCTATCTAATAAAAAAGCACTCGTTGCCTTTCGGAGACAATCAAGTGCTTTAAGTTCATGTATTTTTAAATAGCATAAATCTGTAAGTTTTTTAGTAACAGTACGACACCTTTTATATGTCATGACAACTACTACATTAAAACTTACGAGTTTCTATCAGTTCGTTAGTTTAATATGCATTCCATGTGTTTTGAAGTATGCACTTTTTAATAGCCTACTTTTTTTCCACTGCAAATACACTTTATTTTCTATTCATCTACATATATGATTGTTATCTTTAACCAAGTACCACATTTTTTAGCATTCTCATGTATAAAGTATAGTTTTAGCATTTATAAAGTTACTGTAATCCATTTCGTATATTTGCTTAATATCTTAAATTATTAATTACAACATATAAAAGTTGGTAATTAAGGATTCTTCAATCCATTAATAAAATCCTTAAAGCTATCAGCTATTTTATACGTATTTTCTTCTTCACTAGACTGTGGAAAATAAAAAGAATGATCCCAATAATATACACCATGGTTTTCAGTATCTGTAATAAGTACAATTAACCCTGAACTCGGATCATCTCCTATGATTAAACTGGTCGGTAACATATCTTCTTCAAACTCTTCATAGCATTCACTTAAATCAAAAGTTTTTTTTACACCTATACCATACAAAACATCTAAAGGGATTTCCTGATTTAATTCTTTAACAAAAAATTTACTATACCTAACTTTCGAAGTACCTCCGTTATATTCACTTAAAAATTTTTTATAATCTTCCGGAAGTAAAAATCCTAAAAACTCTTCTAATTCTTCAATTGATTCTTCAGTTGCTTTACCAAAAGCATTTAAATTCATTTATTTCACTCCTATTTAATCTTTTAACTTCTTAGCTAATGACATTCCACCCATATGTCGAAATCTTCTATGCATCTCTTTACTAACTTCTTGCATTGTTGTTAAATCTTGATGATGGTGCCATGTGTTTTCATCTAATTTTGGTCCATTTGGAGCTAATTCATCAGCTTTAGCAAAATCAATGTCATATCTATTAAATTCACCTATCGGAACTTCTTGTCTTACCAACCCAGCAGATTTAAAGTCGGGAAAACCTCCAGGATAAGAAACTCGATTTGGAGGAATCTCCCAATCAATATAAGTCCATATTCCTTCCTCACTAATTTCGATTTTCCCACCTTTTTTCTGCCATTTTTCAGGATTTCTAGAATATAAGGGTTTAGTAGATAATTGTTCCTCTGTAAATTTCACTATTTCTGGATTTTCACCCGTACCCTTAACCCCTCCACTCTCCAAATTCGAAATCCTACTCTGAATACTCGCCTTTGAGGCATCATGGGCTTCTTGGAATTTCCCGCTATAATTCGTTCCAGATCTAACGACACTTCCATCTGGCAGTATTTCTACACCTTTAAAGATTGGGGATACGGAGTCCGCAACTTTTGCTAATGTATTTTCAATTATATAATTTTCACGACTTAATCTATCTAACAATCCTTAAAAATAATCTATATTGATTTTCACTTATTTATCAATCTCTAATATCTCTAAGAAAAAAGCACCCGCTACCAATCATAGGTTTTCGAGTGCTCAAATGTATATAATCCCCATCATATTTAAATCATTTTTAAGATTTGTTCCTTCACATTTTCATCAAATTTGGCTCCTTCTACCTTTGCTCCTGTCCAAACTACATTGTCAAGTTTAGCACCGGTAAAATTCGCGCCCGTAAAATCACCATTTAAAAGGGTCGCTCCCGTTAAATCTGCGTCAGTAAAATCTGCATTTCTAGCGTTTACTTCTGATAAATTAGCATCTTCTAAATATGCTTTTTCAAAGTTACCTTCTGTAAGATTCGCGTTGCTGAAATTTGTTCCTGTACAATCAGCCTGTTCCGCATTGATTCCTGCCAAATTTGCATGGCGAAAAGTAGCATGATTTAATATCGTTCCAACTAATTCTCCATATGAAAAATCAACTTCATCAAAACATGTTTCAAAACAACTACTTATATTTACCTTTGCATATTTCATATTGGCTTTAGAGAAATTAGCTTCACCAAATCTACAATCTGCAATATGTATTTCCTCTAAATTACAGCTCCTGAAATCAGCAAACTCAAAATCACAATCAAAAAAAGATGCTCTCATTAGTGAAGAAGCTCTTAAATGGACTTGTTTTGCCATGATACCCTCTGCCATCACCTCTGACAAATCTGAAAAAGTAAGATCTAAATTGCTCATATCTAGCCCATCTATAGTTTCATCATTGTATTGAGATCTATTTAATATTTCCATGACTCTTATTCTATCATTATTTTTCTCATCCATGATTACAAATTCCTTTCATTTAACTTTCCAGATACTCCTTCCAAGCAACATTTGGAGAATAAGTTACAACCATTCGACTTTCATGAAAACTTGGCATGGCCATTACTTGAGCTGGTTCTAAGTATTTCATTACATGTAACCAACTATCAAGTAACATATCTATATCGGCTTCTAATGGATTTTGTAAAAGGTCTATACAAATCCCACCCCAATCCAGCTCTGATACGACAGCTGGGCTATTTAGTAATAATTCCTTATCAAACATGTCTAAAATATGACCACTCAAATATGTTTTAGCGCCTACCCCCAAAGGACCGTTAGGAAGAAACCTTACCGGTATAGGTAAGGCAGACATATTCATCCACATATGTAACCGTTCACGTTCTGTATTCCATGGATAAGACGCTTTCCAAAAGATTTGCGACACCCCAAAACGTGGTTTTACAATTTCTGCGATTTGATCGGATAACTCAAAAAAAGCAGACCATAAACTTTTAGGTATTGATTTATGAAACTCAAACTCAAGATATGACCTATGACTCCAGTTAACTTTAAAGCTTCCTCTATAGTGCACTGCTTTATCACGATACAAATGTACTTCTGATACTTTACGTTCCAAAATCACCTTTTCAAGAATTTCCTCACGATTATATTCTACCCGTACAGTTTCACTGTTACCCCAATGAGTAGGAGCAAATTTTTCATTCGAATCAAACACGCTCAAAAGACGACCTAGTATCTCTTCCTGATTAATCGATACTGTAGGATACATTGCAATTGTAAAATAATTAGGTTTCATTTAAATCCCCCTTAATACTAAAAAGTAAAGTTACATACTTATCTATATTTTTATCCATATACCTCCACCAGGGATATCTGGGTGCGCTTCCCACTTATGTGTCACTTTACCACTATTTGGATCAGTATAGAAAATGTCACTCTCTTTCGCTAAAGGCCCACTTGGTCTTGGATGAGGAGGAATCCCATTCAAATCGGGTTTATCGCTTGATATTGTCACAATATGACTTCCATTTTTATCTTCGAGCATCTCTCTTTCAGCTCGCATTTGGCTGTCATTATGAATAACGTGTTCTTTGTCACTTATTTTGTGTTTGTGATCATGAACTAAATCGATTTCATCCTTAGCATTACGACCTATACTATCTGGACGCGTAAGATGCCCTTCACTGGATGTATACGTAACAACCTTGCCAGAGTTATTGTCCTCTAATGTACGATTTAGGTGTTCTCCCAAAGCTTTTCTTCCTTTTATTTCTTCTTCTCTTCCACGCTCTTGACTTTTCTTTAAATTTTCACGCTTAACATCCCACTCTTTACGTTCTAAAGGCTCTTTTGTTTCTTCACAATGACGATTATACCTAATGTTATCTGCTTCCTTATAATCCCCCCGTGCTTTGGCTTCATCTATTTTTATTCGATAGTATTTTTCTCTTTCCGGGGTTAGTTTAATTTTGTTTGGGTTTGCGTTACTACCACCACTACCCTTAGCAAGTTGATAAGCATCATCCTTAGCTGCCGTACTTGCCTTTGAAAACTTTCCAGCTACTTCTCCAACAGTTGAAGATTCTATATAAGGAAGCTTCATTCCTATTCCAGTATCCACCATCCTAACTGCTACTGGAATAGGAGTATTTTTCATAGCATCTAGTGCATTTTTTAAAGTCTTATTTTCCTTAAGCGATTGTACCACATTTTTACCCAAATTTGGATTAAAACCAGGCATTCCTTCTTTGAATTTTAATAATTTGGCTAAATCAGCTAATTCACTCGTCCCTTTGAATGCTTTTACTCCTTTTCCTACCGCTCCAACAACTGGGATTGCATCTAATCCGCCAAAAATGATGTTTCCTACCCGCTCTTCTTGGCTCAATTTCCGGTGTGTTCCCCAGTCTTCTCCGTCGATACCACTTTTTATTTGTACAGCGCCGTATACTACTGCGGCAGCGGCCCCGAGTGGTGGACAAAGGATTGTTGTGATGATGATTCCTACGCCTATTCCTATGTCTCGCACCATTTCTAGTTTTTTCTGTTCATCTTCTATCGATTTGTATTCAAACCCTCGTGTGGATGGGACCACTTTCTTGTATTCTTCATAATTTAATTTTGCATCTGGATTTTGTTTTTTTAGTTCTTCGTACTCCGCTCTCAGTACGTTATCAAATGCAGGTGAATCTTTAAAAATATCTTCTACTGTTATTTTATCTTTCTTCTTCTGTATTGTTTGTGGTACACTTCCGTAGCCCGCATGCGCACCTGGTAATACTGTCGTTGTTGTAGAGCCAATTCGGTTATTTGTTTCAAAACTGAGAATAGATGTATCTCTCATTTTTTGAGCGAATTTATCCATTTCTACTAAAAAAGGTTTATCTATATGTTCAGAGACTAATCGACCTGCTTCTCCGCAATATTTTTGTAATGTCGAATAGCTATCAAGTAATTCCCCGATTTTTTGCGATTGATCTTTAGGATTAAAATGTATACTACCATCCGAGTCTAAATCTCGTATTCTTCCATCAATTCTTTTTAATGATTCATTTGCTTCCCGTAATTTCATGAGTGCATCTTTTGTAATTCGATTCATACCATCCCCCATGTTTTGCCATGGTTCAGGTCTATATTTCACATCCATCTCGTTTTCATCCCCCCAGCCGTATGGTGATTTCTACAACTTACTTAATATTTCACGTAATTGTTCGTCCTTTTCAAGCATTTCTACACATACATTTCCTACAACTGTCGCTGACCTAGAATAGTGTTCAGCCAATTCTAGTGTTTTGTGTAATATATCAGGATATTTTTCAATTACTCTCATCGCTTCACCTTTTTGATAAAAATCACAGCTTAATAAACTCTCAATATTCGTTCCAATGACGTCTACATGGATTTTATATATATTTTCTAACTTCATTACTATATCAAGTAGTTCTTGAAAATTAACTAATACTTCTTCTCCAGAACCACTATCTCCCATTGATACTTGCATTATTGAATACCTCCTAACGAGAATTGTCTCGGGTCAATTAACTTTTTATATGGCATTTTTAACACGTCATACAATTTCTTATTAACCGCATAGAGGCTCACCCAGTCATATCGATTACGTTCTACATCTATTTGAACGTAATCTTCTCCTTCAGTGAAATATAAGAAACATTCCCATTTTCCTCCTCTATTACTACGAGGCCTCGTATACGTTTCTATCGCTATAACGTCTTTATTTGATAAATCTTTTTCCTCAAATGTTTGTTGTTCTGCCTCTGTCATTCTCTTTGAGAAAAATGTATCTTCTATTTCCCTCGGTTCTCTCAATAAGAAAGGGATGCGTGTTAATAATGAAAAATATACGTCTGGCTTTGGTATGTAGTCGATCTCGTATTTTTTATTTGGTTCTATTTCCGTTAATACAGCCACTCGGTCTTTATCCTCTTTTAAAAAGCCAATTAATACATTATTCATTCTCGTGTATTCATGACAATTTTCATATTCCTTTAATAGTTCAATTATTTGAAAAGCTGCAGGGGTAATTCCATTTTCACTTGTAAGTAGGCCTTTTTCTTTTAAACTCGTAGTTGCTTTCGTGACACATTCTGCATCAAGTAAAATAATTGCGTCACGGTTTGGCAATCCAAATATATCCGTAACTCCAGCTGCACCTGCGAGAACATATAATTCAGCAGGTGCAAAACTCATTTCTTTCCCCATTCTTTTATCCCTCGTTTCTCCATCACAGTTGTTTTATCGCTCTTACTTCCGATTTATCTCCGTACGTTTGAATGCTTTTATCTAACTCTTTCAAAGCTTTCGTATGCCCCTCAAATGCCTCTACCATTTCTGAATTATATTGAATGATTAAATCAAGATAACTTAAAAATGCATCTCTCGTTTTTCCATTCCATTTCGCACCTGTGACATATGCTTTTAAGTCTTTCGCTTGGTTTAAAGAATCCTTCATACCATTTTCAATGTTTTGTGCGTAAGAAATGGCACTTGCAGTGTTACTTCCTATAATTTCAACCTCTTTACCACTCATGTTAGTTCCCCCACATTCTTTGTATGCTTAATGGATAAAGTTTTCAAATTCCTTTTTCTTTTCTTCAAAAGCCTTGGTCGCTGCAGCGTATGCTGACGCTTTCTCCGATTCTGCTTTCGCTTTATATTCCAAATACTTTGCATAAGCTGTACTTTTTGCAGATCCAATATCGCTTAATGCACTTTTAAAATAGGATAATACTGTATTTAAGTCTTCATCCTTTTCATGACGTTTTTGTTCAAATTCAACTGCCGGAATTTTATTAGCTTCTAAGCCATTACTTTTACTCTCATAATCTCTCTTCGCTGATTCAACCTCTTGAATGAATTGCTTTAACTCTCTTTCTTTATCTTTTAAATAATCATGTAAATCATCATACCGATCTCGTTTCCTCGCACTTTCTGTAAAACCAGACGCATTTAAAAAAGCATTGTACAATTCATCTAACATCTTTCTCCCCCTTTAGCACAATAACTATGTAGTTAAATTCGTATATTTAAACATGAATATTCATTACATTAAGAATTAACAAATAATTATTTTTACATATTGCTATTTTATCAAAGGGATTTTAACATTTCCATATTTTATGAATGGCTTTCGCATTTTTCTTCAATAAAGTGAAACTTTAATCAATATGACTATGTATTTATGTGCAGAAATAATAAAAAACACTGCCAGGCGCAGTGTTTTTTATTACTACCTTTTATCCAATTCATTCGTATTAAATCCTTGCTTGAGAGTAAGACCAGTTCTTTCTTATTTCATCAACAACTATTTCTGGATAATCCCAATGAAGCGTACGAGTAGGCTCCCTGATTCGTTATACTATTCCTTAGGCTGTTTTATTTCTATATTCATTCCAATATTTTGGCTCAGTCGCGCTTAAAAGAACAATAGAAAAAGGATCTGATATGAATATCAGATCCTTAACTTTAATTTCTTAATACATACATCTTTTTACACGATAACTGGTTCATACGTGCTCAAATTATCATACTCAGTTTTTACAATACTAGGCGGAAGGTTAACACATCCTCAGATTCACCTTTTCTTGTAGCAGTGCATAATGTTTAATAAAATTAAAGCATATTTTTACTTACCAGACTTAATTTTTTCGTTATATTCTTCTAAAGTTAACCCTTTTTCTTTTAGATAAACAGCAACTTCTTTTCCTACATAACGATAGTGCCATGGCTCATACTTAATGCCAGTAATATTCTCTTTATCTTTTGGATAGCGGAGAGTAAATCCATATTCTGCAGCATTCTTATCTAACCATTTGAATGCATCGGTAGTTTCAAATTTTGCATTTAAATCCTCTACAGTATTCTGCCATTCAACTGAAATAATGTCTAACGCTAATCCAGTATGATGTTCACTTGCACCAGGATACTGAAGATATTCCAATGCCTTAGCACTAGCCTCTTTATCCGACAAGCCTTGAGATTTATAGCTTTTAACTGAAGCATCATAATAAGTTTGTTGTAATTTTATAGCTCGATAACCTGATCTTAAATAAAGATTGATTCCCTCTTTTTTTGCAGCTGCTACCATATCCTGATAGGAAGTTGCAATTCTACTATCTATTTTCATATTTGGCTTCGCATTTTGGGTGATACTTGTTAATTCAATTCCTAGTTCCTTTGATAACATATGCTCTCTATTTACAAGGATAATTCTCCAATCATTAACATCAGAGATAGGTAAAACATCTTTTTTCTTCGCATGTATTTCATTTTTATTTTTATCGTTATTATTAGTAGTTGCCTGAGATGTTTGCTTTCCACTACAAGCAGCAAGACTCCATCCCATTGCTAATACCAATGCTAAAATTATAAATTTTTTAATTGTATCTCATTCCCTTTTTGTTTATTAGTCTTTATACCAATTTCCCAACACGTCTCTAGGAATCTCCTTGAAATCCTTCAAAGAAACGGGGCCGACAAATTTTTTAATTCCATGTTTTTTAGAATTTTCATCCGAATAATCTTTTAAAAATTGAATTTTAAATTGTTTCTTACCATCAGCATAGTCGGTTACTGTCGGTACGATTGCCGCTTGTCGTATACCAAAAGTTTTATCTTCATACTTAACAAATTGTACATAAGATAATCCTCCAACCAATGTTTCTAGTTTTTCTTGCGCAGAAATAAGATTTCCAAGAGAATAATAGATTAGCGTTTCATGTCCATCTTTATTTTGTTTCCACTCAATTGGTTGAATTACATGTGGATGATTTCCAATTACTACATCTACACCTAAATCTGTTAAATATTGAGCAACTTCTTTTTGTTGCTTTGAAGGTGTTGAGGTATATTCTACTCCCCAATGCACCATAACAATCACCATATCAGAGCTACTCTTCGCCTTTTCCACATCATTTTGTATCGCTTTTTTATCAATTAAATTTAAAGCCCAAGACTTATCAGCTGGAATTTTAATTCCATTCGTACCATATGTATAATTGAGTAACGCAAAACGAATACCATTTTTTGTAATCGTTTTTATTTCATTACGCTCGTTTTGACTCTCATTAATACCTACCGGGATAACATCCGGATATTTCTTCCAGTATTCTCTTGTATTCGCAACACCTTTAATACCCATATCCATAGCGTGATTTGTCGCTTGCGTCACTATATTGAATCCAGTGTCCACTAAAGATTGGCCTACTTCTTCAGGTGTATTGAAAGTCGGATATCCCTGTACTTTTAAATTATTTCCGGCAATCGGAGTCTCCTGGTTCACTATAGCAAGATCACTTGATTTAACAGCTTTTTTGATATTTTCATAAATATAATTATAATCATATGAACCGTCTTTTTGTTTGCCATCTTTAATTACTGCTTCATGATATAAATTATCACCCGTTGCTATTAAATTCACAACCGATTGTACTTTTTTATCTTCCGTAAAATTAGGAGACTGTTGGATAGGACTTTTATCTACCCAATTCGGTGCTTTTAATGATGTATCTATATTGGATTCAGCCGGTGGTAATGAAGCTTTAGATGTCTTAACATCTGTATTACCACAAGCGGTTAAAAGCACTAAAAAAATAAGACATACTAAAAAAAACTTTTTACTTTTCTGTAAAGTATCTAACATGTGATCCTCTTTTCTGTTTTATTCCTTATAACCAGTTCTAACAAATCATTCTTTACAACAACGTATTTGGGTTTTACCCTTAATTATGGAAGGACACTCTATTACACCTGCTTTGAAATATACTAATAATTGTTTTCCGCTTTCTAGCAATCTATCGATTCCATCAGAAATGATAGATTGCTAGAAAAACATAATCCATCAGGATGTCGACTAGTTTGATATACCTGTTCCAATTGCAGTAACTCGTTTAATATTTAAACAAGATAGGAGAATCGTTCATATAGCCTCTTCTCTCGCTTTATGTTTAAGGTGCCTCCAAAAAAAGGGATCGTTGCTGTACCCCTTTACATAGTGCGAAATTTTTGCAACTAATTTCTTTCATTCAAGCGACAAACATTATACCGATAACAATAAGTAAGACCCAAGAACTTATTTTACCAATATACGAAAAAAGTAGCAATCTTTTGCCCCATATAAAGAAGCCAATTAGGAGAAATGAACGAGAGATTCATTCTATTCAATTCCTTCATTGATTAATAAAAAAACAAGCCACCCAACTATTGGATGGCTCTATACTATAAAAAGAATTTGTTATTGGATTACTTCAATTTTCCTTCAAAAACAATCTTCCTACCGCACGGCTCAACTACTGTTTTGCCGTCTTTCTTTACTTCATGAAAGATTGGCTCTTCCATACGACGAGACGGAGCGTAGCCTTCTTGCTCCATACGTGCTAAGCAGTCTGTAATTGTTTCATTTTCAAGTACTTCAAATTTCTTTTTATTAGGTTGTTTTGTCATGCCCTAACCTACTTTCTATTTTTCTTGATGCGAATTGATTTTTCATGTAGACCATATATAACATTGCGAGAATTCCCATTATAATCATAACCGCAATAAAAAAGCTTGTATACTGTATTTTTTCTATAAATACGCCACCTAATACAGGTCCCATAATACTTCCTAAACTAAAAGCAATTCCGGATAATATATTACCTGCCGGTAGTAAATGTCTCGGTAATAAATCTGTCATAAATCCAAGTCCTAACGAGAAGCACGATCCAATGACCATACCCGCTAACAACATGCAGGCAAAGACGATCCAGTAATATTGATCAAATACGGCGGCAAGTAGAAAAATGCCCGTACTTATGCTAAACGTCCACGTTAATATACGGTCCCTTCCGTATTTGTCACTTAATATACCGAGCGGAATTTGTGTAATAATACCCCCAACTGCAAATGCTGGTAATAAGAAGGATACATCTGAAACAGACCACCCTTTACGAAGTGCGTATACTGGTAAGTTACTGTTTAGCATTGCTTCAAGTACGCCATATGCAAGTGGACCCAGCAGTGCAATCCATCCTAATCCAACAACTTGTTTATAACGAGAAAATGATGATTCACTCTTCACTTCTCTTTCATCTTGCGCTGGGAATGCATTTTTTGTTGGAAGTAGTAAAAGCCAACCTATTAAACAAAGTATAGTAGATATAATAAATGGTGTTGCAAGACCGTACTGCACAGTGCTTGCTAAATACGGACCAACGGCAAAACCAATTCCGAAGAATACACCGTATATCGATACTTGTCTCCCTATTTTACTTGGGTCTGATGTTGTCGTGATCCATGTTTGTGTTCCGACATGAAGCATATGATCTCCAACTCCAACTAGAAATCTAAGGATAAACCATACCCAAAATGAAAATGTTTGTGTAAAAAAGAATAATGAAATAATAACGAGAAACCCACCTATAACAATAATCGGCTTCATTCCAAACCTTTGCATCGGTTTTTCAAGAAACGGCGAAATAACTAATATCCCAATGTACAATGCCGTCGCATGAATACCATTAATACTTGAACTAACCCCTTCTTGTTCAAAAATCATTGCAATGGCCGGTAAGAGCATTCCTTGTGACAAACCCGAGATTGCTACAATCCCAACCATAATCCAAAAAGTAAAACGCATTGACATCCTCTGTCCCTCTCCTTCTCACGCTTCCACTTTTCATTATAAACTGTTTCTTCAAATGCGTGTACGAATATTCGCAATAAAAAACAAGCTAAAAGAATGAACCTTTTAGCTTGTTATCTTATCCTTCCCAAACTTGCGCTTTCACATTGTAATGAAAGTGTTTAAAATATGGATTTTCATAAAATGAAGGTCCATATAAGTAATGTTGCATATGAGCTGTTAGTGGCTGCTGCATTTGTAAAGGAACTACAGCTGGTGAAACTTGCATATACATCGGATCTATCATTATTTTTGTATAGATATGATGATTATATGGCGAATAAGCGATTAAGGATGGTTTATGCATTGATAATCTCCCCTTATACATACAAATGTTATAGTATATGCAACACTTCTCATTTCGGGGATTATTTCTGTTCTAACCAATCCTCTACATGTTTTATAAATACATCTAAACAATCAATAAACGGCGAGTGTCCGCAATCTTCTAATACCTTCAACTCTGCATTTGGCAAATGTTTCGCTAATTCCTCACCGACTACTTGCGGTACGACATAATCTCTATCACCTTGTATGACGAGTGTTGGCGCTTTAATACGATGAATTTGTTTACTTCCCTCTACAACCCCATTATGTTCATCTGAAATATTAAATGTAATGAGCGCATAATTCACATCTACGAAATTACGTTGCGTTAACATATCATCTAAATACTTTTCATAACGATCCGGTTCAGGTTGATTATGTGTATATATTAATAGATTCCATACTGTACGGTAATATAGTTTGTTCATATTTTTTATCGCATCTAATACTGGAGCGATTTGTACTGGATCTTGCGCAATTTCTTCTTTCGTCTTTACTAAACTTGATACAATCGGCTGCCCATTCGTATCTTTTTTAAAGATTGGGTATCCTTTCATTCCTACTGATTCTACTAAAATTAACTTTTCTACAAAAGTTGGGTGATTCGCTGTAAATTGCATCGCAACGCCACCACCCATTGACCAGCCCATTAATGAAAATTTCTCTAGCTTTAACTCGTCAATAAATAATTTTACATCGTCTGCAAAGTCTTGTAATGAATCTATCGACTGATTATACGTTGATTGTCCAAACCCTCTTAAATCAAGAGCGTAAATATGGTATTGATCTTGCAACTTTTCAATAACTAAATCCCAATGTTGTGACGATGTCATGTTCCCGTGAATGAGTACAAGAATATCTGTATTTCGCCTTCCAACTTCCTGATATGCAATCGTTTCTCCGTTCGATAGTGAAACAAACTCCATTGTTGCAGGCTTAATCATCACAAGTTCCCCCATTCTATTTAATAGAAAGAAAATTCTTTACTTAATTAAAGAATAGCACGTAGAATATACGTTCGCAACATAAAACCTATAAGAATTTTTTACATAAATCAACATGTCTATTACTAGACAATTATTATAAAAAAGTATATAGTTAGCTAGGTAACTAATTTGAAAGGATCAAAATACATGGACGAAAAACAACATTTTTTTCACATCGTCAGCCAGACTTCTCGGAAGTTTACGAAGAAATTTAATGAACGTGTATCTCCAACAGGGTTATTTAGTGCGCAATGGGCTGTTATTTTCCGCATTAATCAAACTGGTTCTTGTACGCAAACAGAATTATGCCAGTATTTAAATGTTGAATCACCAACGATGACTCGTACGTTAACACGTATGGAAACGATGGGATGGATTATTCGTACAGAAGGTAAAGATCGCCGCGAGAAGCTCATTTCTTTATCCGAAACAGCGATAAAGATGATTCCAGTATGGCAAGAAGAAGTTGATACTTTCGAAGAAAAAACGCTAGAAGGTATTAATGAAGATGATTTACATCAAGCATTTCAAGTGTTACAACAAATTATTAAAAATTTAGATTAAATTGGAGGGATGACGATGCAAAGTGAGAAACTTTGGACGAAGGATTTCCTCGGAACTTGTTTTAGTAGTCTATTTCTCTTCTTAACATTTTACATGCTTATGACTACTCTGCCTGTCTATGTTATAGACGGCCTAAAAGGAAAACCTGAGGAAATTGGTTTAGTTGCAACTGTGTTTCTTATTTCTTCTGTTTTATGTAGACCATTCACAGGAAAATGGCTCGATGATTTAGGAAGAAAGAAAATATTATTTATTTCACTTTCATTATTTTTAGCCGCTACTGTTATGTATTTCGGTGCGCAAAGTTTATTCTTATTACTTGCCCTTCGCTTCTTGCACGGTATTGGGTTCGGGATGGCAACGACAGCTACTGGTACGATTGTAACTGATGTTGCGCCAGCTCATCGACGAGGCGAAGCGCTTGCATATTTCGGCGTATTTATGAGTCTGCCGATGGTAATTGGTCCTTTTTTAGGTTTAACAATTATTTCTCATTTTTCGTTTACTGTGTTATTTATCGTTTGTTCCGTATTTTCATTACTTGCATTTTTATTAGGACTACTTGTAGATATTCCGCACGAAGCACCTGTTAGCAAACAAAAACGTGAAAAAATGAAATGGAAAGACTTAATCGAACCATCTTCTATTCCGATTGCACTTACAGGATTTGTTTTAGCCTTTTCTTATAGTGGTATTTTATCCTTTATTCCTATTTATGCGAAAGAACTCGGTTTAAGTGAAATTGCAAGTTACTTCTTTATTTTATACGCACTTGTTGTTGTCATTTCTCGTCCATTTACAGGAAAGATTTTTGATCGCTTCGGTGAAAATGTACTCGTTTACCCTGCTATCATTATTTTCACAATCGGAATGTTCATATTAAGCCAAGCACAAACTTCATTTTGGTTCCTTGGCGCAGGTATGCTAATCGGTTTAGGTTACGGGACATTAATTCCAAGTTTCCAAACGATTGCGATTTCTGCCGCTCCAAACCATAGACGTGGTTCTGCGACAGCTACGTATTTCTCATTCTTTGATAGTGGTATTGGTTTTGGTTCTTTCATTTTAGGTATTGTCGCAGCGAAATCCAGTTATCATAATATGTATTTTATCGCAGCTATTATCGTTGCGTTCACTTTACTTTTATATTATGGATTACACGGACGAAAACAAAAATTCAAGAAACAACCTACAGACGGAAAAATTTCCGCTTAACGTTAATAAGGAAAGTAAACTTCCCCGTTTACTTTCCTTATTTTGTATTTCTTTCAAGACGAGCGTATACTTATAGTAGAAATAAAAAGGAGGGCCATATATGAAACTAAAAAAATCTCCCCTACTCTTACTTATACTAACATTCATATTTGTAATTACAGGGCTTGGGTTTACTTACTTCAAACATAATAAAACGACCCCATCAAAACATAATGTGACAAAAGAAAACTGGTTAAATGACCCTTACTTACGTTGGTCATATACCCATATGAAAGAATTCACTTTAGTTAATGACGTAAAAAACAATCCTGACCAAATTGCTCACTTCCCTTCCGCATTGCAAAACTTAGACGATTTTGCTGTGGAGCGTAGATTCGGAAATACAACTCCTCTAAAAAAACTTTTAGATGATAACAAAACGGATGCTTTTGTCGTTGTACATAATGGACAACTTGTTTACGAACGATATTTCAATGGGTATAAACAGAATGAACCTCATGGTATGGCATCATTAGCAAAAGTCTTTACCGGGGCAATTATACAATCTCTCGCTGAAGAGAATCGTATCGATTTAGAGAAAACAGCTGACACTTACATAAAAGAATTAAAAAACACACCGTTCGGTAATGCCACACTTCAGCAATTAATGGACATGCAAGTTTCAGCTGAATATCCTACTCATGGATATGAGCAACCTGGGCTAGAAAATCAAGATGCACAATTATATTTAGCTAGCAATATTTTACCCCGCGGCAAAAATTACGACGGTCCGATGAAAATTTATGATATGTTACGGGAAGCCGAAGAAACTGCACCGCCTGGTTCTTCCTTTTCTTACAATAACGGATCAACAGAAACGCTCGCTTGGATTATTAGAACTATTACTGGTAAATCACTAGCTGAAAATGTAAGCGAACGAATTTGGTCTCAAATTGGTATGGAAGAAAACGCATATTACGTTACAGATGAAACAAAAATAGAACAAGCTAGTGCTGGATTAAATGCAACTGCTAGAGATATGGCGAGATTCGGGCAATTACTATTAAACAACGGGGAATATAACGGAAAACAAATTCTCCCTTCTTCTATTACAGAAAGTGTAAAAAATGTACAAGAAGGTGAACTTGAAATTAGTAGTGGCGCTTCTATTTCTTATCATAATCAATGGTGGATTCCCCACAATGAACAAGGTGCTTTCGAAGTGTTAGGTAGTTACGGACAAACACTTTACATCGATCCGAAAACAAATATGGTAATCGTTCATTTCTCTTCTAACGCAACGCCAAGTAATGAAATACATTCGGTTTACTCAAATATGTATATTGATATTGCACATCATTTAGAAAAGCTTCCACAGTAGTGGAAGCTTTTTCTTATTTCGGTGTTTTATTTGAATCCATTATATTATTCCAGGTTTAAAAGCATTCGTAAATCTACTATACTCATCATGGTTATTCATCATTAAACTTTTTATTAGCAATCCAATAAAACGTTACGAAGAGTGTCAATAAAATCCATACTATAGTTAGTAATCCATTGATTATTGCGTTTGAATTTACTCCCCCCGTGACTAACATTTCCATTGCATACTTACTCATACTGGCTGGATTAAGCTGATCCATTATTGGATTCAAACCGACGATTACTCTACAAGCTAAAAGGAAAACAATTGAAATTAATGCAATCATACCTTGACTTTGAAAAATAGCACTTATCATTGTTGTGAAAGATACGATAAAAAGAACCCAAATTAAATAAAATAGTAATCCAGTAATTAGGTGTGCGAATGGAACAACAGTAAAAAGATAATTTACATATATATAAGAAGTAACGAATCCAATTGTTACACTAAACGCTACCATTAAATAGTTCGACACTATTTTCCCACCTACATATGAAGGAACAGTAACAGGCCTTGTTAAAATAAAGGCCAACATACCATTAGCTTTATCTGTTTGAATAGCACCCATCATAGAAATCACTAGAATCATAAGTCCAAGCTGATCAAACTGGGATCCCAAAGTACTCGCTAATACTTCGCCCCCTTTTTGCGTTGCCATACTCGAATCAATGGTAATTCCCTGTCCTCCACCTAACGCTTCTAAAATTGATGGCAAATAATGAGTTACTATCGGTTGTGTTGCGCCTAAAAATATAAAAACAATTGGTAGCCAAATAATCTTGAAATCACGTAACATTTGAACACATTCTTTTTTTATCAATACAATTGAGTTATTCATTTTTGCACCACCAATTTCAAGAAGATTTCTTCTAAAGTATCGTTGCTCATTTCAAATTTAACGATGTTCACTTTATGTTCGAGTGCATTTTGCAATAACATATTTTTATTTATTTCAATGCTTTCAACCTTCACTTTGATTTTAAGCCCAACCACTTCAACGTCCTTCACATACGGTAATTTTTTTACAATTTCAATCCACTTTTGATCTTTAGCTGTTATTTCAATCATTAATTTATTTTCACTATTACGATGTAAAAGTTCCGTAATCGTTGTATCTTCTATTTTTGTTCCATCTTTTATAATGACAAATCGTTCACAGATTTCTTCCGCATCGCCTAATATATGGGTTGACAATAAAATGGTTGTATCTTTTTTTATTTCTTCAATTAAATTCAATACTTCCCGTCGGCCGATTGGATCTAATGCGGATACCGGTTCATCCATGACAATAAGTGACGGTTTATGCAATAATGCTTGTGCAATACCAAGTCGTTGTTTCATTCCACCAGAAAATGTACTAACCTTTGCGTTTTCTTCGTCCTTTAGTCCAACTTTCTCCAAAATCTTTGGAATCGACTTTGACAATTCTTCTTTTTTCAATCCCGAAAGTTGGCCCATAAAGGTAAGCGTTTCTCTCGCTGTCATCCAATGGAAAAAATTAGGATATTGCGGTAAATAACCAATTTCACTTTTCATTTTTGATATTTTTATCCCATTCAATAAAACTTCACCAGCAGTTGGATGAATAATATCCGAAATTACTTTTATTAATGTGGATTTCCCTGCTCCGTTCGGTCCAATTAATCCGACGCATTCCCCCGCTTGCAGTTCCATCGAGAAATTATTAACCGCAATTTTTCTTTTAAATACTTTTGTTACATTTTTAATCTCTAATTTCATAATTTCTCACTATCCTTTCTCCCTATAACGAAGTAGAAAATAGGTCCCAATACATTAATGAAAAGAATAATGAACGTCCATACAAGTACATTTTTTCTTGTTTTTCTATGTCGGTATAAATCAATGAATGCAATGAAAACTAAAAGTACCCCCACTGCAATAACTGGCAATATAATGGGTAGAAAAGTCATAATATCAATGTCTTTAAGATCATTCAATCCATAATGTAGTTGCATTATTGTCATTCCTCCCTAAATTCATTCTCATTATTGATAATGATAAAACATAAACGAATGAATTGCAAACTTTATTCTCATTATTTATAATGAGAATAAAAATACATAATAAATAAGGTGAGCGAATGAATAATAAAGTTGAAATTTTAATGCATCCGGTAAGAATGAAAATTTGCCAAGTATTAATGAGAAATAAGGAAGATGGGCTAACACCATTAGAAATGGTAAAAATCATTAAAAATGTACCACAAGCCACACTATATAGACAGCTACAAACTATGGTTGATTCTGGTATCGTCCATGTAATTAAAGAAAAAAAGGTGAAATCTGTTTCTGAAAAATATTACGCAATCAATGAAGAAGATGCAAAAATTGAAGGAAGTGAATGGAAAGGATTATCTGATGATGAAAAGTTAAACTACATTTCCTATTATCAGTTATCACTTATGACACAATATCAAAGTTACCTTAAGAAATTAGAGGAACAAAACAGTCAAGAAGATACTGCTACTTTTTCTGTAGTAGAATTAAAGCTAGATGAAGAACACTTTGGAAAATTTCAAAACGAACTTAACGAATTAATGATTAAATACTACAATAGCCAAAGTAAAGGCGACGAAATAGAGACTCCGGTTCGGACTGTCGCTATTACAATTATTCCAGAAACTTAAATTTACTCGATATAAAAATGCAAATCAATAATTTGAACTAAATCCTGAAAACAGGATACCTCTCAAAACACCTAAACCATCTGCTTCCTATATTCTCTTTAGGGGCTAGGTGGTTTAATTTTTCTTGAATTCACACACAAATGTAGTAATGAATGTATTACTTTTGTTATCTTTTATAAGTAAAAAGCTTCATCTTTTTAATGAAGCTTTCTATCACTTTATTAAAAAGATAATAAATTAATCGTTTCCTTTAAAACACTTCCCTTACAAAGATTGTCTGTTCATATTGGTCGAAAATTTCTTCTATAGATGAAAATAAAGTTTCTTCCGGTATGATGAACTTTATTTTTTGATCATTTTTTAACATAAAGGAAATTGTTCCATTATCATTAAAACCTGTATGAAACGTTCCTCGTTTATTTAATAGTACCTCTTCAATTATATTTATTTCAATTGAAAAGTTATTCTTTAATTGCAAGAGTTCATGTACATCGCCAGTATGTATTTTTGCATCTATTTCAGTTTCTAAGTTTAATTGTTTTTTCTCAATTTTTTTGAACCAAAACAAAAACAATAGCTCTGAAATACCAGGTAATTGTTTTTTATAAGCATGTCGGCTATGAAACTGTCCGCCAATCTTTATAAAATATATACAGTCACCTGTAATAAAAACTTTATAATATATATCTGCCGTAAACATTTTAGGCTTTAAAAGATAAAAACTTTTGATCATAATTCCCCCATCAATTTTAAATGTATTTGTATAAACATTTTTAGCTAGATTTGTGCTAAAACATATTTCTCATGTAATGCAACACTATTGTATTGAATCTCCTCTCCCTTTGCAACAGTTGCTTTGAAGCCAGCTAGTAACCTTTCTCTATACTATCCCTATAAGTGCTACCCCATTTCCAACCGTTTTTCTTCTAGTATATTAAAAGCAGAATTTGATACGAGGCTCTATATCAATCTATCAATAAATTACCACTCTGTAAATATCTGAATTTTCTTTATATTGAAGGTTATCTCCTAAACAACCTCGAATAATTGTAATACATATACATAAGGAGGTTGATCTATTTTGTTTCGTTCCTTTACAAATGGTTGCGTCGCCTTAGTGCAACGCTTCTTGCCAGAACCGTTTATTTTATCATGTTTACTAACTGTTTTCGTTATCTTCTTTGGTATGTTTGCGACTCACCAAACACCTGTAGAAATGATTAATCACTGGGGTAATGGAATTTGGGGACTCCTCGCCTTTTCTATGCAAATGGCACTTGTACTCGTGACTGGATCTGCTTTAGCAAATGCTCCTCTTATTAAAAAAGGATTAACGAAAGCTGCCAGACTACCAAAAACAACTGAACAAGGCATTATTGCCATTTCAATTGTAAGTTTACTCGGTGCATACATAAACTGGGGCTTTGGAATTGTTGTATCTGTTTTATACGCAAAAGAAGTGGCAAGGCAGCTGGACGGATTAGATTATAGACTAGCAATCGCCTCTTCTTACTCTGGATTTCTCATTTGGCATGCCGGTCTTTCTGCCTCTATTCCTCTTACGTTAGCAACAGGCGGTGAAACGTTAATTAAAACGACTGCTGGAAGTATTAAAGAGGCGATTCCAATAACAGAAACGTTATTCTCACCATACGCTCTCGTTCCAGTTATTATTTTTCTCATTACGATGCCTCTCATTAATAAAGCGATGCATCCAGATGAAAAACATACGATTACAGTAGATCCTAGCGTGTTCCATGAAGAAGCTGCTGCTCAAGAAGTAGCAAAAAATACGTTCGCTGAAAAGATGGAAAATAGCATTATTATTACACTTTGCGTTGGATTGTTAGGTCTCATTTATATTTTCAATTACTTTTATACGAAAGGTTTTAACCTTACTCTCGATATCGTGATTTTTATGTTATTAATTGCAGGTCTTATTTTCCACCGTACTCCGATTCAGTATATTCGTGCTTTTTCAGACTCTACGAAAAGTGCTTCTGGCATTTTACTTCAATTTCCGTTTTACGCAGGAATTATGGGCATGATGATTGGAGCAAATAGTGAAGGACTTTCACTTGGAGGAGCTATTTCTAATTTCTTTATTAGCATTTCAAATGAAACGACTTTTCCGCTCTTTACATTTTTAAGTGCTGGCATTGTTAACATTTTCGTTCCATCTGGCGGCGGTCAATGGGCTGTGCAAGCACCAATTATGATTCCAGCTGGCGCTGAACTTGGTGTACCTGCTGCAAAAACAGCAATGGCAATTGCATGGGGCGATGCTTGGACGAATTTAATTCAACCTTTCTGGGCATTACCAGCATTAGCGATAGCTGGTTTAGGTGCTCGTGACATTATGGGATTTTGTGTTGTGAACTTACTATATGCGGGTTTTATCATTAGTCTATGCTTCTTATTTATTTAAACGAAAAGCTAGTTTTATACTAGCTTTTTTACATAATAAATCATTTATTTCCCATGCAATTTATAACTGTCTTCCACTCTATGTCCGTAAGGTGTAATGACTCAAATGCAAAAAAATCTTCGCAAATTTTTCCGATCAGGTGTGGATGTTCCCTCAAAAAATTCCACTGTAACGCTTTAGGAAGAAAATATGTTTCATATTCTTTACTTCCCCTTACTATCTCATCTACTTCTCTTTCACAAATTCCTCTTATTAAATACTCATTTCTTAACTCTATTTGAATTTGCTGAAATGTTTCGCTGCATTTTTTCAATTGAAGTAAACACGTAACATACTTCCGAAAAAGTTCGCCATCATACTGAACACAGTTTATAATACGATCGACTTCATTCATAATGCACGAGCCTTTTCTTCTATTTGTAATAACCATTTCTCACGCTTTGATACTTTACTCGTTTTCACAGATTGAAACACTGACCGTTTTATATCGCGAATGCCACAAAAACGTAAAATACCTCTCTTCATCATAATCCAATCTGCTGATCGATATAACAATGCGACGTACCATAGAGGCGAGTCTAACGTATTAATAACCCATGCTTTTTTCCCTTGCAATAATCCTTTCGGCAGAGCCCCTTCATATTTATAAGCAAATCCAGCTACGAAAATACGATCGATAAATCCTTTTAAAATTGCTGGCATCCCCCACCACCATATTGGATAGATGAATAGAAGTGTATCTGCTTCTTCTACTAACGTTCTATACCGAGCTGTTTCCTCTTCATTTACTAAATCGCGTCTTTTCTTCTCTTCATTAAATACGAGGACTGGATCAAATTGTTCTTTGTATAAATCAAGTACGGTAACTGAATGATTTGTTTCCTGTAGTCCTTTTTGCACATGATTGAAAATCGCCGCGTTAAAACTTGAAGGGTTAGGATGAGCATATATAATTAGTACGTTCACTACAAAACAACTCCCTCTATACGTTAAAGTTTCCCCTTCTTTAATAACTTCTCTACAATTTGTACGTTTTTCGAACTTTGCAACAATCGATTTAATAATATAAGTAACTCTTCTTTTTCTAAATCTTTCAGTTTCTCTTTAACTGCACTCTCACCAGCACCTTGCATATCATAAACAACTGCCACCATATGTTTACAATAATTTTCATAGGGACACTCACAGTTACTTTCTGAAAAATCTTCGAGATCGATAACTACTTCATAATTCCCTGCATTTCCAGTAACGAAAGCAAACACTTTTTTATCTTGTATTTCAACATCTTCTACATGCCCATCTTCATAATATTCATATCCCTTATCTACAATGTACTTTGGGATCCATTTCGTTATATCTTTTAATAAGTAAGCGTACATAATTGTACCCCTTCCTTTAATTCCCTTTTGACTTCAAAAATCCTGCATGTTATTCTAATTACTGTTAAGTAGCAAGTCTACGTGACAAAACGACTGACACCTATTCGGCGAAGGTGTCTCTTTTCATTTGCAGCCGATATGAATTGCCTCTTTCAGGCACATTCAATTTTTGACACTACACACTCAACACCATTCCCTGTATCAGGCTGCTTTAGCAGTCTTTTACTCTACATACTCCGTTATTTTAAGAAAAAAAGAGAGCTTAGCTCCCTTTTCTCGCCTTATACAATACCCCTTTTTCAGCATAGAGATATTCATCAGCTAATGTAATTTTCCCATCCAGTTTTAGTTCGTCTAATAATCTTGATAAATAAAATTGATGCAACATCTTTTTCGTGAATTTTCCTTCATGATGCGAAACGATATGTTCTTGAATATCTAACAATGATATCGGCTTATCTTGCTCTATCATATATTCATAAACTGTACTACGCAGTTTTACGTATTTTTCGAGTGTCACAGTAATGCGCAACCCCTTTCTTCTTAATATAAGTTTTCGTAATCGGTTTTTTTGCAATAAAAAAACCTCTCCGATAAGAAGAAGTTACGTATATCTTCGTCTTATCTCCCAGAACAAATATGTTCTGCTGGAATTAGCACCTGCATCGCGGTTGCTGGGTTTCATCGGGCCAGTCCCTCCACCTCTCTGGATAAGAAAATATTCACTTAATTCTTACTATACGTAATTCCACTTTAATTGTCAAACAAATATAATAAATATAACAAATTATATTTTCTTCCTTACTGTTCATACTACCCATATACGAACATGCAAGGAGGATTATGAAATGCATCAAAATGCTCGCGGATATGTACAAGATTCTTTTCAATCATTACAAGAAGCTAAAAATTGTTTAGAAGAAGCGCTCGAAACAGTTGAAAAAGATTTTAATCGCGCTCGTATTGAACAATCACTTTATGCTGTTGAACAAGCTATTCAACGTTGCGAGTACACCGTTCACATTTTAGAAAAAGATTAAAAACTTCCCATCAATTGATGGGAAGTTTTTTCAAATGGCATACTTCATAATTATTGCCGTTATGATTAAAAAATATACAGAATTAGCAATTTCTAAAATTCCTACTTTTATAATAGAAATTTTTTTGCCATACAACACAATTGCTCGAATGACACTTGGTATAAAAATAAGAGAACACCACGGATTAATCACAAATATGATTATCGTTAATACGATATGATATCCCCAAGATATAAGACGATACTTCGGGTTATTTTTTTCACGAATCATCGTTTTCACATAGAACGTACTACCTAAAAAGTATAAAAATGAAATAAGCGCAATGAATAATGCTGTATGATCGATTTGCTTCATTGAAAAGTAATAACTAATTAACCCACCGATACAAAACACAATAATCGCACAAATATCATTTAATAGTGCTCTTTCATTTTTTTGACGAGCGTAATACATATTCACTATAAATAATGGAATCATTACTATTACGAATAAAAGAATTCGCCACTCATATAATAAAGAAATCATCCCAAATAGGAACGCAATAATAAAATAAATAATGGCAACTTGTAAAAACTCTTTTTTTCGTCTTTGCTTTATGTACGTAAGAAATGGGTACGTAGCTAAATAGATAAAGAACCACGCTAAAAACAATGGAATATGATAAATAGTAGGTTTCCCAAGTATGACACTTAATAAAAAAGGAATAACAAGCATGGCCCATGCACCATGTTGCTTCGGAATAACTAACTTCATTAACTATACACCTCCCTTTTGAAAAAAGTTCTCACCTACAATTATACAAATAATTTTATATAATAGCGGATGCATATTGAATCGATTTTTTGACAAAAAAATGCTCCTTACATTATGTAAGAAGCATGAAAGAGGCAAACGAATATGTAAGTCGCGACCCTACCTTATATGAGTATGCTTTTCTATGTCACGTTATGCTCATCTAATATACCGTATTTCTTTTTAAATCTTGTAAGAATCGTAATCCATGAAGTACTAAATAGTAATAAGAAAATAACATTCGAAATCGCATGGCTCAAATCAAAGTAAAAACTTGCGATATAATACGAAATGACAGTTTCCCATGTTGCTTCTCGTATAAAACCGAGAAGGCCCCAGAAATTCATAATCCAGCCAAATAAAAAGCCAACAATTACTCCGTAAAGAAGTCTCCCCCATAGCTTTTTCATAAAAAATGTATTACGAAGTAAACCTGCTATAAAACCAATCATGCCCCACGAAAACATTTGCCACGGTGTCCATGGACCTTGTCCTAAAAAAATATTAGATACGATTGCTGCTGTAGCACCAATCATAAAACCAGTTTCACTTCCAAATACAATTGCAGAAACGATAATGACAAAAGAAGTTGGTTGTACACTTGGTAAAATAGAAAATGGCACCCGGCTTACTGCTGCAATTGCCGCTAATACAGCAACGAGAACAATTTCACGTGAAACAAACGCCTTTCTTTCAAAACGGATATAGAAAGGTAACATAATAACCGCTAATAGAAACAAACTACTTAACATGTAATAACCGTCCATGACAAGTGTCGTAAAGAGTAATGTGCCGATTATTACTGCAAAGATACATATTATGAATGCAACATATTGTTTGGACAAGCTTCGTACACATCCTCCCACGTTAATGCATATGGCAATTCTTTTCGAATGAATCGATTAATAGATGTTGTATAAAAGAAGTTGCCGCTAAAAAATTCTTTCGGTGCATCATTCATAATGACTGTTCCATCAAATAACATCATACATTGATCCACGTATTTCGCTGCAAACTCAATATCATGCGTTGCCATTACAATTGTTGTACCTTCTTTTTGCAGCTTCCTAAATAGTTCTCCTACTCTTTCTTTCTTCCATGGATCCAATCCCTTTGTCGGTTCATCAAGTAATAATAACGTTGGCTTTGATAATAACGTTGTACATAACGCAAGTAATTGTTGCTCTCCTCCGCTACAATCATGCGGATGGCGTTCTTTAAGCGAGTACAACCAAAACTGTTTTAGCGTATCTTCTGCTATTTCTTTTCCTTGTTCTCCATATAATTCACGCGCACGTTCATAAACCTCGTCCCATACTGTATCAAATGTAAAATGGTAATACGGATGCTGCGATACATACCCAATACTTTTAAACCGTTCTTTCGAATCGATTTTATGTATCACTTTTCCGTTCCACTTTACTTTTCCTCTTCTCGCTTTTTGTAATCCTGCTAAAATCGTTAACAGTGTAGACTTACCTGTACCGTTCTTCCCAACGAGCGCTACCCATTTTCCTTTTTCAATCGAAACTGATAAATCACGTAAAATAATCGGACTATTTTTTTCATATTGGAACGAAATATGCTCTGCGCTTAAAATTACCTCTTGCTTTTCACTTTGTGCTATTGGCTCATTTATATATGATATCGCTGCAAAATCATTCATTTTCATTTGCGCCTCTCGCACTGTAAACGGAATATCCCTCACATTCCACTCTAAAAATAGCCTTGGAATTTGCGGAATAAATGGACGGAATGTTTCTACTCCCCACATATCCATAATAACAATTTTAGGACTACCATCATACATAATACGGCCATTATCCATACAAACAACGCGTGTTGCAAGCGGGATAACTTCATCTAAACGATGTTCACTTAAAATAATCGTAATTCCAAGTTCTTCATTAATCCGTTTTAATAATCCTAAAAACTCTTTTGCAGCGATTGGATCTAACTGCGCTGTCGGTTCATCTAATAATAGCAATTTCGGCTGCATAACTAATACCGCAGCTAAATTGACAAGCTGCTTCTGCCCACCAGATAACGTGTGAACAGATTGATGCAATAAATCTTGAAATCCTAAAAAGCTAATAAGCTCTGCTATTCTTTTTTGAATAATATGTGATGGTAATCCGATATTTTCTAAAGAAAATGCTAATTCTTGAATCACTGTATCCATAACAATCTGGTTTTCTGGGTTTTGAAATACCATCCCAATTTCTTGGGCAGATAACAAATCAGCTACTTCCTCTATTAAAACACCCTCATAAAATATCTCTCCAGAACGCGTACCAATTGGAAGTAACTCCTTTTTAAAATGTTTTAATAACGTCGTCTTCCCAGATCCCGATCCTCCAGCAAGTGCAATAAACTCACCTTTTTGAACAGAAAGAGAAATATGCTGTAACGCTTTTTTATTTTCATCAGCATATACAAATGATAAATTGTTTATTTCTGCATGCGCCACCATATCCATTCCCTTCCTTCCATCATAATTGGTAAACTAATAAACAGTGTAAATAATACAAACATCATTCCATCGTATTGCTGGAATAAAATAGATTCGACTTTCGGATAAATAATCAATTTCCCTCCGCCATAATTACTACATACAATAGCAGCTATAAATAAAATGATTAAATAATTGAGCGTATACCAATCACGCCTTTCCATTCTATAGCGAATATACGTCGTACGCTTCGTTACACCAAATCCACGAGCTTGCATAGAATCTGCCGTTTGCAGTGCATCTTCTAATGAACAAATTAATAATACTTGCAGCAATTGCATACCATTTTTGACGCGTTCTATTATCGAACCTGAATCTACCTGCACACCTTTCGTTTTTTGGACGAGTGTGATTTTCTTTAATCGCCTTATAAACAAAGGAACAAATCTCACTGTAATCATCGTTAACAATGCAACTTTCGGTGAAATTCTTGAAAACAAATATAAAAATTTATGACTGGAAATAATATCATTGTATGACGCAAACGTAAACATAACTGCAACTAGTAATAACCCCATTACTATTCCAAACATAATCGCCTCAAGCTTAATACGGCTATCACCTAACCAAAATAACGTAGTTCGACCTCTATGCGTTAATAACGAATTAAATAAAATTACCATAAAAAAGAAAACAATTGTGCTCGGTAGCATCTTTCTTATCTTTTCGCTATTTCCTTGCATCACATTTAACATAATAATTAATACTATTGCTCCAATTAAAAAAAGAGGATGAAGACACATCATACATAGTATCATCACCCCGATATAATAGAAAAAATTCACAAAAGGATGTAAAGAAGAAAAACTTATTTTCATAGCCCTTTACCGAATGCCTTTCTTATTGTAATACGTATACCCACTCAATTGTATCTCCTGGTTTTACCGTAGCTACACCAGCACTATGGTTTGGAAAAGCACCGTTCACACGATATTTCCATCCACTAGTATCCGCAATATCTTTTTCATATAAATCATTAATACCTTTTACATAAATACTATCTCTAGATCCGCTTGCATCAACATCTAATCCTGTACGTTGTAATACTTTATACACAGTATCGCCATCTTGTACATCCATCTTTTTCGCACCCATTATATATCCGTTATTTCCTTTTACCGAGATTGTTACTTGTTTTGCTTGTGGTTTCGGTACTGGTACTGAATCTGTTTTTGGTGGTTCAGGTTTTGGTACTGCCGGAGTCGGTATCGTTTTCTCCGCTTTATTCGGATCAACTTTTTGCTCCTGCTTCGGTGTTTCTTTCGGCTGATTCACAACCTTTGCTTCTTCTTTTACTTCTGGTGCTTTCGGTTGTTGTTTCTCTTCTTGTGCTTGTTGCTGCTCTGGTTGCTTATTTACAGCCGGCTGTTCTTTCGGTTGTTCCTGTTGTTTCTCTTCTTTCTTTACCTCTGGTTGTGCCTGCGGCTTTTCCTCTTTCGCCTTCTCTTCTACTTTTTGTTCTTGTTTCTCTTTCTGCTCTTCTTGCTGCTTTTGCTCTGATTCAGCTTGCTTTTCTTCTGTTTTTTCTTCCGGCTTCGCTTCATCTTTTTGTACTTCTTGTTTCGCTACCTCTTCTTGCTTCGGTTCTACCTTCTTCTCAGGCTTTACAGCTGCCTCTTCACATCCGGCAAGTAGCCCGAGCGAAAGCAGTAAAGAAATGAACCATTTCACCTTACTCATCCTATCTCTCACCTTTCATACGAAAATTAGGAGCAAATAATTGCTCCTAATTTTTTGTTAAGCTGCTTTACGTCTCCATAATACATATGCAGAAGCAATACATAATACACCCATACCTACTTCTGTTGCTGCACTATGAGAAGATGCTCCTGTTTTTGGTAGACTGTTACCGTTTCCGATTTTTTTATTCTTAACCGGTTCGTTATCTACAACTACTTTTAGATTTTCATCTTTTGTTTCTTGTTGTACTTGTTTTTGTTCTTTCGGTTCTTCAGTAACTTCTTTTTCTACTACATTATTTTCTGGTTCAACGACCTTTTCTGGCTCTTCAATCGGTTTTGGCTTAATTACATTACCAGCGTCTACATTAGACCAATCATAAATAGATTTTCCCATTTCCTTAAATTGAAGTAATGCTAAAAGAGCCTGTTCTGTAGCCATTCCGTTACCATTTTGATCACTTGGTAACCATTTAAATTCACCATTTGAAAGTTGATATGATAATAGGTTTTGCATTGCCTTATGAAGACGATTTTGATCTACATCTTTAACAAGCGATAATCCAATAATTGCTTGCGCAGTACTATTTGAATTTTCTTGTCCATCAGCTGAAAAACCACCATTTTGCAGCTGTTCGTTATATAAATATGCAACAGCTTTTTGTATAGCTGGTTTCACATCTGATCGCTCTTGATAAGGAGCTAATGCTGATAAAACCATACCTGTTACATCAACGCTACTAGCACTATCTTTACTACCTGAACTATTATAAGTCCATCCACCGTCTGTATGCTGATTATTTAACAGTGCTTCAACTAAAGCAACTCTGTTCCATTTTGATTCAACTGGAATCTCATACTTCTTCGTATCAAATGCAAGTAAAGCAAATGCATAACCTGTAACAGAATTCACTTTATCTGACTCATACAATTTTTGAACTAAATTATGCCCACCTACATTTTTAGGGTCTGCACTCATTGCATTCATCATAATAATTGTTCTAGCTAAATCTGTCGCTGAAAAACGATTAATGCGCTTTTCTACTTTTTCAGTTACTGACTTAACATAATTTAATTTTGCCTCAATTGGCACATTCTTTCCAGAACGAGAAAGCGCTACAGCTACCCAGTCACTTTCAATTCCATCTTGTAACATCTTATCTGATGTTTTAGAAATGGCTTCGTTTAATTGTGCACTTGGATCTTGAATGTTCTCTTGCTTTGGTTGTTCTGGTTTTTCATCATTTGTTTTTGTACCATCTGGTTTTTCTTGTTTTGAACCATCCGTCTTTGGTTCTTCTGGTTTTTCTTGTTTTGGATCATTCGTCTTTGGTTCTTCTGGTTTTTCTTGTTTTGGATCATCCGTCTTCGGTTCTTCTGGTTTTTCTTGTTTTGGATCATCCGTCTTTGGTTCTTCTGGTTTGCCACCGTTAGTTTCTTCTGTTTTACACGTTCCGAACTTATCTAACGTTTCTTTCAATGTTTCCTGGCTCATATTGCTCCAGTCTGAAACAAAACGGAATACAACCACATCACCAGACTCTAATTTATAACTATCTGCCCCAACTTGTGCAGATGTATCATTTACATCGTATGTCCAACCACTTGTAGCCCCGGCCATTAAACCATCGATGCCTTTTACATATGTTCCAAACGACATCGTTTCAGATTCTACTTTGTCCCCCATGACCTTTTGCAGCAAACTTAAAGCTGTTTCCCCATCTTTAATTTGCTCTTCTTTCGGACATAACATAATGCCCTTTTGTGATTCCCCAATAATTGCAAGTTTTGCTGTATTTCCTTCAGCAAACGTAATATGTACTGTATTCGCAAAAGAAACAAATACAAGTGTCACTGCCATTAACGACGTAAGCAGCCACTTTTTCAACATTGCCATCCCAAAATTTCCTCCCTTACTACCATTTACACAAAAAAAGGCCCTTCAAGGGCGTGCGATTGACACTCTCTTTTTGTAAGTGTCGAACAAAAATGTACAACACCTCCTACCCGCATTATTCGCGGCTATATTTGTATAGGAAAAATAATTTTGTTTATGAACGTATCATTGTGATAACATTCACTTTTCTTGGCACAACTTACTTCCATTTAAGTTATCGTAAAACGATAAACCTATACATTCTGTAAATTTTAAATTTCTGTATTATTTTACTATTGACAAAGAATTTTGTCCATGCTTTATCGGATTTATTTTCTAAGAATAATAACTTATTAACTCTTAACGATGTAAACTCTTTTCACTAATAATGACGCCATCTTCATCCGCATAGACATATTCATTTGGATTCCAATCCACTTGTCCAAAGTGCAATGAAATATTTCGTTCTCCTTTTCCTTCTTTCACACTTCTATTTGGCATCGTTCCTAACGCTAAAATACCAATATTAATATTCTTTAGTTCACTAGAATCACGAACATACCCATTCACAATAATTCCTGCTAGCTTTCTTTCTTCCGCAATAGCTGCCAAATTATCACCAAGTAACGCACAATTAGTAGACGCTCCGCCATCAACAACTAATACTGTTCCTTCTGGTAATGTTTGCAATCCTTCCTTCACTAGTACATTATCATCTTTCACTTTTACAGTTGCAATTTTCCCGTGGAATTGTTCTTTCTTCCCAAAAGACCGAAAAGACTGGCGACATATTTGTAATTCCTTTTCAAATTCATCACATAGATCAGTAGTTTTCCACATCTTGTTCCCTCTTTTCCTTTTTCTTTCTACATAACATATTCTTGGCTTATTATCGTTTCCCTGTCTAATATTGCAATAATTTGTACGTGCGGGAAAAGGATACAAAAACTATTGCCTTAAGAAGCTACCTTTATTATAATCTATTTCACAGATTAAATTCAGAATATTAAAAATTAACCAAGTGAAGAAGGAGGGATTTTATGCAAATACAAACTGAGGCAAAAAAACAACCTAGTAAACCAAAGTTTAAAATGCCTGATGCGTACGTACTACTATTTTTTATTGCCTTACTTTGCGCCATTGCTACTTATTTCGTTCCTGCTGGAGAATTTAAAAGGGTCACAAACGGGACTGTTACAACAACAATACCAGGTAGCTATCATTCTGTTCCGCAATCACCTGTAGGATTTGTTTCTTTTTTTACCGCTATTGAAAAAGGAATGACACTTGCTGCCCCTATTATCTTTCTAATTTTATTTACAGGTGGAGCCATTGCAATTCTTGAAAAAACAGGTGCTCTTGACGGTTTAATCTATCATGTTATTAACAAATTTCGTAATCAGCAATTACTTTTCATATGTATTGTCGCCGCACTCTTTTCCATTCTCGGAACGACTGGCATTATCGTTAACTCAGTTATCGGCTTTATCCCTATCGGTATCATCGTTGCCCGCACATTAAAATGGGACGCTATCGTCGGTGTAGCAATTATTTATTTAGGCACTTATGCTGGTTTTAATGCTACTATTTTATCCCCCTCACCTTTAGGCATTTCACAAAAGATCGCAGAACTTCCGATGTTTTCGGGAATTGGTTTACGCACAGCAATTTATATATCTTTTTTACTTGCTACCATTCTATATATAAATTGGTATGTAAAGCGCTTGAAAAAACCGAATAAAGGAAGCATCCTTGGCGACAACTGGTTTCCAAGTAACGCTCTTTCAAACGAAAAAGAAGCAGAGAAAAAGGAAGTTCCTTGGACGATACGTCATAAATTAATTTTACTCGTTTCAGCTTTATCATTAATTGCATTTTTAATAGGCGCTTTTCGTCTACATTGGACGGACGCAGAAATGACCGCTACTTTTATTTTCATAGCAATTACAGCAGGAATAATAGGTGGCATGAAAGCAAACGATATCGCATCCACTTTTCTAACTGGCTGCCAAAATCTTATCTACGGTGCTTTAATCGTCGGAATGGCTCGCTGTATTTCAGTCATTTTAGAACAAGGCAAATTACTTGATACTATCGTTAACCAGCTCGCACAGTCTCTTGAAGGACAAAGCCCTGTATTTGGCGTTATCGGTATGTACGTAAGTAGTGCTGCATTACATTTCCTTATTTCATCCGGGACAGGAGAATCGGTTATTTTTATTCCGATATTAGCTCCATTAGCTGATTTCATGCACATTACACGCCAAGTTACAGTACAGGCTGTTATGCTCGGAGAAGGTGTAGTAAACTGCTTAAATCCAACTTCCGGTGTTTTAATGGGCGTTCTCGCAGCAAGCGGGATTTCTTATGGAAAATGGATTCGTTTCATGGCTCCACTTGCACTCATTTGGTTTATCATTGGACTTGTTTTTCTTATTGTTGGGGTGAATATTGAGTGGGGACCTTACTAAATACTTAACTAGATAAATAAGTACTATCGTTCCATATAAATATCTATTCTATTTCCCTCACTAGTCCTATAAAAATCATTTATTCTAGTAAAAATATAAGAAGGGATTGATCATAATGATCAATCCCTTTTATCAAAATATAATACCTTTAAAAATCTTAGTTCCAGATTTTATTTACCCATTCTGGATGATCAATAAAAGGGTTGCGGTTATGTTGATATTTTGTAAAAATCACTTCATTACGCTTTCGCTCTAAATCATCGACCGGGTCTTGTTCATTCCATTTTAATAAGACAGATAGTTTCCCCATGTATGGATCTTTATTGTTATTCACTTTTTCATTTAGTTCTAAATCTATTTCGCCGTTGTCTCCCTCGTAACGAACAGCCATATAAAACAGCATTCTAGCAATATCTCCTTTTACACTATCACGAGGTTCCCAAGAATCACTATCATATTTACATTCTGTCGCTTCAGAATGATTTACACCACCGTTATCAAAATCTAGATTTCCACGTGAACTATTTACAGATACATCCGTCGCTCTTAAATGATGTAGATCTGTTCCAGGTCCTGCAGTCGTTCCAAAGTCACCGTGAGATTTTGCCCAAACATGCTCTCGGTTCCAGTTATTTACTCCTGATCCATTCGTAAGTTTCCCTTGCGAACGACCAGTATATAAGAGTATCACATTATTTTTATTATTCGGATCTTCATCAGTATCTCTTAACGCGTCCCAAACCGCACTGTATGATAACTTTGTATGATTATCAATAATATTATGCAATTCCTTCTTTAATTCTAACCCCGTTTTTCCTATTGCGTTATTATAATATGTATCGTCATAATTTTTTACAATAATCTCCTGTGCTGATGCAGGAACCACTTCACCATGTATAGTATCTGTGAATGATAGAGATGCAGAACCTAAAATAAAAAATGAAGATAGTGTAACCATAGCAATCTTTGTATTTCGAAACTTCATATACCCATTCCCCTTTAAAATATAATTTAAAGCTATTCACTAAAAAGTGCTTTCTAACCCCCGAAACCTTTTAGAAACCCATACCCCTTTTCTGTTTATTTAATACAAGACTCTATCCAGTCTGTATCACTTCTAAACTTTTTGTTTATTCACATTCAAAACAATTTCACTTTTTACAAGGAATATCCTTTTCTTATAAAGATTATTAACATATTCTTTACAACTAAAAAGTAGTTTAATATTAACTTATAAATTTAAATTTATTTATGCAATAATGCATATTTGATAATTTGTTCAAAAGCATTTAAAGAAAACTGTGCTCAAATATATAAAATTTAATATAGAAATTAAAAATCCGATGCTAATATGAATTCTTTTCTCTACAAATAAAAAAAGAATGTGTCTCACACATCCCTTTTTTTCATTCCCATTTGTAAAAGGATTCTAAATCCCTTCAAGTCTCACTATTTATTTCGTTATCTCACCAAACTGCGCTCTCGTCACTTTCGCCAAGTCATCCACTTTTAGCTCAATTTGCACGCCAATTTTCCCGCCACTTACAATGATCGTTTCAAGCGATTGAGCACTCTCATCAATGCATGTTGAAAATAACTTCTTCATCCCAACTGGTGAACAACCGCCGCGAATATATCCTGAAACTTTCGTAATATCTTTTACAGGAATCATTTCAATTTTCTTTTCACTTACTGCTTTTGCGGCAGCTTTTAAATTCAGTTCCTCATCTACCGGAATAATAAACACATGATAATTTTTACTATTTCCTTGAGCGATTAGCGTTTTATATACTTCTCTCACTTCTCGTCCAATTTTCTCGGCTACTGATACGCCATCAATTTTCCCATCTTCTGGGTCATATGATATCATCGAATATTCAATTTTTTCTTTATCTAATATTCGCATCGCATTTGTTTTATCTTTTTTCATAGTGATCTCCTTAAAAGGTTATTTCATATTATTAAGTTTTATTATACACCCTTTTCCATTTCTCCTACATAACTTCACGTATATTTCAAAACTAAAAATATTGATAATTCAAAAATCATCTGATATAATTTGGAAAAACTTACGTTAAGGAGAGATTTGTAATGCGAAATTTTAATACTTCTTTCCAACTTCATCATCATACGTAACGCCGTGTATCCGAAGAAAAATTTTTCTTCGTGGGTACAGGGCTTTTCCTGTTGACCCACGAAGCGTTCATAAAGCTATGTGGGTATTTTTATACCTGCATAGCTTTTTTTAATTTGAAAAAGGAGTGATTATGATGGAAATGAGAAATGTAAAAGGAACGAAAGACTATTTACCAGAGGAGCAAGTGCTGCGAAATAAAATTAAAAGAGCTTGTGAAGATACGTTTGAACGATACGGATGCAAACCTTTAGAAACGCCGACGTTAAATATGTATGAGCTTATGTCTTACAAGTACGGCGGTGGCGATGAAATATTAAAAGAAATATATACACTTCAGGATCAAGGAAAACGTGAGCTCGCCTTACGATACGATTTAACTATTCCATTCGCAAAGGTTGTGGCAATGAATCCGAACCTCCGCCTCCCTTTTAAACGTTATGAGATTGGGAAAGTATTTCGAGATGGGCCAATTAAACAAGGAAGATTTCGTGAATTTATACAATGCGACGTTGATATAGTTGGTGTTGAGTCTGTCATGGCAGAAGCTGAACTTATGAGTATGGCGTTTGAACTGTTCCAAACGTTAAACTTAGAAGTAACGATCCAATATAATAACCGAAAATTGTTAAACGGTATCCTTCAGGCCATTAACATCCCTACTGAGCTAACGAGTGACGTCATTTTGTCATTAGACAAAATCGAAAAGATTGGGATTGATGGTGTACGAAAAGATGTATTAGAGCGCGGAATTTCTGAAGAAATGGCTGATACGATATGTAATACTGTATTATCTTGTCTACAGCTTACAATTGCTGACTTTAAAGAAGCTTTCAATAATCCACTCGTTGCCGATGGAGTAAACGAATTACAACAATTACAGCAATATTTAATCGCTCTCGGAATAAATGAAAATACGATATTTAATCCGTTTTTAGCGCGAGGACTCACAATGTATACAGGTACTGTATATGAAATCTTTTTAAAAGATAGATCGATTACATCTAGCATCGGTAGCGGCGGCCGTTACGATAACATTATCGGAGCATTCCGTGGTGATAATATGAACTATCCAACAGTCGGTATTTCATTCGGTTTAGACGTTATTTATACAGCACTATCGCAGAAAGAAACAATCTCATCTACAGCGGATCTATTTATCATCCCACTCGGGACAGAGTTACAATGCTTACAAATTGCCCAGCAATTACGTTCTACCACTTCCTTAAAAGTCGAACTAGAACTAGCAGGACGCAAATTAAAACGTGCCCTTAATTATGCCAATAAAGAGAATATCCCTTATGTGCTTATTATTGGGGAAGATGAATTTAGTACAAACACTGTTGTGTTGCGGAATATGAAGGAAGGTAGTGAGGTGAAGGTTCCGATTTCTTCTTTAAGTAATTATTTATAATACGAACCACCCTCGTTTGGGTGGTTTTTCTATTTTATAGATACCTAACAATTAGTTTACATAAAATTATTATAATCTATTAAAAATACAAATAAAAAATATCCAATTACCTATTATTTTTGGTAATATATAGATATGAATTGTTTTAGGAGGATTCACTTTGAAAACCTACATTCAAGCACTAAAGTGGACTACAGGGATCTATCATCTTTTATTATTTCCTTGTTATTATGTACTTCCAAGTCTTGTTAACCTATATGGGTTACCTTTACTACTATTGATTGTTTTACATATCAATACTATTTTATTAGCTAAAAAAGAAGGCATGAATACGTACCCTCATTATATCGGTATTATCGTTACTCTAGTTGCCTTCTTTCCTTATATAGACATCTTTCTACATATGATAGCAGCCATTTTCCTTTTATTAGATGCTGCTTCTACGAATGCAAAAGAAGTGTATGATTCATAGATGGATAAAATGAAACTTTCATCCATTGAGTTTTGAAATAGGTCAGCAAAAAGGGTTTACTTTTTAAGTAAACCCTTTTTTAAATTCCCCTCCTTACTCCCGACCAATAAAAGAATATTCTGTTTAAATTTTATAAATTTCTAAACATTTATAAAACATTCAAATTAACATACATTTTAGTTATGTAAAAAATCTAAGTTTTAAGGAGATGAATCCATGCTGAAAAAGTTGGTAGCAGGTGCATTATTAACTGTTTCGTCGTTAACTGGAGGACTGGGATCAGTATCAGCTAGTACCGAAAAAAATTATACGATTTCCTCTTTCGAATATGTAACTGTAGATGAAAAGACTGTTGATTCGTCTAACAAATTGAGTGCTCCATCAAAGGAAGACGTAAAAATAACGTTAGTTCTACCGAAACAAAATCAAAATGGAGACTGGTTATCTTATGGATTTTCGAGCAAAGAAAGTTTAGAGTCTTTTATTGAAAAAGATAAACAAAGGTTGAATAATCCAATCACTCCCCTTGGTGTTGGAGGAAGCGGACCTGGTAGTACAGACTTCTATAAACGCACAAATCAAGGTAGCGAGTATTTTTCTCTAAGTAGTGGTTATAAAAACTTGTCTGCTAGTTGGCAAAATCAAATTGTTTCTGTACGTACAGCAGCTCCTACTGCTAGTTATTCAACAACACTATGGGAACGTACTTCAACTGACGGATATGGAAAAGGTGTTGTTTTTAAACATGCTGATTGGTATGGTCAAACTGCAAACTTAAATAACTTTCCAACTTCAGCAGTTGAAGTTAAAAAGTAAAAAACATAGAAATAAAAGGTGTTTTCACGTATGGAAACACCTTTTATTTCTACAACTATTTCACATAACTCGTCTATACCAATTTCAACTCTTAACTATTATTTTTCGTATTCCTACTCTCCAAAACTTTCTCCATATTATGAGTTGCCCATTCCATCATTAATAGAATCACTGGACGTAGTGATTCACCAAGCTCAGTTAACGAATATTCAACTTTAGGTGGCACTTCACGGTATACTTCACGATGTATAATGCCATCAGCTTCAAGTTCTCTCAGCTGCAGCGTTAACATTCTTTGTGTGATATTTGGTTTTAATCTTTTTAATTCATTAAACCGCTTTGTACCATCTAATAAATGATACAAAATTACCCCTTTCCATTTCCCTCCAATCACCTCAACCATAGCTTCAACTGGACAAGAATATTTATTTAAAAATGGGTAATTTATATTATTTTCGTTTGGACAATCCATAATAAATCCCTTCCCTTATCAATAGTATCTTTTTTGATACTATACCACATAAATGTGCGTACTTGTATCTATGTTACTTTAAAAATATAATTTACTTACAAAAATAAATTCATGAAAAGAGGAACTTTTATGACAAATACAAACGAAATTACAAAAGAAAAGATTATGGAGGCTTTTCATTTCAGACATGCATGTAAAGAATTCGATCCTATGCACAAAATTTCAGAAGAGGATTTCAAATTCATTTTAGAAACAGGCAGATTATCTCCTTCTTCTTTTGGATATGAGCCTTGGAAATTTATTGTCGTACAAAATAAAGAATTAAGAGAAAAACTACAACCGTATTCATGGGGCGCTGGTGGGCAACTTGCAACAGCTAGTCATTTTGTTATTGTTCTTTCAAGAAACATTAAAGATATGCATTATGATGCAGAGTATATTAAATATATGATGAACGATATTATTGGATTGTCTGAAGACACTCAAAAAATTAGATATGAATTCTTCAAAAAGTTCCAGGAAACAGATTTTAACTTATTACAATCCGATCGCGCTGTATTTGATTGGGCATCCAAGCAATCTTATATCGCTTTAGGTAATATGATGACGAGCGCAGCTCAAATCGGTATTGATTCTTGTCCAATAGAAGGATTTGATAAAGAGGAAGTAGATTCTTTACTTCGTCAAGAAGGCATTATACAAGGCGATAATCTCGAAGTATCAGTTATGGTTGCCTTTGGTTACCGTAAAGAAGAGCCAAAGCGTGATAAAACAAGACAGACTATGGATACAATTGTTGAATGGATTAAGTAATATAGCACAGACAAATAATGCTCCTACTAGCTGGATACTTATACAAAAGAACTATCAGTCGTTTTTCTTATGTATGAATTTGGTTTTTCATGGAAAGATATGTTAGTATGTATACAGTTTGAGTGCTCTATTTTTAGAGTCGAACAGGAGGAGAATGAATATGTCTGATATTGAAGTTGGCGAAGTGTTTACTCTTAGTGATGAGAATAACGAAGAGCAAGAAGTAGAAGTACTTGGAGCGATGGATGTCGAAGGTGCAGAATATATTGCAGTTGCCTTTGTTGAAGATATCCAAACAGAAACTGAGGAAGACATTGATATTTTCTTTTTAAAAGTAGAAGAAGATAATGAGTTTTCATACATTGAAAATGATGAAGAGTTTGATAAAGTATCTGCTGCGTTTGAAAAGATTTTGGATGAGCAAGAGCAAGAATAGTATGAATGAAAAACACGAGGACGGATGTATATCCGCCCTCTTTTTATTTATTACTCATCCAGAGACTCACGCAGTAATTGCAGTACATCTTTCATCGCAAAAGGTCCATCTTTTTTAACATGTTCCGCAAATTCTGAAACGAGACGTAATGTTCTCACACTTTCGATTGGATGCTCTCCTGATGCACTTTCAGCTGAAAGCATAACTGCATTCGTCCCGTCCAGTACAGCTTGAAACACATCAGTCACCTCTGCCCTTGTTGGAATAGAATGATCTACCATAGATTGAAGCATTTGTGTTGCTGTAATGACATATGTATTCGTTCGATTACATTCCTGAATCATCATTTTCTGTAAAAGCGGAATGCATTGATACGGTAACTCTACTCCTAAATCGCCCCTTGCAATCATAATTCCATCTGCTTCTTTACATATATCTTGAAAATTCTCGATTGCTTCCATCGTTTCTATTTTTGCAATTACATTAGGTGACGTTTCTTTATACTGTTGTATAAAATCTCGTATTTCTTTTATATGACTAGGTTTTCTTACGAAAGAACACGCGATAAAATCAACATTCTCTTCTAAAAGAAACTGAATATCTTTTTTATCTTTCTCTGTAATAGCTGGTAAACGAACAGCCGCATCTGGTAAATTAACTCCTTTATGAGATGAGATATTGCCACCTGTTTTTACCTTCGTTTCTATTTTATCCGTACTTATCTTTTCAACAATTAATTCAACTTCTCCATCATTAATTAAAATTCTACTGCCTACTTTTACATCATTCGCAATTCCTTCATAATCAACACTCGCTTCTGTATTACTCCCTGTAACTGGTTGTGTATGTAAAATAAAAGAATCTCCTGCCTGAAGTGTAATTTGCTCTCCCTTCACTTCACCTAATCTTATTTTAGGTCCTTGTACATCACCCAAAAATTTAATAGAGTCATCTAATGATTTCACTAAACGAATGATGTCTTTATGACTTTCATGCGTGCCATGCGATAAATTCAGTCGAACAATTTTCATACCATTCTTTATTAACTGTGCTAACGTTTCTTTATTATTACTTGCGGGTCCAATTGTACAAATTCGATCGATTGTCATTTTTGTCACCATCCTTTTTTTAATAAGTTTCCCATATGAACTTAAAAATAACAGAGATTCTGACATGAATAGATTTAAATTTACATGAATTTCATAAAATTAAACCTGTATCCCTTGCTGGCTAAGCATTAGAAGATATATTCGCTTTTTGCAAATGAAGACATGTTGAATCGAAAGTAAAAGAAAAGTTAAGTATGGGATAAACCATTGAGAGTTTCGAAATTTTCATATATTGTATGAATTGAGTTCGAACTCAAAAATTTAAAAAGGTGGGAAAATTAGTGAATATGAAAAAATCTTTATCGGTGACAACTTTAGGGTTAGCGGTTTTAGGTTTTGGTTTTACTAATAACGCAAGTGCTTCAGAGGTCGATACTGTAGACAAGCAGCCCGTTTTAGTTGACTTTGATACAATTCAATCAACAAAAACATCTAGTGTTCCTAGTTTGATTCTTGCAGCTGCACCTAAGAATGACTCTAACATTAGCGTATATACTCCCTTTTTTGGTAACCCATATGCAGTTGCTAAATCGAAATCAACTACGACCGAAGACTATGTTTATGCAAAAGCAAGAACTTTCAATGGCGATGGCTCATTAGTGAATACGAAAAGTAATAGTGCAAAAAAATCATCATTTGTAAGTGCTACAGCGACCAACACAAGCATTTATTATGGAGATGATTACGCTATCGGTAATCATACCTATAAATTAAGTGGTTATAATGATGTGAATCACGAAACAAAAGCTTTCTGGTAAGAAAGAGAAAAAAGATATGCATCTTGCATATCTTTTTTCTCTAATATTTTACATATATTGAGGTGCTATTTATGAAACAAATATATATTATTTGCGGTGTTTTACTTATTTCATTACTTACAATTTATATTTTGTTCAATACTTCATTCATACAACCTCATCCACCTTCCATAGAAAATAAACGAGAGCAACAAACCAATACTGTTTCTTACGGATTGAAGGATAATCAAGGCCAACATATTAACAATGGTAGTACAATTACTAGTGAGGATAATAAAATTAATGTAACATTATCATTCGTACATACTATTAATGAAAACCGAAAATATGGATTAATTGTTCTAGAAGATTACGAACAAAAACCTTTTAAAATAGAAGATACTACTAATGAAATATCACACTATTTTTTTGATATGAAACCAAACAGTTCAATTACTACGAAAATCTCTTTACACACTTCTCCTAATGCAAGTGAATTAACCTTTTTAATAATTAAAAAACCTGAATACAAATTAAAAGATAATAACTTAAATAAAGCAGCTATTTTAGAAGATATTCTAAGTATGCGATATTCAATGCATCCTCTTCAAAAAGAAAACGAAAAAATAAAACTCTCCCTTATAGATCCAGATGCTATTTTAAAAGATGGTCTTTACGAACCATTATTTGTTACGAACCGTGAAGAGAACTTACAAACTGTCTTCTTTGAAAAGGAAGGCAAGCAATTAATTTTATCAAACGGTAATGAAACAAATGATGAAATGACTTACGCAATCGTGGCTTTTAAAGATTGGAAACAAGTTGAAATATTTAACAATAGAAAAGTCGTTTATACTAAGGTTGCACCTGAAACGAGGCAAATCTTTAATTTCACATTGCCTTCAGTGGATCAGGAAAGTAATTTGCAACTCGTCGCTTTTCCATTTCCTTATAAAGTTAGCGAAGAAGATTATATCAGTCAACAAGCATTCAGTTCCTTTCGCATCGTAATTGAAAATGAAAATAAATAAGTTATACTGTGCACATTACAACAACCAAAAAAGGCCTACTCACACGAGTAGGCTTTTGAAACTACGAAAGTTTCGTCAATAACTGATTTAAATCTTTTTTCGTTTTCGTCGTTAAAGATTTCATTTTATTAATATCAATTTTTTCTTTCTCCGCTCCTACAATTAACGGATACATACTTTGACCGATCGTTTTAGAATCCGTCGGATGTGATGCTTCTAGCTCTTTCTCAATTACATCCCACTTTTCATTAATTTGTTTACCAAGCTTATTCACTGTTTCTAATTTTGGATTAGCAGCTAACTGCTTGTCCAAGCTATCAATTAATGCCACAACTTCTTTAACGTTCGTTTTCACAGCAACACTTTTCTTCGGATCTTTCGTTGTCTTTCCATCTGAATTTGTACTTGTGCTTTGATCTGTTGTTTTCCCGCTAGTCGTTTGATCATTCGTTTTTCCTGTCGTCTCTTTTTCTTTTGTTTTTACATTTTCGTTTTGAGTTGACGTTTTGCCGTTACTTTCTGTCCCTGATGATTCTTTCGTATTTTTTGCATCCTTATCTGTTTTTTCATTTGAAGAAGTATTTGTTTCTTTTTCAGTATCTTTCGTTGTTTTTGACGCTTCATCTGCACTTGTCGTTTTTGCTTCTCCATCATTTTGCGCAGTTACTTGCTCTTTCTTTTCCGTTTCTTTATCTGCTGAAGGACTACAAGCTGCCATAGTAAGCATTGTACCAATTGTTATCGATGCGATAGCGACCTTTTTCATTTTCATATAAATCCCCCTATGTTTTACATAATTTATCCTCCCCTTTACGATTCGATTCCCCCTTAAAAAATCCCTTTTCATACGAATTATCATCTTTCCGACAGTAATCTTCATAATAATACGTACAAAAACTGATAAACTCATTTTAATATTCGAGTTTCTTCTACTTCATTTTTCTACTCGCAAGTAAAAGAAAAAGAGTATATTGTCACATTAAGAATTACTATCTTCATATGACGATATACTCTTCTATCAAATTTTTATCTTTCTTGACATTTTATTTATACAAAAAAATAAAATTTTCTTTCGTTTTTTGTTTCTCAACATTTATTAACATAATATTTTTATGAATAACCACCATTCGAGTGAATGACTTGCCCAGTAACCCATTTCGCTTCTTCACTTACTAAAAAAGAAATTAAGCGCGCAGCATCCACCGGTTCTCCTACTTTACCTTGTGGGAACTTCCATACTAAATGATGCTTCAGCTCCTCTGTAATCCATCCTGTATTCGTCGGTCCTGGATCTACAGCATTCACTGTAATCCCCTTCTCCATCGCAACTGGTGCTACTGACTTTGTAAATGCTTCAATTGCCCCTTTCGTTGCTGCATATGCTAGTTCATCTGGCATTGGACCTACTGACTGTCCTGAAGTAAGATTAATAATACTCCCGCCCGTTTTAAGTGAATAATGTTTTATAAACAATGAACTTAATAGCATAGTAGCCCGAACATTAACTGTATAATGTTTATCCAACTGCTCTACATCTAATTCCTCAATCCTCGTATGAGTAGAATATACTGCATTATTAACTAGAATAGATGGATCACCTAACCGTTCTGATACCATATAAAACAAACGAGTTGGCGAATAAGACTGCGATAAATTGATTTCTGCCATTTCACATCGAACATCGTAACTTTCAATTTCCTTTTTCAGCAAAAAGGGTTCTTGATCACTCATTCCCCATGGCATCGCTTTATCATACTTTGGCCAGTACGTGAAAAAAATATCTATCCCCTTTTGAGCAAGCACCTTGCATACAGCTGCACCAATTCCATTCAGACGAGTTGCCCCTGTTACAATTGCTATTTTCTTCACCTTTTTCTCCTCCATCTATACACAGATCCCCTGCATGAATACAGAGGATCTATCTTCTTATTGAATATTTGACAGTATACGTTCAGCACCTAATTTTAACATTTTAATAAAGATATAATTTACAATCGTAAACATTACAAATAAAACGATAAACATAACCCACAGTCCGACATGAAGGAAGAAGTATAATACACTTACTCCCCCCACAATAATTAAAGCTATTAAAATATTAGCTAAAAAATTCCACAAAGTTGTATATCGACTTTTAAATAATTTCTGCTCTGTATCCCAATGAATATCTGCAGTTTGTGCGTCCCAGCGTGTTCCGATTAAATTAATTAATAACAACCCGTTCGCACTTAGTAAAAACCACAGTATCATAAAGACTGGAGAAATCCCAGCTACAACTGCCATCGTAATACCGAATACTGCTAAAATGATTACATTAATTAACCAAGCAGTGATTGCTTTCGCAAAAAAGATATCCGAAGCCTTTACTGGTAAATAACGATTCACAAACCAAGAGCTTCCATCTCGCGAAAATGACGTTGTTGCAATGACGTTACTACCCATTAAAAATAACGATGCACAAAGGCCAACACCAATTGCAAATCCTGTTGTCTTTGGATTGTTAATATACTCTGTAATAAACTTTAAGTTTCCATCTTGCACAAATAAAATAAAGAACAACATAATTGGCATAACGAAAGTTTGTACAATGCAATTTAAGAAAAATTGTGGTGTACGGAATAACGTTTTAAATTCTTTTTTCACATATGCTTTCAAATGTGAACTTTGTACCGTAGATTTCTGTAAGCCTTCTGCTGAAATGACTTCTTTTTTTGCTGTACTCGTTGAAAGTCCAATAACCCCTTTTAAATATGTACGCTCTGCAATGTAATAAAACAACACAAAAAATACAAATGAAATAACTGCAAAGATTATTACATATAAAGGTCCCTTCCAATTTGCATTTTCTACTAATGCTACTGCTCCAAAATATGTAGTTGGAAAATAGTTTGTCATTTGTACTAAAAGAGAAGACTGGTTGTTTGCAAGGTAATCCGCAATTGCATCTTCAGAAAACGAACTTTTATTTTTCCACTGCAAAAATACGTTAATTCCTACAATAAATAGTATACTTACGATTCCAATAAATATATTTCCTCGGTCTTTATTTTTCGCTATATTTGTATACCTCATAATAACTGTCATCAGTAACGAAGCTAGTACTAACGGCACAATTGGGAAGAGTAAGTAAATAAAAATCATATATATATAATATGTAATAAATGCGCCACTTTTTAAACCGTACGTAATGAAGATTGGTAATAAAATAAATGAACTCATTACGTATTGTGTAATTAATACCGTTAAAAATTTTGCCGAAATAATTTGCGCTGGTTTTAATGGTAATGGTAATAACATTTCAATGTCATTGCTGTAGTAAAATACAGTTAAAATGTTCGTTATACTCATTAAAAATACCCATATACTCGCAATCGCAAGTCCCATTGCGATAATCATTCCTGGATCTTGCCCTAAATGTATCATTCCCTCATACATTGCATGCGTGATAGAACCAAACAGTAAAAAGCCGACAAATAAAATAGCTGCAAATGAAAATACATACGCCCATCGCTTCTTCTTATCTGTTATAAAATCTGCATAATTTAATTTCAATAATACTTTCGTTAACGTCCAAATTTTACTCATTGCCCGTCATCTCCAAGAACATTTTTTCAAGTGATTCATTGGATTTAAAATGATCTCTCATTTCATCTAAATTTCCTTTAAACTGCAAATTCCCCTTATTAATAATAGCAACCCGGTCACATATTTTTTCCGCTACTTCTAATACGTGTGTAGAGAAAAATACAATCTTTCCTTTATCCGCATGCTCTCTCATCATTTCTTTTAAAATATATGCAGATTTCGGATCAAGCCCAGTTAATGGTTCATCTAAAATCCATACATCTGGCTCATGTACGAGCACACCAATAATAACGATTTTTTGTCTCATACCGTGCGAATAACTTTGAATTTGATCAGATAAAGCATTATAAAGATCAAACTTCTTCGCTAAAGACTCTATTCGTTCTTGTCGTACTTCTTTCGGCACTTCATACATATCGGCCATAAAGTTTAAATATTCAATTCCTTTTAATCGTAAAAACATATCTGGACTATCTGGTACATAACCAAACGTCTTCTTCGCTTCCATCGGCTCTTCCATAATATTTTTTCCGTTAATCGTAATAATCCCTTTATCCAACCCGTGAATACCAGTAATCATCTTAATTGTCGTTGATTTACCCGCACCATTCGGTCCTAAAAATCCAAAGATTTCGCCGCTAGGTACAGATAAACTTAAGTCTTTTACTGCATAGGTAGACCCATTATAACTTTTTGACACATTCGTAATTTCAATCATTCCATCCAATCCTTTCCTTAATTACCAAATAACTATATTGATATTATAGCATAGTTCTATTTTAAGATTTTTACATTTTTCAGTATATTTAACCTTTAAAATAAATATACACCCCTAATCCAACAACTAAAACGACAGCTAGTATAATATAAATCATTGTTAAGCGTTTAATATTCCCCTTTGTCGCTTTGCTATAATTTGCATCACCATTCCGCCCAATTAACACCGTCGCAATGACAGTAATCACTACAAGTAATACAACGATCATGATCCAAGTTAGCATTTCTTCCTCCCCCTCCTTACAACCATTTTACAATATTATCCTCTTTATTTCGCAGCATATTTCCTCTTTTTACTATTATTATGAAGCAAACTGGAAAACTATTATTACCATTCCTATCCAAATGTGATATATTTGTAACATAACGTGACTTATTTCTAACAACGTAAGGAGGACCTATCATGAAAACAACTTGGATAAAATATTTAGGATTTCTCGGTTTCTTCGGTTTCCTCGGATTTTTTTATGAAAAAGGATTGTTTACTATGTTCTGTTTCTTCTCCTTTTTCACATCGTATAGAACAGTTCAACACGATGAACTGTTTGAACAAATTGTCAATAAATCGTGTCGCAATGCATTTATCGTTACATTACTAACTACTGCTATCATTATATTTATTGAAATGTTATTTCCAAACTCTACGCTACAAGAGATTGATATCGCTCTTATTTTCGGCACACTCATTCTTACATTCGGTTTTTCTATGTTCTTTTTCGATAAACCTGTTGATGAAATGGAAGATGCACCATGGCGTTCGTAACGAAGATAAAAGAATACCGCGCAAAATTGAACATGACACAAGAAGATTTAGCGAAGAGCGTTAGTGTGCGACGTGAAACAATTAGTCATCTCGAAAAAGGTAAATACAATCCTTCCTTACAACTTGCTCACGATATAGCGAAGGCACTACATAGTACGATTGATGAGATTTTTATTTTTGAGGATAAATAAAAAAATACCGTCATTCTTTCCAAGAAGAATGACGGTATTTCTTATTGATTATCCATATAAAACCGCATGAAATACGCCTAATAGTAAGTATCGATCCTGCATGTAATCTTCATCATATACATTCATCTCAATGTAATACATATCTTCCTCAAGACGAATATTCCAATCTGCAATTACATAGCCTTTTCGTAATAATTTTCCCATTCCAAATGAAGTTTTATGAACAACATATTCTTCTGCCTTATATGTAAAGGTAAATAAGAAATTTGCATCCAATAACTTTCCGTCACATACAAGTATTTCATGCTCTGCATCATGATTATCTTTGTACGTTACTAAAATCCTTCTTTGGCGCTGCCTACTTACATCCTTTGCAATGACGCGAATATTGTCCTTACTATCCTTTATTTCATAAATAATATTACTACCAATTTTCGGAATAAAATCCAGCACTCTCATCAGCGTATTTTTATAATAGCCCCTTACTATACCTACTTGCTCACTTCCATTATAAAACTCTATCGGCGTCGTATCTGCTTTGCTATCACACGGTCGTTTGTAAGAGAGCTGCATCATTCGCTCTCCTCTTAAGTACTGATCAAACGTCACAGGATATTCTATCATGCGCAGTTCTTTATTTAACTCATACAAATAGCGTTGAACACTCTCTATTAATGTTATAGTAGCTATACGCTCTTGAAGTTCAAATTCTTGCCAGCTGGAAAAAACATTCCATTGATTATGATCCTCTTCGTAGAAGAAACTAAGAATTACCTCTTCACGGTCAGCCGTTTCATATTTCATAGGCACGTTCTGCCCATGTTGAACTTGTTCCATCCACTGACCTAAATAAATCCCCAGCTCTGCAACCTTCATACATGATTTTTGAAAAAATACGCTGTCACTCGCGCAAATCGTTACATCTCCTTCGATAAAGCCCTTTGAATAAGCATCATACCGTGGCTCATCCTTCTGCGGGAGATTCTTGTCTAACTCAAATAAAAACGTTAACATCCTTTATTCACCTCTAGTTGTTACACTAATCATACATGACATCGCATCACGCTAGGAAACTATTTATATACGCATATTTAATTCACGCATTATAACACGTGAATGACCTTGTATAGTAGCTCTATGTTTTTGTTCTATATCTTAGTATATGAATTTATATGAGCGATTTTTCAAATATATCTATCACAACTTACAATATATCAACGATTTTTCAAATATATCTATCACAACTTACAATATATCAACGATTTTTTCAATATATCTATCACAACTTACAATATATCAACGATTTTTTCAATATATCGATTTTTCGACAAATATCAGCACAATTAAAATGAAGCTACCTTTTCTTCCGCCACTTCTACAATTTCTAAAATTTGTAGCAGACTCTCCACTTCATAAGTCGGGTTAACATCTGTCCCGTTTTCTTTCAAACTCGGATTATACCAACACGTATCAATGCCGTAATCTTCTCCGCCTTTCATATCAGAAGTTAACGAATCTCCAACCATTAGTACGCTTGATTTATCCGTAATCCCAAACTTCTCAAACGCATAATCAAAAATCTCACGTGCTGGTTTTTGATGACCAACTTCTTCAGAAATAATAATGTGATCAAAGAAATTACATAAAGGCGAATTTCCGATTCTTGATTGTTGCACCTTCGTATATCCATTCGTAATAATACCTAACTTGCAATCTTGTAGATTTTCACATAATTGTACTGCGCCTTCTATAAGATGTACTTCTTTCCCTAAGTTTTCAAGATATACATCACTAAATTGCTGTGCATCTACGTCTATATTATGAAGTGCAAATAATTGTCTAAATCGATCTACTGCTAATTCACTTAGCGTAATCATTTTATTTTCTAAATCTCTCCATAATCCATTACTAATCTCTTTATAGCTTGCAAGATAATCATTATACCCTGTAGGCATATCAAACTGTACAAACGCATTATGTAATGCGTGTCTTTCCGTTTCAGGGAAATCTAATAATGTATCATCTACGTCGAATAATATAACTTTGTATTTCATGATGTTCTCCTCAATTCCTATTTTAAAAGCTTCGTTCTCATTGTTTAAAATTTATTTAATTCTTTTAACTAAAGCACACTTTAATTCAATTTTTATATAACTAAAACTACACCTCTGCGTTTAATAACTTATAATCATTATTAAAATAAGCATGTATCATGTGTCCACCAAATAAATCTCCATCATGATATTCACAGTATATATCATTTTCTCTAATTTCAATTTCATAGAGCGTAATTGCTTTTGCAAATTTTTCTTTCGTTATATCATATTCTCCTGCATCTACAGCATCCCAATTTAAATGTTCATCATTCTCATCATACTCAGGCCAAAAATCATTTTTGTAATTTATCAATTTTTCTGCTATGGCTACTTTAGCCTTTTTATCAAATTCTTCTATACATAAAAAAAGCTTCTCTGCCCTTTTAATCATCTCATTAACATCTACATATTCATTTCTAATATCCAATTGCCAATGTATTTCCCCATTTTTTTGCTGATATGCTTTACATGTCTCATTAAAGGTAAACAATCCTATTAATTCACTTTTTATTGATTTCCCCATCTCCTAATTTCCTTTCTATTATGATAACCCTCCATCAAATACATAGACATTTTCTTGCTTTTTCCCTATAGTTCATTATAGAAATCATTATAAATCACACGACTTTACCGTCACTTAACATAATAACACGATAGTAATATAAGTTTATATATTTCATTATGAGGCGCTTAACCTGCTCTTTATTGAATACACCATTATCTTCTATTTTCAACTACGCTATAAGTAAAAGGAGGCTAATCCGCTCAGCCTCCTTTTACTTATTAGTCTTCTAGTAATAACTCTTTCATTTCCTCTAACGACTCTTTCGTAAAGCCAAGGGCCCTTTCAGCGTATGCTTCAACTGATCCGTATTGCTTTTGAATTTCACCAATCGCAGCTTGCAAGTATTCAGCACGTGCTTCAAACATTGCACCTAATATCGCTCTGCTCTCATCGTTTTGTAATTTCGCACCTAAAAAGGCCATCATTTTTTCATTTAGCTTTTCACGGAATCCGTTACTTAGTAAGTAGTCTTCCATTACTGTTTTTTCTGGTACACCTAGTAAAAGTAGTAATAATGCTGAACCAAATCCAGTACGATCTTTTCCAGCTGTACAGTGGTTTACTAACGGTAAGTTTTCCGGGTTTTGCGCTAAGTTTAAGAAGCTTACGAACGCCTCGTTACCACTTACGAAATCTTGATTCATTTTCACAAGATACTCACCTGGTTTTCCTAACATAGAAAGGTCACCAACTTGGAAAAACTCATTAATATTTAAGTCTTTCGCTAAGTCTTGCATAACTGGTAAGCACACTTGACGAGCACCTGTAATCTCAGGATTTGGCTTATGCTTTACCTCAAAGTCTGTACGATAGTCACAAATTAACTTTAAACCAGACTTTTGTAAATAGTCGATATCCCACTCTGTTAGTCCTGCTAATTCTTCAGAACGGTATAATTTGCCCCATTTCACTTTACGTCCATCTGTCGTTTCATATCCACCCATATCACGGAAGTTAAACGCACCTTGTAATGGCAATCTACGCTCAGCTACTGTCACTGCTTGTCCATTACTTCCTACTAGTCTAAAATATGGACGTTCATTTTCACTCGGGTTTTCAATTGTATATGATAATTCTCCATTTACAGTTGCAAGTAGTTCTCCATTTTCTTCAATATGATCTGGTGAAGTACTCCAATAAATACGAACTTCTTCTATATTATTTTCCCACTTTATTTGTAACGTATTGTCTTCATTTCTTTCTACAGTTGCTTGTAGCCAATGTCTTTGCTGCTCCATTCTTTCACCAACGCTTTCTCTTATAGTCAAATCTTACTCTATTTTATTATAGGAATAACTACTTTGTCGTTCTCATTTTTCTTTTTATCTTACAAACAGGCGAAAAGTTCTTTTACTTGTTCAAAATTTGTACATGGATTACCGCGAAATACGTATGCGATTTGTTCATTACCTAAATCTTCGTATACAACTGTTCCGCGATTAGGGTGCGGATAAAACTCTAACCCGTTTATAATTTGTTTTTGGCCATAGTTCATTGTCCATGAAGAAATAGGATAATACGCTTTGTTTTTATGTCTACAAACCCAAAGTGCATATAGTTTATTAACTTCGTCCCAGTATACATACTGCGTTTCGTCATTTCCGAAACCGACCGATTCAAGTTTCCGATTTAGTTTTTCATGAATTAACAAATTTACATAGGATACGTCATCTGGAGCATTCCACTCTCTACATCTTCCTATCTCACCCATTTCACTTCTCTTCGCTTGAAAGCTTAATAAGTGAAATGATGTATGTAATATCGTTTTCCCAAGCTCCATATTTACTGGTTGTAATTCAAATAGAAATCGTTCCATTTCGTCTTGGTTTACATATCCATGATCAACAGAAATTTCAACTTGTGTTTTCCATATAGATGTAACGTAACTTTCTTTTCCTTTATAATTTATACCTTTCCAATACACAAGCCCTTTATATTGAAAACAATCTCCTTTTGCTTGAGAAATACAGCTATCCGGAAATACTGGTTCCATTATATCGAGAAAAAATTCCTTTACTCGAAACATCCCAGTTGGAGTAACAACCTGAAACCAAAAAGTTCCCCACTTTTCACCTTCATAACGTTCTGAAACTTTTTCAACATTCCAGCCTTCTAACAATACATTTGGATACAATAACACGAATGAATGCATGGATTGCTTTAACATATATAGTCCCCTCCCGCTATACGAGTTCGAGAGTATACATCATTCATCCTCCTAAAACTTTCTCACATATCTCTCAGTTGAACTAAACAACTGACATCCATTCTTTTCAAAAACATCCTTCATCCACTCATTTTGCATATTTGTCTCACCAATATAATAAGATGCACCTATTTCCTTTAAGACAAACATCGCACCTGCAAATAATGCGGCTTCATATCCCTTATTACGCACATTTGGAGTAACTGCGAAGTACATAAGTTTTCCTTCTTCTAACGTACCTCTTTCAATATGCGGGATTACAATTCCTATCGGCTTTTCATCGACACTCGCTGTTAAGCAATGTTCTTTCCATTGCTCACCAATTTCTTGTAGCATCATGTGCACAAATTGATCATGAGCGACTGGTTCTCCCGTCGCTTCATTCCACAGTGAATAAAAAGCCTCTTCTCCAACTTCTTCAATAAGCTTAAAATCAATTTCACTTTCTACATCTTCTACTTCGTATATATCTTTAAATACAATCATGTTTTCAGTAACATATTCAAATGAATACGTTTCAAAACATTTTTTATACACATCATAATTTGGACTTTTTGAAGAGATTTCAAAATGTAGTTTTTCTAATCCATCTTTTTCAGCTTCAGCAACGTAATATTGCACCATCTCTTCTAATTGCTCTTCTGTAAAAACCTCTGCATTATTTTCTTTTATCATAATAGAAGAAGCACTTCTTCTTATTTTAAAATGTTTTTCTAACTGTTCTATCGTCGTCATATTCTTCCCTCATCTATATCATACTCGAATTTCTAATCGTTCTCCTTGCATGAGCAGGATTGTCCTTGAATATATAGAATACTAGAAAAGATCGCATCTTTAAAGTGCGGAGGAGGTTCTCCATTGGATATTACAGCATTGCAACAACAGTTAGAGCTTATACAACAAAATGACTATACGCAACTGCAACATATAGACGTAAATGAGTTAACTTTGAACATGCTTCAGTATATCGGAACGACTGATAGCTACGTTCGTTACCAACTTATATATAAATGTTTTGCACATTTCATTCATCATGAATTCCTTATGGACGATCAGCTGAAATTACTTCTGCAAACTTGTTTAAGTGATGAGTATTTATATTGTGACATTTACTCCCCACATACAGATGGGGTTTTCACACGTTCTTACACTGTTTCGTTAATTGCGTTAATACTCCAATTCGCTAATTCGCACTACTTTTGTACAGAGGAGGATATTGAAGAAATAAAAAATAAACTCATTACATACACAAACTTAGAAACGGATTTTCGGGGCTATATTGAAAATAAAGGATGGGCTCATTGTCTTGCTCACGTATCTGATGCCTTTACTGAAATTGTTCATAATACGTATACAACTTTTGAATGGTACGAGGAGTTAATTCATTGTTTATTAAATAAAATCTTTATTCCATCTGATCTTTTTCATAATAACGAAGATGAGCGCATCGTTACTCCATTACTAGCAATGCTGTATCATGATTTTCCTCAGAACGATTTAATTTCTATTATTCATAAAAAAATAAAAAGGCTTCCTCAAATTAGAAAACGCCTTTCGCTTAATGAGTATTGTATTTTATGTGCTAATATTAAAACCTTTTTACGCACATTATTTTTCAGAACGAAAGATGACCATAACTTAGCCTTTACAGCACGTAAAACAGAAAGAATGTTAAAAGAACTTCCTAACTATTATTAAATACAAGGAGCAATGACATGGGTTATATTGAAGATATGAGAAATCTAGTAGGAAATCATCCACTTATTCTAATAGGATCACACGCCATTATAGTAAATGAAAAAGGTGAAGTATTGCTGCAACTCCGTACAGATTTTAACCGCTGGGGCATTATTGGCGGTGCCTTAGAATATAACGAAACATTAGAAGACGCTTTAAAGCGAGAAGTGTTTGAAGAAACTGGACTTATTATTAAAAATCCAGAACTATTCCGTACATACTCTGGACCAGATTACTTTCAAATCTATCCAAACGGCGATCAAGTACACGGTGTACTCGTTGTTTATATTTGCCGAGAATTTTATGGTGAACTTGTATGCGATCAAAGTGAATCAAAAGAACTACGCTTCTTTTCACTTGATGAATTACCTAATAATCTTCCTCCTGTTATCGAGAAGATTATTACAGATTATCTAAAAAAATAAGGGAACGCTTAACGTTCCCTCTCAAATCCAATCCGTTTTTTAATTTCTGCTAAATTTATCTTCGCAATAGCGCGTGCCTTCTCAGCACCGTTTTCTAATGCTTCATATAATAAATCCGGCTCATTCATATACATTGCGTACTTTTCACGAGGTCCAGCTAACTCTCGATCTACAACGCGAAACAACGCTTTTTTCACATCGCCCCATCCGATTCCAGTCTCATATTTTTCACGTAATGACTGTACTTCGTCTTCTGTCGCAAATTCTTTATAAATTGTAAATAAGGTTTCTAGTTCTTTCGGTTCATTTGGAAGTGAAGAATCTGTTTTGATTTTGAATATTAATTTTCGTAGTTTTTCTTGCTCTGCAAATAATGGGATTACATTTCCGTAACTTTTACTCATCTTCCTTCCATCAAGACCAGGTAAAATAGCTCCTTCTTCTTGTATGACATACTCCGGTAGTGTAAATGTCGTGCCAAATGTATGATTAAAATACGTCGCAATATCACGCGCAATTTCAATATGCTGAATTTGGTCTTTTCCGACAGGTACATGTGTAGCTTGAAATAGTAATATGTCGGCTGCCATTAAGATCGGGTACGTATATAACCCCATATTCACTCCTGCATCGACCTCTAACCCTGCTTCTTTATTTTGCTCCACCTTCGCTTTATACGCATGAGCACGGTTCATAAGACCTTTCGGAGTTAGGCAAGCTAAAATCCAAGCTAATTCTAGAATTTCCGGTACTTCTGTTTGCCGATAAAAAACAACATCTTCACCAAGTCCAAGTGATAACCAAGTAGCTGCTACCTCTTTCGTATAACTGCTGAACTTTTCTGAATCATGCACAGCATTTAATGCATGATAATCAGCTATAAAGTACAATGCTTTTCCTTCATTATTCTTTGACATTTGTAATGCAGGTTTAATCGCACCAATATAATTCCCTAAATGCGGATAACCTGTCGGCTTAATTCCTGTTAACATTATTTTTTCACTCACACTAACTCCTCCTTTCGCAAAATAAAAAGAGCCCCTCATCCTTAAAAAAGGACGAGAGACTCCCGCGGTACCACCTTAATTAGCTATCATTAGCTCACTTCATACTTCAATAACGTGAAGTAACCGTCTTTACCTACTCATTTCAGTTAGAAGCTCCAGAGTCCATTCCATATTCATCCCTTACTGATTTCCACCACATATCAGCTCTCTGAAAAGTTTCGAATATGTACTCTTCTCTTTCATTGCTTTTTCGTTATTTTTTACAGTTTATCACATTTCACTTCCAAACAAACCCTAATTTTCTATTTTATATAGCAGGAATTTCCACTTCAATTGTCTAATGTTATATAGGTTTGTTGAAATATTCGAAACAACTTTGGAGGTTTTTTCATGGTAAAATATATATCAATTTTAGGTTCAACAGGATCCATCGGCACATCTGCATTAGATGTCGTTTCAGCTCATCCTGAACATTTTAAAATCGTCGGTTTAACCACAAATTATAATATCGATCTTCTTGAGCAACAAATCAAAACGTTTCAACCTCGTATTGTAAGCGTTGCGACAAAAGACTTAGCAGACAAGCTTCGTACGCGTATTTCAGCAAATACAAAAATCACACACGGGACTGATGGCTTAATTGCAGTAGCTACTCACCCTGATTCAAATCTTGTATTAAGCTCTGTTGTAGGTGTTTCAGGATTACTTCCAACAATTGAAGCATTAAAAGCGAAGAAAGATATCGCTATTGCTAATAAAGAAACTTTGGTTGCAGCTGGACATATGGTAACTGAACTAGCGAAACAAAACGGATGTCGCTTAATTCCAGTAGATAGTGAGCATTCAGCTATTTTCCAATGTTTAAACGGAGAAAATAATAAAGAGATTGAGAAGTTAATTGTAACAGCTTCCGGTGGTGCTTTCCGTGATAAAACACGTGATGAAATGCAAACATTACAAGCAAAAGATGCTTTAAAGCACCCAAACTGGTTAATGGGCGCAAAACTAACGATTGATTCTGCCACATTAATGAATAAAGGGTTCGAAGTAATGGAAGCGAGATGGCTATTTGATATTCCATATGAAAAAATTAATGTAATGATTCATAAAGAAAGTATCATTCATTCTTTAGTAGAATTTATTGATGGATCAGTTATGGCACAGCTCGGTGCTCCTGATATGAGAATGCCGATTCAATATGCGTTTCACTATCCTACTCGGCTACCTTCTTCCTATGAAAAATTAAATTTATTAGAAATCGGTAGTTTACATTTTGAAAAACCAGATTTAGAGAAGTTCCCTTGTCTACAATACGCATATGAATGTGGCAAAATCGGTGGTACTACTCCCGCTGTATTAAATGCAGCAAATGAAATTGCGAATGCGCTATTCTTAAAAAATGAAATTGCCTTTTTCGATATTGAAAAAACAATTTACAAAACAGTTGAAGCTCATCATAACGTAAAAGATCCTTCACTAGATGCTATATTAGAAGCGGATCAATGGGCGCGCCAATATGCAAATGAATTGTTAATAAAAAAGCGCTAAAACAGTTCCCACTGTTTTAGCGCTTTTTTTCACGTATTCAACTTAACAAATCTATAACCGTGCGTAACTAATACTTTTAATATCGCATATCCTGGAATGGCTAAAATAATGCCCATAATCCCGAATAAGTTTCCGGCAGTTAAAATGATAAAAATGATAGTAATCGGGTGAATATCTAACTTTTTACCCATGACTTGCGGAGAAATAAATTTACCTTCTGCTAATTGTACAACCATCATAACGATAATTACTTTTAACACCATTGCTGGCGAGTCGATAAATGCGATAATTAACGCTGGTGTAATCGCGATAATTGGTCCTACGTACGGAACGATATTTACAATCATCGCTAAAATCGCAAGTAATACCGCATATTTAATACCAATAATAAGATAACCAATTAATAGCATAATACCGATAAACAAGCTCACGATAATTTGTCCTCTAATATACGAGCTAATCGCATAATGCATATCATCTAGTATTCTCATTGCTGCTGGTTGTCTTTGCTCTGAAATAAACTTTAAAAAGTGATTCGGCAATTGCTCACCATCTTTTAAAAGATAGAACAATATAAATGGAACCATTACAAATGTCAAAACAACCTCTGTAATAGTACTCAAAAATCCAGTTACATTCCCAGTTACTGATGATAATGACTTTGTAAAATCAACTGTGTATTCTTTTACCATATTCGCAACATTAATATTTAAATTCTCCTGAATTTTACCGAGTAAATTACTTTCCCCGAATCTACGTGCTGCTTGTTCAATCTCATGGCCAAAATACGGTAAGTTATCAATTAATGCATCAATTTGATCTTTAATAATAGGGATAACCGTTACAACTAAAAATACAAATAATCCTAGTACGATTAAATATATGGAAGCTATCGATACGATTCTTGAAACACCTTTCTTTTCTAAAAGCGAAACGAATGGATGCAAAATATAAAATAGCACGCCTGCTAATAGTACTGGGAAGAAAATTGTTTTTAAAAATACGATAAACGGTGTAAAAACAAATGATATTTTTGTTAGCAATAAAATATTAATGAACAATAACGCAAATCCAAGTAATACCGCCAAATAATTTTGTTCTCTAAAAAACTTTCTTAACTTATCTCTTTTTCTTATATTTATTTTCTCCAATGAAACCACCTCTTCGAATGATGAAAAGCCCTTATTCAGGGCTCTTCATCATAATCTATATCTCTATTTCTTTGCAGCTTTCACTACAAATGATACAATAAGAATTAACACGATTGCACCTAATAATGCCGGCACGACATGAATCCCACCAAATGATGGCCCAAAGGATCCAAATAATCTACCACCTAACGAAGCACCTAATAGACCTGCGATAATATTTCCGAACATACCACCTGGGAAATTTTTACCGGTTATAGAACTAGCAATTGCACCTATAATAGCACCAACTATTAATGTGATAATCCATCCCATTTTTAGTCCTCCATTTCTATTATAGTTTGTATGATTCAATACAAACATATGTATTTATCATTGCTAATCATATTTCACTATAGAAATATATTTACTACTATTTTACATATGGAGATACATATATTATATGCAAAAAAGAAAAATATTGTCAAACTAACCCATAAAGCAATTATATTCATATACCATATTTAAAGGAGGCTTCATTATCTATGATTCTTAAGTTAAATTCCACTTCTTTTGAAGTAGCAACCTCCATTTTACAGGTTCAAATTCCAGCTTATAAAGTTGAAGCAGACTACTTGAATAGTACTGCCATACCTCGTTTATATGATACTGTAAACGATATTCAAAATTGCGTTGAAACATTCTATGGATATTTTTCTGAAAATAAACTTGTCGGTTTTATTTCTTTTGTACAAGAAGAAAAACTAATCGATATCCACAGGTTAGTTGTATCGCCCGATTTTTTTCAAAAAGGAATCGCAACGAAACTCCTAATTTATATATTTAACATGTTTCCCTCTTCAATGACATACATTGTACAAACAGGTAAAGCGAATACCCCTGCTATTACTTTATATAAAAAACACGGATTCATTACAGTATCAGATACAATACTTCCTGACGGTATGATTCTTACGCAATTAAAAAAGACAGAATACACAAAATAATTTGACTCGTTCGCTCCTTTATGTTATCTTTTACTTTATAAAACCTTTTGCTGAGTCCAAATTTTGGAGCGGGGGAACCATTTTTGTAGCTATGCTACTTGGGGCGAATCTTTTTTAAGTAGGGAAACTCTCACTTCCCGAGTCCGACAGCTAACCTCGTAAGCGTAATGGGAGAGGAAGGTGCTTTTTGCCTATGTTACACATTTTGCCTCCTTAATTATAAATATGGGATCGATATCAAATAGTCACCTATATTTATAGAAAAGGAGAATGTATTATGTTACGTTTATCTGATCACGCAATTAAAATGATGGAGCAAAGACTCCGGATTGAAAAACAACGCACATATCAAGCAAATAAAGTTGTAGATAACTTACATCACAAATACTTCTTTCAGCATATTTTTCAACCGAAAAGATAAAGAAACGGTTCATTTAACATTAAAAACACAAGGTGTGTCTAAAAAGACATTCCTTGTGTTTTTTATTTTTCTTATAATATTCTCACTACATTTAAACTTGCCGTAATTGCACCTGCTATGGTCGTTACATGCCCTACACCTAATGGACCATTTTGTAATACTAACGTTGAATTAGCACTCGTTACATTCACAAGAAGTGTATTTGAAATGGCTGGTTCGATTACTACAGTTGATGTCGTTACGTTTTGTATAAAACTCCCTGTTAGTTGCGTTCCATTTAATAGCAATCTCACAGATACTGTCTCATTCCCACCAGTCGCGTCCCCTTGGAAATAGTAGCTTACTAAATATATTCCTGGCGTCGCTACTGTGACTGTCGTAGCACTAGTTAACGATACACCAGTTCCATATACAGTGGATCCAGAATTAATTGGGATAGTGGCATTTGCCGCAATTGTACTTGTTGATGTAGAAAAGAAATATCCGCCACCTGTCGATATAGCAGATGATCCTGTTGCCCCTGTCAAGCCAGTAGGACCCGTGGCACCTGTTGGGCCTGTTACTCCCGTTCCCCCTGTTGCTCCAGTTATTCCTTGTATGCCTTGTATTCCGGTCGGTCCAGTTGCACCAGTCACTCCCGTCGGGCCGGTTGCTCCCGCCTGCCCTGTTATCCCTTGGGGACCTTGAATTCCTTGTAGACCTTGGGGACCCGTTTCTCCCGTCGGGCCGGTTGCTCCCGCCTGCCCTGTTATCCCTTGGGGACCTTGGATTCCTTGTAGACCTTGGGGACCGGTTACTCCCGCCTCGCCTGTTGCTCCCGTTGGACCCGTTTCTCCTTGTGGTCCTTGAATTCCTTGAGGACCTTGGGGACCCGTTTCTCCAGTTGGACCTGTTGCTCCCACCTGCCCCGTTGGACCTGTCGAGCCGGTTACCCCTTGGATTCCTTGAGGTCCAGTCGGGCCGGTTGGACCAATCGGACCTTGGATTCCTTGTATCCCTTGAATACCCTGTGGGCCGGTTGGACCTTGTATCCCTTGTATACCTTGAATTCCTTGTGGGCCAGTTGCACCTGTTGTACCAGTCGGGCCCTGTGGACCTTGCACCCCTTGTATTCCTTGAGGACCGGTTGGGCCTATACTTCCTTGTGGTCCTTGAATACCTTGTATTCCTTGAGGACCCGTTGCACCTGTTATACCACTCGGACCTTGTACGCCTTGCACTCCTTGAGGTCCGGTTGGGCCTTGAGGACCTTGGATTCCTTGTAGCCCCTGTAAACCAGTTGGACCTGTCGCTCCCCTTACTCCTTGCTCACCTTGTATGCCTTGTATCCCTTGAGGGCCGGTTGGACCGATTGGCCCCTGTGCCCCTTGCACTCCTTGTGGCCCAGTCGGACCGGTTGGGCCGATTGGGCCTTGGATTCCTTGTAGACCTTGGGGACCTGTCGGGCCGGTTACTCCTTGTATCCCTTGTGGACCTTGAATACCTTGATCACCCGTTGGACCTGTTGCCCCCATTGGTCCCTGCACTCCTTGCAAACCTGTTAAACCGGTTGCTCCTGTTGGACCCTGTATTCCTTGCACTCCTTGAATCCCAGTCGCTCCTGTTGCTCCGGACGCCCCGGTTGCTCCCGTCGGACCGGTTGGACCTCCTGGTGACCCTGCTGGGCCGGTTGGACCAGTTGGACCTCCTGGTGGACCAGTTGGACCAGTTGCTCCAGTCGGGCCAGTTGCAGAACCTGTCGGACCAGTTATCCCAGTGGCTCCTGTTGGGCCGGTTGGACCTGGATCACCTTGTAAACCGGTTGGACCAGTCGGACCCATTACACCTTGCACTCCTTGTATTCCTTGTATTCCTGTTGGACCTACCTGCCCCATTTCTCCCTGGGGACCTTGTAAACCTTGAACACCAGTTATCCCTTGTGGACCCATTGGTCCTTGCTCCCCTTGAATTCCTTGAGAACCAGTTGGCCCTGTTGGACCAATCGGACCCTGTATTCCTTGTATTCCGGTTACACCTTGTAAACCACTACCTCCTAAATTCCCTTGCACACCTTGTATACCAGTATTTCCAGTTGGTCCAGTCGGACCAATTTCCCCTTGCACTCCTTGTATTCCTTGTATTCCTGTTGGGCCGGTTGGACCGATTTCTCCTTGCATTCCTTGTATGCCTTGTATTCCTGTTGGACCTGTTGGACCGATTGGACCAGGAATTCCTTGTATCCCTTGAATACCAGTTGGACCAGTCGGACCTCTTTCGCCTTGTATTCCTTGAACACCTTGTATTCCCTGTGGACCTCGTTCTCCCATAGGCCCTTGATTACCTTGAGAACCTTGTGGTCCAGTTAAACCAGTTGGGCCGGTCGGACCATTTTCTCCTTGTACCCCTTGCACTCCTTGTATTCCTTGAGGGCCGGTTGGACCGATTGGACCTTGTACGCCTTGTATTCCTTGAGGGCCAGTTGGTCCACCTAAAGCACCGGTTGGACCGGTTGGTCCAGTGGGCCCCGTAATACCTGGCGGTGGAAAAGGAATAGGTGCTTGAAACTTACTACACTTATCTTGATTCTTCACAAGCATCTCCCCCGTTATAACTAACGTATCAAACTATTTTTAATATATTTAAACTAGCTGTTATCACACCAGATAATGTCGTTACATGCCCGATAGCTAATGGACCATTTTGTAATGACAAGGTGGAATTTGAAGAAGTAACTTGAATTATCATCGTATTAGAAATCGCTGGTTCCAATACAAAACCTGCTGTAACATAAAAAATAAAACTCCCTGCGACTTGTGTTCCGTTTAACGTCAGCCTTACTGAAATTGTTTCATTCCCACTAGTTGGATCCCCTTGAAAATAATAACTTACTAAATATATTCCCGGCGTACTCAACGTTACAGTTGTTGCACTTGTTAAACTAATTCCTGATCCAAAAATTGTAGAACCAGAATTGATTGGTATTAGCGCATTCGCTGCAATTGCACTCGTTGCAGTGGAAAAGAAATAACCGCCCCCACTAGGTAAACCAGTCGCTCCAGTCACTCCTACTATTCCCGAGAAGCCTATTGCTCCTACACTACCAGTTGCGCCTGTAGGTCCAACCGCTCCGTTTTGTCCCTGACTACCTTGTGCTCCAACTGGACCTATACTACCACTAGCACCTGTCACTCCACTTGCTCCAATTGGGCCTTGCAAACCTTGAACTCCTTGTATACCTTGTATTCCTTGCGGACCCGTTGCGCCTGTATTGCCTGTCGTTCCCGTTATTCCTTGTATTCCCGTAATTCCTTGCACTCCTTGCACACCTTGTGGGCCAGTTGCCCCAGTTGCTCCTGTCGCTCCAGTTTCACCAGCTTCACCAGTAATTCCAACATTTCCTTGTGGGCCTTGTGCCCCTTGAATACCTTGTGCCCCTTGGACTCCTTGAGGGCCTGTTATACCGACTTCCCCTGTATTTCCTTGGGGACCTCTAATTCCTTGTGCACCTGTTGGACCGATAATTCCTTGCACTCCTTGTAATCCTTGCACTCCTTGCGCTCCTGTTGGACCCTTTATTCCTTGTAATCCTTGAGGACCTTGCAAACCAATAGCTCCAGTCGGACCTATTATTCCTTGCACTCCTTGAGGACCTTGTGCACCTTGTGTGCCTGTCAATCCGGTAGTCCCTTGTATCCCTTGAACCCCTTGAGGACCTTGTATTCCAGCTGCTCCTGTTTCTCCTTGTATCCCTTGAACTCCTTGTATACCTTGTGCTCCAGCAGGACCAGTTACTCCTCGGATTCCTTGTGCACCTTGAGCTCCTTCCGCTCCTGTAACACCAGCTGGACCAGCTACGCCTTGTATTCCCACAATTCCTTGTGCACCCGTTGGACCTATTACACCTTGAATACCTTGAATACCTTTAGGACCTTCTGCACCAGTTAGACCAGTTACTCCCAGCGGACCTTGTATTCCTTGAGAACCTTCTACACCCGTTGGACCGGTTATACCTTGGTTACCTTGAGGACCTTGTGCCCCTTGTACTCCAACTGCTCCAACTACACCTTGGGAACCTTGTGCTCCCCTTAAACCTTGAGGACCTGTTGGACCGGTTATACCTTGCACTCCTTGCGCTCCAATTGGTCCTGTCCCTCCCCTTACACCTGTTGAACCAGTCGCACCCGTTGGACCTGTTGGACCTCCTGGTGGACCAGGTGGACCAGCTGGTCCAGTCACCCCACTAGAAGGGCCAATTGGACCGGTTGTTCCCGTCGGACCGCCCGGTGGTCCTTCTGAGCCTTGAATACCAATGCTACCCGTCGCTCCTGTTATACCTCTTATTCCCTTTACCCCTTGAAAGCCTGTTGCTCCCGTTATACCTTGTATTCCTTGCACACCTTGTGGTCCTTGTAAACCTATCGCACCTGTTATCCCCTTTATTCCACTTATACCTTTGGCACCTTGCATTCCAGTAGAACCAGTTGGACCCACTTCACCTTGTATTCCTTGTGCTCCTTGCGGGCCTTCCTCTCCAGTAATTCCTTGTATCCCTTGGAAGCCGTCTTCTCCTTGTATACCAGTAGCCCCTCGCTCTCCTTGTATTCCTTGAACACCTTGAGGACCTTGTGAACCAGTTACACCCGAGACTCCAGTTACGCCTCTCTCTCCTTGCATTCCTTGTGCCCCTGTTTGTCCTCGCTCACCTATTTCCCCTTGTATTCCTTGTGTACCTTGTATTCCTTGACTACCAGCAGGACCCGTAGCTCCTTGTATTCCTTCTAATCCTTGTACTCCAACATCACCAATTAAACCTTGGTTTCCGATTAATCCTTGAGCACCTTGGAGACCAGTTGGGCCAGTTATACCTTGCTCTCCTGTATCACCAATAGCTCCTTGTATTCCTTGTGCTCCTGTTGTCCCTCGGGGACCTTGTATCCCGCTGATACCTCTTGAGGACCTTGGGGCCCAATCGCTCCCGTCGGTCCAGCCACCCCTGTAGGACCAACAGGACCTTCATGCCCTCCAGTTGGACCGATTGGACCACTATTACCTGTCGGACCAGTTGCTCCTATAAGCGGAAGAGGCAGTGCCACTCCGAATTTTTTGTAATTTCTATGATGACGCACAACAACCCCCCTCCCCAAAAATAATTACACTTTTTATATGAAATGCGTTTTTATAACAAAAGTACACATTTAACCTCAATTTTATTAAAATAAAGAAGCCTATCATTTGTTTGAAATGATAGGCTTCTTTTATAAAAACAGTTTACTTTCTAGCTTTAATAATAAAAGTAGTCGGCACCATTCTAGCTTTATATAAAGAATAATACTTCGTAGACGGCTCAGCTAGTTCTCCACCAAACGAGCTTGATGGTTCAGGCTCTTCTATTCTCTCAATTTTAAATCCCGCTCTATTTAACTCATTTATGTATGTACTTATTTTTCTCTTATATAATGTCGCTTGTACATTTTCTCCTTTAAATGTTTCAAACGTAATGGGCGTTTCCTCATGATAAGAAGACTTTATAGCAACTTCTTCTGTACCATACTGTAAGTTTGAATATACTGGGTGCTCCCAACTCAAATAAAACTTCCTCCTGGCTTTACATATGAATAAATCAGTTCCAACGTTTTTCTTAAATCCGAAGTCCAACCTAATGCATAACTGGAATATACAATATCAAAATATCCTTTCGGAATATCTCCTTCTTCTTCCATTGCTCCGCATACTAACTTTGGATTCCAACCCTTTAACGTCTTATTCGCTATTTCAATTTGTGCACTCGAAAGATCAAGCCCCCATAATTCCTCTGCCGCCTGTTCCGCCATATACTGCAACGAATGTCCACTTCCACACCCAATATCAAGAACCTTTTTCTTTCTAATTGAATCGGATAAATGAATCTCATCTTCAGACGCTGTATACGGACCATATTTAGGTAAACAATCCACTTGAAAGAAATAAGGGGCAACTGTATCCCAACAATTTTTATTTATAGCTAACATTTGCGTACCTTTCATATTCTACATTCCCCCATCCATTTTTCTTTCTCTAATATTAATTACATATCATAACCAGATCGCCCTTTTCTCTTCGCCCGGTAGTTTTTCACTTTCGCAATCGTACCGCATGCTCTTCCTCCTTCTTCTCCAGCATACATACCGCACCATCTTTTACTTCCATTTCGCGAATGATCATAAAATACCCAGCGACAATCTGGACATGCTTTTAACCTTCCCCACACATTTTCTTGAATTGACATTAACACAATGCTTAACACTTTTGTATACACATTCTCTTCATATACTGGTTCATATGTAATACCTTTCATATCATCCTTTATATGTACATGAAATGGGTATTTCTCTAACCATTTTTGCAATGATCCTTCGCCTTCAATTGTCATCCGAATATCTTCTCGAAAATCTCTTAATTCCTCTATCGTATGAAACGGAAACTCTTCATGAAAATATTTATTCATAAATTGCTTTATATTATCTTCTGTTTGTAGCAAATCAATTGCTTCTCTCGTATCATTTGGTATTCTCCATGTATTTAAAAATTCTCGAATATACTCTAATTCACCTGGTGCGTTCTGGTTCAATTCCTTCCACCTTCTTCTTAAAATTTACTTTTTTCTGACTTTATGTATAATTATAGTATAAAATCGTTAACCATCAAATTATTTTATTGGTTACATAATTAGGAGGGTTTCTGTGAAAAGTTTCTCAACACCGATACGTTTCATGCTTATTTCTTCATTTTTTATGTCTTTTGGGTATTTTGCAGTGTACGCATTTTTAGCTATTTATCTATTAAACTTTCTCCATTTTTCAGCTGTTCAAGTAGGAACAGTGTTGACGGTTATGACAATTACATCACGAGTTATCCCTTTATTCTCAGGATTAATTGCTGATAAAATAGGCTATATCATTATGATGATAGTCGGATTATTTTTAAGAGGAATCGGATTTATCGCTTTAGGAATATGCTCTGATTTCTATACAATTTCTATTTCTTCTGCACTTATTGGCTTTGGAACTGCATTTTACGAACCTGCTGCCCGCGCCATTTTCGGCTCACAACCAGCCCATATAAGAAAAAATTTATTTACATATTTAAACCTTAGTTTTAATTGCGGTGCAATAATCGGACCAATTGCAGGAGGTGTCTTACTCTTACTCGATCCAATCTATGCTTTCTCTCTAACAGGATCCCTTATGCTATTATTTGCTTTCATCTTTTACTTACTTAAAAATCAATTCCAAGTCACTTCTGAAAATACATCTATTACATTAGGAATACAGGCTATTTTACAAAACAAACCTTTCCTTTTGTTTTCATTTATCATGATCTTCTTCTATATTATGTTTACTCAGCTTACTGTCGCACTTCCACTTCATATGAAAAACATTAGTAGTAGCAATCAGCTTGCTACATTAGTTATTACGATAAATGCAATAACAGGCGTCATATTCATGGTTTTATTTCGCAAACTATTTCACAAATACAACACACTTTCGATTATTAAATACGGTGTTTTATTAATGGGAACTTCCTTTTTACTCATCCCTTTATTTCAACAACCATATTGGCTATTTATTTGTGTAATTTTATTTACAATTGGTGAAACGCTCGTATTACCAAACGCTGATATCGCTATTGCGAATTACAGTAATGAATCATATACAGCTACTTATTTCGGATTTTATCAACTATCACTCGCATTTGGTTTTATCATCGGTAACTATACCGGGACATCGTTTACATCCAACTTAAACAGAATGTTTACACCATGGCTTATTTTCGGCGGAATAGGACTTATTGGTTTTATTTCTCTTCATATTTTAAATATTAAACAAGGGGACTCTAAAGAGGATATATACCTGTGTAATGAAACGAAACATCTGTAACACATTACAATTGAGAAGGTACTTTTAGACAAGCGACCTATAATAAAAAGATTCGACCATCATCTTTGACAGTCGAATCTTTTTATTTTTCATATTCAAGGTGATTATGTCTTTTACAACCAAATAAATAGCAAGCCCCTATATAATCAGTTTCAAACTCTAATCCTGGAACGTATCCAGATTTGATACGTTCTACCATTGTTTTATAACAATTATTCTCTTCTGTATATTCCTCAATTAACTCTTTCTTATCATTTTCTGTCCAGTTTTCTTCTACTTCTTCATTCTGAACATCTTCTATTTCTGCTGTTTTCGCTTCGATAGATTCCCGTATAACTTCATTTATACGGGAGAAATTATTCGTTTTATATAGAGCATACACAAATCTACCAATCCAATTAGGACTTTTCCAGCATTCTTTGTATCCCTTTTCGAACCATTCAATTGCTTCTTTATAGCAATTCAACTCAACATATAAATCTGCTACATTAATTTCCCCTAAAAAATTATCAGCTTCCCTGTTAAAAGTATCTAACTTCTCTTTTGCTTCTGTCGTTCGTTCTAAATCAATTAAACATTTTACATAGCTATACATGATATAGTCCGAATCCCCTGCAACTCGTAAAAAAAATTCCGAAGCTTTTTCCAGCTCTCCAAGTTTATAATGAGCTACAGCTACATTATGATATGCTTCATCCGATGGTTGAATCGAAATAGATTTTTGTAATACTTCCTTCGCTTCTTCCCACTTTTTTTGTTTTATATAAATTTCCCCTAAGATGTTATAGGGAAAGTATGAAGAAGGATTCAACTTAACAACTTCTCTTATTAATTCAAGAGCTTTCTCATCATTCTCTTCCTCATAAAAGTACATCCAAGCCAGATTATTGAGAGATTGTACATCTCTAGATTTATGTACTGCTTGTTGAAATAGTTCCATTGCTTCCTCATATTTATTTTGTTCAAACATTTCAATTGCCTTCTCATTAATGTTCAAATAACTACCTCCGAAGTGAATGAATTCATCTATTCCCTATCATTATTGTAAAATGTAAAAATTGTAATTTCTATAAAAAAATTTCTTTCTCTCGTCTACATTTCGATTGAAATAGAAGCTAAAACACAAGAATTTACAACAATCAGTAAATTCTTCAATCTCCCTTAAATTGGATATACACCCTGTTTTAATTTACATATTATGGTACAATTAAGGGGGTACTAACTAAACATTTACGCTCCACACTAGTAATCTAGCAATACCAAAATCAAAAATCACATAGAATGGAGGGGATGTTATGAAAAAGAAATTACTTGTTCTTCTATTCACTGGAATCATATTATCAGGATGTTCAACTATAGCAGAGAATTCTTTAGAAAGCGGGAAAGGCAGTATGGAATTATTAACACCAACGATCACAGCAAAAGATAATGAATTAGAAATTAAAACTAAAGGCATTGATGAAAATAAAGTAACTTTTATTTATGTTGCTAATAAAAAAGTGTTAGAACAAAAGCTAAAGAATGGTGAATCCTACAAGCTTAACATTAAAGATATCGAACACGCTCATCGGACAGACTACAAACCAAAAGTTCAACTTTTGCAAACGAAAGATGATAATGATGATGGAGAAATAGTAACCTTCAAACAAGTTAGATATACAGTTAAAAACTAATTTTAAAGTTGTTTCATTATAAATGTAACGAACGAAAATATACTTTTAACAGTAGATAAATGTAAGGGGTGCTAACATGAAAAAACGATGGATTTCTTGGTGGATTGGTAACCTATTTTGGATTATCGTTTTTGGAATATGGGCCGCTATTATTTGGTTACGAGAGGTTGATGGTGCTGGTGTTATTCAAACACCTGAAATTAAATCCATATCACTTATCGTTATATTAATCGCGTTTATCATACCGGTATTTTTTCAAGTTATATGGCTAATCATTAATTTGAGGATGAGTAGAAAAAATAATTATACGATTTAGTTTTTCAATTAACAATAAAAAAGAGAGGAATCTACATCAAAATAGATTCCTCCCTTTTACATTTGGACTTATACTGCACTTTTAATGCAGCACTACTCCTCTTTTTTACGATGCATGTTCATCTTTCTTCTTCATTAACGCTCTTTTCTTCATCGCCTTCGTTAAATATCCACCCTTAAACGAGCGAATTTCATACGAAGACATAAACGCTTTCGGTGCAATTTCATTAATGATTTCTAAAAGCTCTTTCTCTCTAGAACGCTTTGCGACGATATCTAAGCGATAACGTATAGAATTAATACCTTCGCCTTCAAATACTGTAACGCCAAATCCAGAGTGACGTAACTCATCTACTAATTCATTACAACGGTCTAGTAAACTAACTTGATACGTAATATAACCAATTGCTAATTTATTCTCTATATAACCGCCTAATAACAGTCCCGCACTAAAGCCAATGACATAGGCAACGATGTTCATCCAATTTGATAAATCTTGAAACACAATACCTAAACTGACAATGTAAATAGCTCCTTCTAACAATCCAACACCAGCAGCGGATCTTGTTTGATTCTTTACAAGCAAAATCGTACGGATTGTTAAAATTGGAACGTAAATAATTTGAAGCACAAAAATAAGTAGCGCTTGTAACATTGGTATCCACCTCTTTCAAAAAGTCTTTTGTCATAATAACATACATAACCTTTAGAAATCGATGGGTTTTTAATTTTTTTTTTATTATTTTTCATACTATTGAAAAACGCAAAAAAGAAGCGTATTATATTTGTCGTTAATTTGATTACTTGTATCATATCGCTAAACTAAAAAAGGAACCTGATTAGGTCCCTTTCATCATAGCTCTATGTTTTTTGAAGCATGTTCTCTTTGCTTCTCTTCTTCTTTCACTAACTGCATATTTGCATAAGCTAAATTTGCAATCATTAAAAAGTGACCACCTAAAATACCTGTACCGAATGCCCACATTTCCATTTCATGCTCAATTTCATACATGATGATAGCTCCTAAAATAGCAGCTGCAAATCGGTTTAAAACTCCTAATCCAGGAGCCTTTTTCTTCATTACGATACTTTTTCCGAGTTTCTCCACTCTGCGAGCTAATAACCAAAGACAATAGGCGCTTACTGCTAATCCAATACCGAACCCTGTCACTTGTTTTCCAAACGGAGTAATCGTCCACATAAGTAGTAAACCACTAAAGATCACATACAATTGTAATCGATATACACGTAAGGCTTCTTGAATCAAAATATCCGCTCCTAAGTTCTCATTTTTTGTACTTTAGAAGAAAAGCAGCAACTTACACAGTTGCTGCTTTCTCTTCTTCTTGTTCTTGTTCCATCTTACGAATTTCAACACGTTTAATTTGGTAAGCGTCTTTTTCTAACACTTTAAATTCATAACCTTCCGCCTCAACGTGTTGTCCTTCTTCGATTTCATGATTTTGCATCATAATCCATCCACCGATTGTATCCACATCATCTTCTTCGATGTGTAATCCAAATAAATCTTTCACTTCTGAGATAAGCACTTTTCCATCAACAATAATATGTTGCTCGTTCACATGTTGAATTGGTGGTGCTTCATCTTCATCATATTCGTCACGAATTTCGCCGACGATTTCCTCCAAGATATCTTCAAGCGTTACAATTCCAGCTGTTCCTCCGTACTCATCATATAAAACAGCCATCGGAATTCGCTTCTTCTGCATTTGAAGTAATAAATCGTGAATTGGAGTCGTTTCCATCACTTCAATAATCGGACGCATATACGAGCGAATAGATGATAAATCTTTTTGATCCTCGGTCATATATCGAATAAAGAAATCTTTTACGTTGACCATACCGATAATATCATCTTTATCTTCTCCAAAAATCGGATAACGTGTGTATCGCTCATTTTGGATTACTTTCATGTGTTCTTCTACTGAATCTTCCAGGTAGAAACCAACGATTTCTGTTCGCGGTACCATAATCTCTTTTGCAATACGATTATCAAATTCAAAAATATTATTTACATACTTGTATTCAGCTTGATTAATTTCGCCACTTTCATAGCTATCTGAAAGGATAAGACGTAATTCTTCTTCTGTATGAGCTACTTCATGTTCAGAAGCCGGTTTTAAACCGAATAAACCAGTTATCACACGAGCTGAACCGTTCAATACCCAAATAAACGGGTACATCACTTTATAGAACATCATTAGTGGAGCTGCAAATAATAATGTTACTTTTTCAGCCTTTTGAATTGCCATCGTTTTCGGAGCCAATTCCCCAACTACAACGTGTAAATACGTCATTAACATAAAAGCAAGACCAAATGTTAATACTGATGAAATAGAAGGATTTAAGTTCCATTTCTCAAATAACGGGTGTAATAACTTTTCAATTGTCGGTTCACCTAACCAACCTAATCCCATAGCTGTAACTGTAATACCTAATTGACAAGCAGATAAATATTCATCTAAATTTGTTGTTACCTTTTTCGCTGCTAAAGCACCGCGTTTTCCTTCCGCAACAAGCTGATCAATACGACTTGAACGTACTTTTACAATCGCAAACTCTGCTGCTACGAAAAATCCAGTAAATGCGATTAAAATCGCAACCATGACTAAATTAAATATTTCCAATGAATCCCCTTAGTTAAAAAACTAAGGTGTCCACCTCCTGTATACTATAATGTTTTCTTATTTGTTTGTTAGAAAACATAGCCCGATACAAAAATTAAAGAGGTCGGATTTCACTTATTCTATAATAATAGAGCAAGTGTCTGTATTAAAGCTGTCGTTTGACCTGATAAAGATTTCGATATTTTTTCACGTTGTGAATCAGTCAATTCATCTAAAAGCGGTTTTAACTCAGTAAGCTCCACTTCTAATCGATGAATATGGTCTGTCACTTCATTCACTTGTTTCGAAACGTGTTCATTGATACCGAGCAGCTTCTTCTTCTCCTCGATTTTCTCTTTAATCTCACAAAGCGGCATATGCATTTCTTTGCACTTCTCAATAAATTGTAATGTCTCAAATGCTGTTTCGTCGTAATAGCGATAATTAGATTGAGATCGCTCCGCTTTTAAGATACCTAGATTCGTATAATAATCAATCGTTCGTTTCGACACGTGAGCCATGAGAGCCAACTGTCCGATTCGATACACCTTCCCAACGATCTTCCCCCCTTGTTTATATTACTTACATCATACAATACATAAACTGTACAGTCAAACGTGACGGTTTATTATTGACGATTTATACCAAATTCCAAGCTCCACCCTACTATTATCCAATACGAGTCACTCATACAATAAAATTACTAAACTATTACCTAATCACTACATTGTCTGTACCTTTTAACCTTTCTTATTTAAAAGCATATCCTACTAATAATGATTGCTTGTATAGGAGGGAATTAACATGAAAAAGACAATCATTTCTCATTTTTATAATGAAGAATACCTACTTCCATGGTGGCTTATGCATCACACGAAAATATTCGATCACGGCATTTTAATTAATAGAGGGTCTACAGATCGTTCCGTAGAGATTTGTAAACTATTAGCACCCCACTGGGAAGTACGAAATTCCAGATTTCTTGAGTTTGATCCAACTAATACTGATATTGAAGTGATGGAAATTGAAAGAGAAGTTTCAGGTTGGAAAATCGTTTTAAATACTACTGAATTCTTTTGTTGTAATAATACTGAAGATTTTTTTTCATCTCTTCATACACTAGGCCAAAACATGTATGCGATTAGAATGATTTTAATGATAGATAATCACAATTATAATTATTCAAAGCCTAGATATTCTATCCCCTTAGTCGAACAGCGATACCACGGTGTCTTCCCTTACAACCCACAACTCGGATGTGCTTGGAGATTTATTCACAATCATCTAGATGGTGCATATTTACCTGGTAGACATCATTCGCGGCACGGATATATAATTTATGACTATCCTTCATTTATTTTAAAATTTTATTTTAGCCCTTGGAATGAACAGTCAAAGGCAAGAAAATTACAAATTACACCTACCCTTTCAAAAAGGGGTGTTCAAATGGGGCTTCAAACACATTACGGTCAATCTCCTGAAGTACTAGAAATACGTTTTTTAGAGCTTAGTAACCTAACACAAGACCTCCGTAATAACCCTGAATACCAAGAATTATTCCCAAAATTCAAACCGTAATATTTTCTACATTGTCATCGCCTCAAACAATTTCATTCGCTTAATCAAAAACAATCTCATTTGCATAAAACATGAATACTGTATAAATAATAAATTTTTATTTTAGGAGGAAAAAATGAAAGCTGTTATTCTTGCTGGTGGGTACGGTACAAGAATTGGGGAAGAAACACATTTAAAACCGAAACCTATGATTGAAATTGGAACAAAACCCATTCTATGGCACATTATGAGTTTGTATAGTCACTATGGGATTACTGAGTTTATTATTTGCTTAGGCTATAAAGGATATGCAATTAAAGAGTTCTTTCTAAATTACAACTTACACATGTCTGATTTCACAATACAGTTAAATGATAATACAATTACTAGCCATTCTCATCGTGTAGAACCGTGGAAAGTTACACTAATCGATACTGGTGTAAATACCGAAACGGGTGGCCGAGTGAAAAAGATTCAAAATTATGTCGGAGACGAACCTTTCTGTCTCACTTATGGTGATGGATTAAGTAATGTAAATATAAAAGAACTTATTACATTCCATAAAAAACATGGAAAAATGGCTACTGTTACTGCCGTACAACCTCCTGGTAGATTTGGTTCTCTCATATTAGATAAACAGTCTGTAACATCTTTTCAAGAAAAGCCATTAGGTGATGGCGGATGGGTTAACGGGGGATTTTTCGTTTTAAATCCTGAAGTTTTCAATTACATTAGTGGAGATAAGTCTGTTTTTGAAACAGACACTTTAGTTCAGTTAGTAAACAAAAACGAATTGGCCGCATATCAACATTCTGGTTTTTGGCATCCAATGGATACATTGCGTGATAAAAATAAATTAGTCGAGCTATGGGAAAGTAATAACGCTCCATGGAAGGTTTGGTAATATGGCTTCATCATCTTTTTGGAATAAGAAAAAAGTATTTATTACGGGACATACTGGATTTAAAGGCTCCTGGCTCACCCTTTTCTTAAGTTCTTTAGGGGCAGAAATAGTGGGCTTTTCTTCGCATCCCCCATCCATTCCTAATCTTTTTGAACAATGTAACGTAGCGAAAGAGTGTATGACAATTCATGGCGATATTACTGATTACGACTCTTTATTCCACGCCCTAAAACAACATAATCCCGACATAATATTTCATTTAGCAGCTCAGCCAATCGTAACCGCTTCATACAAAAATCCTATCGATACATTCAAAACGAATGTTTTAGGTACTGTCCACGTGCTAGAAGCAGCAAAGTCCGTCGAAAGCGTACGTGCCATTATTAATGTGACAAGCGATAAATGTTATGAGAATGATGGTAGTGGCGACCGAGCGTTCGTGGAAAAAGACCGGCTAGGAGGTTTCGATCCTTATAGCGCTAGTAAAGCTTGCGCTGAATTAGTCGCAACATCTTATCACAAATCTTTTTTTCACACGAATACTACTTCGCTTGCTTCTGTAAGAGCAGGTAACGTTATTGGTGGTGGTGATTGGGCAGAAGATCGATTATTCCCTGATATCATTCGGGCATATTTGCACAATCATACTTTGTGTATTCGAAACAAATATGCCGTCCGTCCGTGGCAACATGTTTTAGATCCTCTACATGGCTATATCCTTTTAGCTGAGAAACTTTGGAACGATGCTAAATATGCAGAAGCATGGAATTTCGGACCGATTAATGAACCTAACAAAACCGTAAATGATGTCATTCAATCCGTAACGAAATTATGGAATAAACGACTCACCATCCATTCTCCCTCTACGAAAACTCCTTATGAATCACCAATTTTAACACTCAACAGTACAAAAGCAGTAAACAAACTCGGCTGGACCCCTAAGTTATCAACAGATGATTCTATTGCTTGGACTGTTGATTGGTACAAAAAATATGCATCCGGTGAAAATATAGAATCTTTCACGCGACAACAAATCGATGCATTCAAAAATTTATAAGGGGGCTATAAAATGGAACAGAAAAAATGCCGTTTTTGTCACTCATTACTCACAAATACTTTTTTAGATTTAGGTGTTTCCCCTCTCGCTAATTCATTTGTAACTCCAGAAAACTTATATAAAATGGAACCATTTTATCCGCTGCACACATTTGTTTGTCACTCTTGTTTACTCGTGCAGCTAGATGAATTTGAATCTCCGCACAATATTTTTCATGACTACTTATACTTCAGCTCTTACTCCTCAAGCTGGCTGCTACATGCTAAAAAATATGTAGAAATAGCGATTAAGCGTTTCAACTTAACGAAACATTCAAAAGTGATTGAAATTGCAAGTAACGATGGGTACTTATTACAATACTTTCAAAAAGAAAATATCGAGGCATTGGGAATTGAACCCGCGAAAAACGTAGCAGAAATCGCTATCGATAAAGGAATTCCTACTCATGTGAATTTTTTCAGTAATGACTTAGCAAAAAAATTACCACAAGCAGATTTAATCATCGCTAATAACGTATTAGCACACGTTCCGAACTTACATGATTTTGTAGCAGGTTTAAAAACGTTATTAAAACAAGATGGCACGATAACAATTGAATTCCCGCACCTATTAAACCTCATATCTTTTAAGCAGTTCGATACTATTTATCATGAACACTTCTCCTACTTCTCACTTATAAGCCTTCAAAAAGTTTTAACTCATCATCATTTACAAATTGTTGATGTGGAAGAACTTTCAACGCATGGTGGTTCCTTACGGATTTTTGTAAACCATCTAAGTGCCCAATCAACTATCCATTCCAATGTTACAAAATTAATTCAAAAAGAAGTTGACCACGGGTTAGATACATTAGATTGCTATCTCCTTTTCTCTAAACAAGTGGAACAATTGAAATTAAATATTTTAAAGTTTTTTATTGAAGCGAAAGCTTTAAACAAACAAATTATCGGTTACGGTGCTCCAGCTAAAGGAAACACCCTTTTGAATTATTGCGGGATAGGTAAAGAATTTCTAGCTTATACAGTAGATAAAAATCCTCACAAACAAAATCTCCTTTTACCAGGAACTCGTATTCCAGTAAAATCTCCAGCAGAAATTAAACGTACAAAACCGGATTACATTTTCATACTTCCTTGGAATTTGAAAGACGAAATTATGAAAGAATGCTCTTTCATTCGTGAATGGGGCGGTAAATTTTTAGTGACGGTTCCAGAAGTTGAGGTGATCGAGCCATGAAGAAAGTTGTTGTGACGGTTCCAGAAGTTGAGGTGATCGAGCCATGAAGAAAGTTGTTGTAACAGGTGGTAGTGGCTGGATAGGTAAATATGTTGTACATTCACTTATACAAAAGGGATATGAAGTGCACGCCACGTATAATAAAAATAAACCCTCTCACCTCCCTTGCCATTGGCATAAAGTAAACTTGCTTCGCGATGACGAAGTAAAACAATTCATTTCGGATGTTCAGCCTAGCCATCTCATTCACCTTGCTTGGGAAGCAGTGCCACCAGCATGCTATGTATCTATTAATAATTACTATTGGCTAAAGTCTAGTATTTCATTGATTCAACACTTCACAACATGCGGTGGAAAGCGTGTTGTCGTTGCAGGTACTGGCGCAGAGTACGAATGGTTTAACGGCGTATTATTTGAAGATTCACCGCTCCTTTCCTATAAAACCCCGTATTCTTTATGTAAAAATGCACTGCACTCCTGGCTAGAAACGTATGCACAACAAACAGGCCTCAGCATGTGTTGGGGCCGCATTTTTCATATGTATGGACCTCACGAACAAGGTAATCGGCTCGTTTCTAACATTATCACTTCCTTATTAAAAAACGAGGAGGCACTATGTACACATGGAAAACAATCGAGAGATTTCCTCCATGTGAGTGACGTCGCTGACGCTCTCGTAACAGTATTAGAACATGGCGTTACAGGCACCATCAATATCGCTTCAGGTCAATCTGTACAAATTAAAGAACTAACTTCTATCATCGCTAAAAAAATAGGAAAAGAACATTTAATTAAACTAGACGCGATTCCTTTCTCTAAAGATGAACCTTTATTTGTCGGGGTTAGTGTAGAACGTTTAAAAACTGAAGTAAACTGGAAACCAACATACGATCTAAATACAGGAATTGAAGAAACAATTTTATGGTGGAAATCATTTATACAAAAACATAACGATATGCATCATTAAAACGTAAATCCTTCGTTCCTCTCGCTAATTCCTTATACCATTCTTCTAATCTTTCCGACGTAACAATATGTTGCGTCCCCATTCCCCCATGCTTACTAGCTTCAGAAAGAGTCGGACCAATTTGTAACTTTCTCTTTCTCATCGCATCGTTCCACGGACTAAACCCAAACCATAGTATACAGGCAAGAGGTGGATAAATCATCGATTCATGCGCAGATAAATGTCTTCCAACCGTATAACTTCCATGCTCATGATTATGAATAAATCTACCTCTTCTCCATAACGGCCAATCTTCTGGTAAATAACCATGAAATCGCTGTTTCATTAAAGGTATTCCAAAGTTAAGGTCCGGATAGTTGTAGTTAGGATCATCAACCATAATAAGCCCTTCCAGCCAATACATCCTCCCCCCCAATTCATTTAGCGATTTCCAAAACTGATTTTTATCTTGCACGCAAAGAAACTCAGTCGTATTTAAAATCATTTTCCATCCTTGTACTTCTTGTTCTATCCTCATCACTTCATGATCTGTCGCATATGCATCAAACTCTGGATTTACAGAATCTCGCACCTCCCAATGCGGTGCGAATTTTTTACAAATCTCAACCGAACGATCCGTAGAACCTTTATTAATTAAAATGCCATGATCAAACAGTTTCGTATGATGTATAAGCCACCACGGCAATAAATACTCTTCGTTATAAAAATGAGAAATAACAGTTGTAGTTATAACAATCTCCTCCTCTTTCTCTATTAATCTACTTTTTCATCCTACTCTTAATATACTTATCTGCTATGTCATTGGTTTCTTTTATTTTAAAAATATGTTTTTCTACCATATACTACGCTTTCTTAGACAGCCACTATTTCCTAAAGAAACATCCCAATAAACTGAAAATTAAGTTATAATATCATTATAAAATATGAAGGAGGAATGCACCTATGTACTACAACACTTCATTCGAAAACGATCAACCTGTAGGCCGTCTATAAACTAAGACGGGCTTATAACACGTGCACCATGCCTCGTCTTAGGGAACTCATATTACCCTAAAAATAGACGGAGGTACTTTACATGAAACAAACAATTTTAGGAGCTATATATTTATCACTAGCAGCAAGTATATGGGGCGGTATGTATGTTGTTAGCAAATACGTACTCGATTTTATCCCACCACTAACACTCGTTTGGCTACGCTTTATTATCGCTTTTGTTGTTTTGTATGGCATTTTAAAACTAGCTGAGAAAAAGCAAAAGAAAAAAGTAACCATCCGCAAAAAAGATTGGCTCCTCTTCGCTTGGATTGGATTTATCGGCTATTTCATTTCGATCACATGCCAATTTATCGGAACAAAATTATCCGACGCCCATACAGGCTCTTTAGTCACATCAGCTACACCTGCATGTATGGTTATATTTGCAGCGCTCATTTTGAAAGAAAAACTAACCGCTCGTAGACTTTTATCTACTATAATAGCGACAATCGGTGTCATAATCGTAATCGGATGGGATATTGAAGTTGGCTCCTATTTTATCGGTACAATCATATTAGTTGGAGCCGCTATTACGTGGGCTTTACTATCTATTTATGTAAAAATTGCTTCAGCCAAATTTTCATCTTTAGTGATTACAACGTACGCCATCTTCTTTTCACTCTTTTTTATTACACCTTTTATGATATGGGAATTTCAATCAAACCCTATTGAACATATGAATATGTACGTACTATTAGGCATACTTTATTTAGGAATCGTCTCAACAGCAGGTGCCTTTTTCCTTTGGAATAAAGGATTAGAATTAATGGACGCTAGTATCGGTTCCTTATTTTTCTTCTTCCAGCCTATCGTTGGGTCATTGCTTGGTTGGTTACTATTAAATGAGACATTAAATAGTAATTTTTTTATTGGTGGTATTCTTATTATATGTAGCGTTCTTATTACTACTTTTGAAAAGAAATAAAAAGCAGGCAGAGATTCTTAATCTCTGCCTGTTCGCATAATTGGATCTTGGTCGTGAAAACCAATACAAATCGGTATATTATTTTGCACTTCACTACGTACACTTATAAAACTACACAGCGTTTTAGCAATTAAATATAAAGTTATCCCCATTGCTTTTTCACTTGTATCAAAGCCATTTTCCTTATACATATCTGCTAATTCTACAGACCCCGGCCCCTCAATATTATATGTCCATTCAGATGCCCAATCGTCATCCCCTTCTTCCATTGAAAAATACTCCTTACAAATATAAAACTGACTATCCCATTCGTTATCAAGGTCATACTCAAAATAAATCGCTTTTGCTTCTTCATTAGTAGCCATTTCTACAGCTGCATCCAAACCTACTCGAATACTTTCCTTATATGACTCTAAATCAATTGCTTTAATTCGTTCTGCATATTCTGTAGACGCCAACATGCAACAAATATCATAATACTTCGCTTCTATTTGCTCTACTGCTAACGAAAAGACATCCTCTTGCATCTCTTCTAAATACTGAAATATATCCACACTAAATACTCCTCACTCTTTACGCACTCCAATGCGATGGACGAGACAATAATTTCGGTAATTTCGTATGTTTGTCCCCTCTCGCAGCATTAACTTGAACTTGCGTCAGGAAAATACTATTAGTAAAATCAGCCCCGCGAATATCTGCATCTCGTAAATCTGCTCCAATGAGATCCGCCCCGCGTAAGTCTGCACCATTTAAGTTAGCCGCAATTAAATAAGCTCCTCTTAAATTTGCACCTTGTAAATTTTTCTTTTTCAGATTCGCTCCCATAAGGTCTGCTCCGCGGTGTATGATTCGTTTCTTACGCGCAGTATTCATTTCCTTCCATACTAATTCGCTCGTTTCTAAAAGAAGAATGTTCACCTCTGCCCTATGCATTGGAACATTTATTTTCATTAACTCATCTGGACTTAAATTCGCAAGTCGCTCTGTCTCCTCAATTGCGGTCTCCAGCTCTTTATAAATTGGCTGCGTCGCCTTCAATAAAATAGCCTCATTTAAATACCAAAGCATTTCATGAAGCTGATGCATAACTGGAAAAGCATCATACATTTTTCTCGCATGCTTAGCATCTTTCCTCCAATCAATCCCTTTAAACGTACCCTGAGAAATCTTCTGCCCAGCACCGAAACACTCAAATACTGTACAACCTTTATAACCTTTTCCTCTAAGATTTTTATGTATACTACATTTAAAATCTGATTGTAAATTGGAACATGGTTTACCACCATCTTTATTCACTGCAAAATCTACCGATGCTGCAAACGGTAATGCAACGCAACATAGACCGAAGCATTTTTCGCAGTTTGCTTTTAAATGATCGTTATGATTAGTCAAAATCTATACCCCCTGTTGTCTTTTGACTATTTCATAATATTCCAACTGTAATAAATAATCAATTTTAAAATAAACCAGCATCTTTCGTTTCAATTCATAACTTTATCATTCGATTTCCTTTCAATTGAAAAGGACTATTTCTATTTAATGAATTATAATTAAATTATAAATTTTCTAACTAAAAAGGAGACTTATTATGGCACTAGAAATGAAAACAAACTGTCAAATTTGCGATCAATCGCTCGAACAAGATTCTGAAGCATACATTTGTGTATATGAATGTACATTTTGCGCACCATGTACAGAAGAAAGACATAACGTTTGTCCAAACTGCGGCGGCGAATTAGTACGTAGGCCGAAAAAGAAACAATAAAAAGCAAAGCGATATCGCTTTGCTTTTGTTTAGGCATCTGAAATTATATATTTAAAAACTTCACACAAACAGGCTCTGGCACAACAACATCAGATTGTAAAAGTGTTAACTTACCTGTAGATTCATCTCTTGAAAATAACACAAGATTATGTGACTTTTCATTTGTAGCAACAAGGAACTTTTCAGTAGGATCTAATACAAAGTCTCTTGGCCAATTTCCTTCTGTAGATGTATGTTCAACGAATGTAAGCTGACCTGAATTTTGATCTACGCTATAAACAGCGATACTATTATGACCACGATTACCTGCATATACAAAACAGCCGTCAGAAGAAATATGAATCGCACTTCCTTGATTATTTTCATCAAACTCTTCTGGAACAGTAGAAATATACTGTAATTCTGTAAAGGATCCTTCTGTAGGATTATATGTTAACACAATAACCTCTGAACTAAGCTCCGTCATCACATACGCATACTTTCCATTCGGATGAAAAGTAATATGTCTTGGACCACTTCCTGGATTTACAGATAAACGATTCACTTCTGTTAATGTACTATCTTTTACTTCATACGTAATTATTTTATCTATCCCTAAATCAACGCCCACTACATATTTTTCATCAGGAGTGCACCCCGCGTAATGTGCATGTGGTTTTTCTTGTCTTTCTTTATTCGGACCTGAACCTTCATGTGCCATAATAGATGAAGCAGGATTTACAGTTCCATTTTCTTCATTTATTTCAAAAGACTCAATCGTTCCTTTATGGTAATTCGCTGTAACTACTGTATGATTTCCACTATCAACACTAATATGACAAGGAGAAGCACCTTCTACTACTTGTCTATTTTTCGCTTTTAGTTCTCCAGTATGACTATCAATGGAATACGCAGCTACACCGCCAGATTCGCCTTCCTTAACAACGGAATAGAGATATTCATTATTTCGGTTAATCGTTACATATGTAGGGTTATCCAGCTTAGCGGCAAGTGTTACATTACTAATTTTTTTTGCTTCTACATCTAGCGTAAATTTATATATTCCTTCGCTATTTTCTTTCGTGTAAGTTCCAACATATCCAATAAACTCTTTGTTATCCTTCATTTTCATAACCCTCTCTCCCTATATTTTTCGTTCATCATGCTTCTTAAAATATTTTATGTTGAAAGAGTATCCTAAAAAATCGGAGTACCTCTTTATACGTTACCATATTTTCTTGGTAAATAGCTTTTAAACCCACTTTTTTTGATACGCTGCTATACTTTCATATTCTTCTTCCAATTGACGGGACAGACGGATATAGATTGGCGTTAAATCTTTATATTTTTCCACACTTTCCATGTTTGGTTCATGGTGGAAATTCGCACCTACCATTTCAGAAACTACATGCAACGTATCTACTTCACCTAAACTATATAAACCGAGGATTGCAGCTCCTAAGCAAGAGCTTTCGAAACTTTCTGGAACATATACGTCTTGATGGAAGATGTCCGCCATCATCTGTCTCCAAAGTTCCGATCTTGCAAAACCACCTGTCGCTTGAATTTTTTTCGGTTCACCAATTAGCTCTTTTAAAGCGAGAAGAACCGTATATAAATTATAAATTACTCCTTCTAAAACAGCACGGATAAGATGTTCTTTCTTATGATGCAATCCGAGTCCAAAGAAAGATCCTCGTGCATTTGCATTCCATAAAGGAGCTCTTTCCCCTGCTAAATAAGGGTGAAATAATAAACCGTCGGACCCCGGATTCACTTTTGCTGCTATTTCAGTAAGCACTTCATATGGATCTTTCCCTAAACGCTTTGCAAGCTCAATCTCTGAAGTGCCCAATTGGTCACGAGCCCATCTGAAAATCATACCGCCATTATTAACTGGTCCACCGATTACCCAATGGTCTTCAGTTAACGCATAACAAAAAATTCTACCTTTTGGATCTGTTACAGGACGATTTGTTACAGCACGTATCGCACCGCTTGTACCAATTGTAACAGCCACAACGCCAGGATCTATTGCATTTACACCTAAATTAGATAGTACTCCATCACTCGCTCCTACTACAAAAGGCGTAGAAACAAGTACATTCATCTCTTTGGCAAGCTCTTCATCTAATCCTGTTAAACTGTGCGTTGTTGGAACAAGTTTAGAAAGCTTTTCATCTGTAATTCCCGCAACATGTAAAGCCTCTTCATCCCATTTTAAAGATTTCAAATTAAACATCCCTGTTGCTGACGCTATAGAATAATCAATTACATACTCTTTATATAACTTGTAAAAAACATATTCTTTAATAGAAATGAATTTATAACTTTTTGCGAATAACTCTGCCTGCTCATTCTGTAACCAAACTAATTTCGAAAGTGGTGACATCGGATGAATTGGTGTCCCAGTACGAAGGTAAATTTCATGACCATTCATATCATTCTTTATTTTCTCCGCCCAGCTTGCACTTCTATTATCTGCCCAAGTGATACATCTCGTTAACGGCTCTCCCTTTTCATCTACGGCAATGATACTATGCATTGCCGAACTAAAAGAGACACAAAGAATATCACTTGGCTGTACACTACTTGATCGTACAGTTTCTTTAATCGTATGTATTACTGCACGAAAAATTTCTTCTGGGTCTTGTTCCGCTGTTTCAGGCGTAGGAGAATATAAAGGATATTCAATTCCATGACTAGCAATAACAGATCCATCAGTAGAAAATAGAACGGATTTTGTACTAGTTGTCCCAATGTCTACACCAACCATATATTTTGAGCTCACCATTTCTTCCTCCTAACAAAAAATTGTTACAGTATCCCACCATAAAAATACATACCTTTTATCTATTGATAACGTTGTATGCCACAATTATCTAAATAGAAACATCTTTATCTTAAACAAACATATCGAGTAGTAAAACTCCTCCAAAAGCGATAAATGAAAGTAACGTTTCTAATACAGTCCATGTTTTAAATGTTTCTTTCACTGTTAACCCTAGGTATTCTTTTACCATCCAAAAACCAGCATCGTTTACGTGTGAAAACATAAGTGCTCCTGCACCTGTTGCAATAACGAGTAACTCTAAATTCACACCTGTCGTATTTTCAACGATTGGCGAAACGATACCCGCTGCTGTTGTTAAAGCGACTGTCGCTGACCCTGTCGCAATTCGAATTAATCCTGCTACTATAAATGCTAATACAATTGGGGATAGAGCTAAATGCTCAGACATTTGAGCAATAGCATTCCCTACGCCACTATCGATAAGAATTTGCTTAAATCCCCCGCCAGCACCAATAATCGCAACAATTGAACCGATTGGTAATAAGCTATCTTCTGTTACCTTCTTAATAGCCTTTTTATCGATACCTTGGCGAAATCCAAGAAAATAAAACGCTGCAAAACATGCAATCAATAGTGCAATGATAGGACTACCGATTAATGTGACAGTCTTCATCAAAGTAGTAGAAAGAGGCACATAAGGAGCTGCTGCAGCTAAAACCATTAACATAACAGGTAACAATATAACTAAAAATGAAACTCCTATTCCTGGTAATTTCGTTGATTTTGTATTTACACGAATCAATTCTGGCTCATTTTCAGGAATTACACGTTTGTGAATCCATTTCGCAAATATAGGACCTGCAATAATGGCTGCAAAAAATGTAATAATGAGTGAATACATTAGTACCTTCCCAAGATTCGCTTTATAAATACCAATTGCTACAATTGCCCCTGGATGCGGAGGAACAAGGCCGTGTACGACAGATAGCCCAGCAATTGCTGGTAATGCTATCAATAAAATATTTTGTTTCGTTGTTTTATGAATTGAAATTACTAACGGTAGTAATATTAAAATACCTACTTCAAAAAACACCGGAATTCCAATAATAAAACCTGCAATTAACATAGCCCATGGTAAGTTTTTTATCCCAAAGGATTTAATAAAGAACTCTGCCACTTGCATTCCAGCACCTGACTCTGCCATCATTTTCCCTAAAATTGTACCTAATACTAAAATACCTACTAAATGCCCGAGAACACTTCCAACTCCCGTTTCATAAGCACTTACTATTTTATCCATTGGCATTCCAGACATAATTGCTAAAAACAAACTTGCAATCGTTAAACTAATAAACGCATGCCATCTCCACCACGATACCCCTAAAATAACAATTACAATTGATAATAATGTAATAATTAAAAGGTACATATTCATACTCAATCCCCCTTTATGTAAACCCTTTCATAAATACTATATAATTAAAAGAACCTATATAGTTCTTACTTGAGTAAAAGATACCTTTTCATATTGCTATACGTTTAAAAGCATCTTCACATCATAGTGATTTATATAAAAAGAATCTCCCTTATCAGAGATACATGTTACCTACTCTCTCTGATAAGGGGATTTCTCTTTCATAATTATAATGTTATTGTGATAAACGCTACGCGTAAGTATATTTTCCTTCTTCAAAAGTGAATGACACTTTCTTCTCTTGCTATTTTCACGTAGTAAGACGCCAAACTCGGGATCCTAATTAAACGATGAAGTTACCTAGGAATCTGTCCTCTCATAAAAAGCAATTTTCGGAAAGCCTCCCCCACTTTTATATATTATAATTTAGGTGCTTTCGCCCAATCTGCAGCGAACTTTTCAATACCTTGATCTGTTAATGGATGCATAGCAAGTTGTTCAATTACTTTATAAGGAATTGTTGCAATGTGAGCCCCTGCCATCGCTACACGAGTTACATGATCTGGGTGTCTAACAGACGCCGCAATAATTTGTGTATCTAATTGATGAACATCGAATAATTCAGCAATTTTAGCAACTAATAATACACCATCTTCAGAAATATCATCTAAACGTCCTAAAAATGGAGAGACGTACGTTGCACCTGCTCGAGCAGCTAAAAGTGCTTGGTTCACTGTGAAAATAAGTGTAACGTTCGTTTTCACACCTTTTTCAGTAAGGTAGCGACAAGCTTCTAATCCTGCTAACGTCATCGGAAGTTTAATTGTAACTTTTTCATCGCCGCCGTTAATCTTAATCAGTTCCTCTGCTTGAGCAATCATCTCTTCAGCTGTAACAGCATCTGGCGTTACTTCTGCCGAAACAGACTCAACTTTAGGTACTGCCTGACAAATTTCTGCGATACGGTCTTCAAACTTAACGCCCTCTTTTGCTACTAAAGAAGGATTCGTTGTAACACCAGCTAAAACTCCAAGTTTATATGCTTTTTTTATGTCCTCAAGATTTGCAGTATCAATAAAAAACTTCATGATTTATTCCCTCCATTTTTTAAACGTCAATGAGTTAAATTTTTAAGATATTTATTTCTTTTCTACTGCATGTCCGCCAAATTCATTGCGCAGAGCTGCTACAACTTTTCCTGTAAATGTATCATTGTCTAATGAGCGGTAGCGCATTAATAGAGACATTGCGATAACAGGAGTTGCTGTTTGAAGATCTAATGCTGTTTCTACTGTCCATTTCCCTTCACCAGAAGAATGCATAACACCCTTAATTTCATCTAGTTTTGCATCTTTAGAAAATGCATTTTCTGTTAATTCCATTAACCATGAACGGATTACTGAACCGTTGTTCCATACTCTTGATACTTTTTCATAATCGTAGTCAAATTCACTTTTCTCTAGAATCTCAAATCCTTCACCAATAGCAGCCATCATACCGTATTCAATTCCGTTATGAACCATTTTTAAGAAGTGACCACTACCAGCTTTTCCAGCATATAAGTATCCATTTTCTACAGCAGTATCACGGAAGATAGGTTCAACGATGTCCCAAGCTTCTTGATCTCCTCCGATCATATAACAAGCACCATTACGAGCGCCTTCCATTCCGCCAGAAGTTCCTGCATCCATAAAGTGAATGCCATCTTTCTTTAGTTGCTCATATCGGCGAATAGACTCTTTATAATGTGAATTACCCGCTTCAATTAAAATATCTCCTTTTGATAAAAGTGGTGTAACTTCATCGATAACAGAATCTACAACAGCGTGTGGTACCATAACCCAAAGAATTCTTGGTGATTGTAATGACTGAACAAGTTCATTTAAACTAGATGCACCTGTTGCCCCGTACTCTTTCATTTCTTCCACTGCACTTGCATTTAAATCAAATGCTGCTACTTCATGTTTATGATCCATTAAATTTTTCCCTAAGTTTAATCCCATTTTACCTAAACCAATTAATCCTACTTGCATAATATAATTCCTCCTCAAATCATCTTTTATTAAAAATTCATATCACTACAATCTGGAATACCTTGCAGCACTGATATGTACGGAAAGGTATTCACAGTCATAGCTTAAGAATTCAATACATTTTTAGTAATTTGAACAACATTTTCTGTCGTAAATCCAAATAGATTCATGACTTCAGCCCCAGTTCCTGAAGCTCCAAATGTTTCAATCGATAATATTTTTCCTTCTTGTCCTACATAACGTTCCCACCCGAGAGATACACCCATCTCAAGAGATACTCGTTTCGTTATAGAAGACGGAAGAACGGATTCTTTATATTCGTTCGATTGGCGATCGAATAACTCCCAGCTCGGCATTGCAACGATGCGAACAGAAACTTGTTCTTCTTCTAATTTTGCTTTCGCACTAGCAGCTAAGGATACTTCAGAACCTGTCGCAATTAAAATTACATCCGGATTTTCATTTGTTTGTGTTAATACGTAAGCTCCTTTAGAGAGATTCTCTATGTTCGCTTTCGTTTCATTAAACACCGGTAAATTTTGACGGCTCAGTACTAAAACGACTGGACCATCCGTTTGCTGTAAAGCATACGCCCAAGCACTTGCTGTTTCATTTGCATCTGACGGACGGATAACTGTTAAACCAGGAATTGCTCGAAGCGCTGCCAATTGTTCAATTGGTTCATGCGTTGGACCATCTTCTCCTACAGCAATCGAATCATGTGTAAATACGTAAGTAACAGGTAAATTTTGCAGTGCAGCCAGTCGAATCGATGGACGAAGGTAATCATTAAATACAAAGAATGTACTTACGAAAGGTTTTACTCCTCCGTGGAGAGCCAGTCCATTCGCTGCCGCGCCCATTGCATGTTCACGTACACCGAAGTATATATTTCGTCCAGCATATGATTCTACTGCATATACTGCTTCACCTTTTATATCTGTCATCGTAGAATGAGAAAGATCCGCACTTCCACCGAAAATAGAAGGAATCGATTTCACATAATGATTAATAGCTTCCCCACTTGCAACACGAGTGGAAATCGTTTTTTCAGTATCAAAAGATAGAATGTCTTTCGCTTCAATTAAAACATCACCTGTAATCGCTTTTTCTAATTCATCTGCTAGTGCAGGGTTCGACTCTCTGTATGAGTTGAACTGCTCATTCCAGTCATTTTCTTTTTCAATACCTTTTTGTTTCAGTTCATTAAAATGAGCTGTTACTTCTTCAGGCACAAAGAAGTCTTCCTCATAGTGCCAACCATACACTTGTTTTGTCGCTGTCGCTTCTTCTACTCCAAGCGGGTTACCATGTGCTTTGTTCGTTCCAGCAACTTTTGGACTTCCATAACCTATAATGGTTCTAATTTCTATAAGAGTAGGTTGATCCGTATTTTCTTTCGCTAATTGAATAGCTTTTGTAATAGCATCGACATCGTTTCCATCTTCAACTCTTACATATTGCCAATGTACAGATTCTGCCCTTTTCTGCATATCTTCAGAGAAAGCAATGCCTAATTCACCATCAAGTGAAATTTCATTTGAATCATACAGTACAATTAACTTGCCAAGTTTCATATGTCCTGCCATTGACATCGCTTCATAAGCGACACCCTCCATTAAGTCACCATCTCCGACTAAAGCGTACGTATTGTGATCTATAATAGAGTGACCATCCTTATTGAACTTCGCTGCTAAATGCGCTTCTGCCATTGCCATTCCGACAGCATTAGCAATCCCTTGTCCTAACGGGCCTGTCGTCGCTTCAACTCCAGGAGTATGACCAAACTCAGGATGTCCTGGTGTTTTACTATTTAACTTTCTGAAGTTTTTCAAGTCATCAATTGAAACGTCATATCCAGCTAAATGAAGTAAGCTATACAGTAGGCTCGATCCGTGTCCCGCTGATAAAACGAATCGATCACGGTTAAACCATTCTGGGTGATTAGGATTGTGATTTAAATGATTCGCCCATAATGCATAAGCCATCGGTGCTGCTCCCATCGGAAGACCTGGATGACCTGAATTTGCCGCATTAATAGCATCAATTGATAATGTACGAATTGTATTCACTGCTAATTGATTTATGTTTTGTGTCATAGTAATCGTCCCCCTACATGCTTTCATGAAAGAAAGTACTTATTTTTCCGTCTCTTGATCTAACCACCATTTAAATCCACTTTCTTGCAATAATTCATTAGACGCATCTGGACCATATGAACCAGACTCATATTCATGAAGTGGTAATAAGTTCTCCTCGAATGCTTCAAGAATTGGTTGTACCCATTCCCATGACAATTCAACTTCTCTCCAATGTGCAAAGAATGTAGCGTCTCCACTCACCGCATCATGAATGAGTCTTTCATACGCTTCAGGTACTCCCACATCCGCTTGCTCACAAGTAAAGTTAATACGCATCGGTTCAATTTCTCCATTTTTCAATGGATTTTTACTATTTAACTGTAATGAAACGTTCTCACCTGGACTAATTTCAATTATTAATAAGTTAGGTGCTGCATTTGGATTACTATCTTGATATTGCTGTTTTAACGTATTTTTAAATTCGATTACAATACGAGTAGACTTTTCTTTCATTCGTTTTCCTGTTCGTATATAAAATGGAACGCCAGTCCAAAATGGATTATCGATCCACAGGCGAGCAGCAACAAATGTGTCTATGTTAGAAGAAGGGTTTACTCCTGGCTCCTCTTTATACGCTACAACTTGTCCGCCTTTTATTTCTCCTGAAACGTATTGACCGCGAACGATATGGTTTTGAACGTCTTCTTTTTTCACTTTACGAAGCGTCTCCATTACCTTTCGCTTTTCCTCTCGAATTTCACATGCATTAACCTTTTCCGGCAGATTCATAGCAGTCATCATTAATATTTGTAACATATGATTTTGAACCATATCTCGAATGGCTCCTGCCTGGTCATAATATCCTGCCCTTTCTTCAACCCCAACTGTTTCACTAGCTGTGATTTGTACATTCGCTATATGTTCTTTATTCCAAATCGACTGGAGAACAGGATTTGCAAATTCTAGCGCTTCAAGGTTTTGAATCATCGGTTTACCTAAATAATGATCAATACGGTATATCTCGTCTTCTTCAAACGTGCGACTAAGCTTATCATTCAGCTCACGAGCAGATGCAAGGTCGTGCCCAAACGGTTTCTCAATCATCAGGCGTTTCCATCCATCTGTTTTATCAAGTCCGCTTTCCTTAATATTTAAAGCAATCGTCTCGAAAAATTCAGGAGCAACTGAAAGATAGAACATTCTATTACCTTTTATATGTAGTTCTTCTTCCCTTTCACGAACGACTTGTAATAATCTCTCATAGTCTTCCGGCTTACTGACATCTAATGGACAATAGCGAAAATTATCTAAAAAACCTTCCAGTTCCGGAGTACCTTCTTCCCTCTGACGAGAAAACGTCTCTATTGATTCTTTTATTCTTTCTTGAAAATCTTCGTGAGATACTTGACGTCTTCCAAGCCCGATAACGGATATTTGCTTTGGAAGCTTTTGATCTCTATATAAGTTATATAGTGCGGGGTAAATTTTGCGTTTCGCTAAGTCCCCTGTCGCTCCAAATAAAACAAAGGTCATTGATTCCAATTTCAGTCCCCCTCTTGTTGTATAATCCTTGTCAATATTTTAAAAATGAATTGTACAGAAGCCCCTGTTTTTATAAAAAAACAAAGAGTTATCAAATTCCAATTCCTTTTATACCTTTCGCTTTCTAATTGTCCCCAATATTAATAGTGCCAATTCAAAGCGTTTCTACTACAACGTACTTATTTATAGAATTTTGCAAAACATTTTATATCTAATTACTTTTAGTAATTAAATAATCTTACATCTAGTATATTAACCACATAAATTATTATCGTCAATAAATATGTCTTAAATTAAATACTATTTATTTCGTAATACTTTTCTAAGTTTATCCTGAGTTACCATTCATTTCTAAAGATAATGATCGATATAATAAATATCAGTTTCATCAAAATCTTCAATTAATTCCCCGTTAAACTCGTGAGCAGATGTTATATGATGCCCAAAAGGCTTCTCTATAATAAGACGGTTCAATCCTTTTGTAGTCCACAATCCACTTTCCTTAATATTTAAAGCAATGACATCAAATACTTCTGGTATAACAGATAGGTAAAACATGCGGTTTTCAGGATTGTTTAATTCTGTTTCACGCCTCTTTACAAGGCTCAACAAATCTTGATAGTCCTCTATATTCGCTGTATTTAATTGACAATAACGAAATGTGCTAATAAATTCTTCTACTCCTGATTCATCATCAGTAGATTTTCTAGAAAATGTAGCAAGGGATTGTTCTACCTTTGTTTGAAATTCCACATCTGACATTACCTTTCTACCAATATCGATAATCGAAATAGATTGCGGTATATTTTCATTACTAAATAGTTTGTATAAAGCAGGGTAAATTTTGCGTTTCGCTAAATCCCCTGTCGCTCCGAATAAAGTGAAACTTTAATCAGTGGGGGTTTTGTTCATTCCCACTGATTATTAGTTGAACCAATCGGGCTTTTACAGGCAGTTGCCCCCACCTAACTTCTATGATATCGCTGAATTTTGAGGTGGGGGTCTTACTGCCTGTTAATGCGGGGTAAAAGAAATGTCATTGAATCCATTTGCTATCTCCCTTTTTAAAACAATTGCTAGAAAAGAATATATTAGCTCATTCGCTACTTAGCACAACGCTCTCTCTAAATCCTCATACTTTACCAATGTTTCTTTAATACAATTTTGCCAAGAGCACGTTCTGACTCACTTATGTGGTGTGCTTTTTTTACGCCTTCTACATGTAAAGGCAACACATGCGTTACAACAGGTTTAATCTTCCCGCCCTCAATTAATTCTGTAATAAGAGAAAGTTCATATCCGTTAGGTTCAGTAAATATATGGTCACTCTCAATATTTTTCTCTCTTGATATCTCGGTTTGCGGAATTTCCATACCTTTCGGACCATAAATAGACGCTAACTTTCCATTTGGTGCAAGCACTTTATAACTATTCTTTAGTATATCTCCGCCTAATACATCAAATACAATATTGTAATTATGCAAAAGCGAAGAAAAATCTTCCGTTTTGTAATCGACGACAGTATCAGCGCCTAGATCCTTTACAAACTGCATGTTTTTTGTACTAGTCGTAGTTGCAACATGTGCACCGAAGCTTTTGGCTAGCTGAATAGCAAACGTACCTATCCCGCCAGATCCAGCATGAATTAAAACCTTATTACCCTTTTGAACATTAGCGAATTTCACTAAACTTTGCCAACTTGTTAAACCTACTAGAGGGATTGATGCCGCTTCCTCAAAAGATAGATTTCTCGGTTTTTTCGCTACATACTTCTCATCTACTGCCACGTACTCTGCATACGTACCATTTCGTTCAATATCTGGACGACTATATACTTCATCCCCCACTTTACATCCTGTTACGTTTGGCCCTATAGCAGCAACTACACCTGCAACATCCCATCCTAAAACGAGCGGGAAGTCATAAGAAATTACGTCTTGAAGTAAACCTTCACGTATTTTCCAATCCACGGGGTTTATACCAGCTGCATATACTTCAATCAGTACATCGTTGTCTCCTAATAAAGGTATTTTCATTTCAATTTCTTGTAGTACACTTTTATCACCATATTGCATAAGTCCTATCGCTTTCATTCTTTCCACTCCTTTACAATGCAGGGTAATGAGGAAGTACTTCTTCCCCTAGCTCATCTAACACTTCGTCAGCTGGGCGTTGACCATCAAATAGAGCAAGGAATAAATGATTCACACCAATACTTTTATATATATCAAGTAATTCAATTAGTGCCTTACGCCCTGTACGGTAACCTAAACGTATCGGTGTAGGACGTTCATTTGGATCTTCAGATAAATCTAAATGCATCGGTTGTATAAATGGTTTGAATACATCTGGATGATAATCCTCTACTAGTTCTCTCCATTGTCCAATTGCTCCCGCCTGATGCACCGGACTACGTGGATAATACATCCATCCATCTCCATGTTCAGCAAACCATTCCATATTTTGCTGACTAAAACCTGTAATAAAGGTTGGAACACGTTTAGACGGTTTTGGAACTAAATTCGCACCATGAACTTCTCCTAGTGTCGACTGGATAGACGGGAAGTTTTTATACAAAATCTCTTCCAAGTAAGCAAATGCTTCTCTAAACTTTTCACCTCGTGTTTCATGACTAACACCTAACGCTTTGAAATCGGCACGTCTGTCACCGGATGAAACGCCAAGCATAATTCTTTCTGGAAATAGTTGATCTAATGTAGCAATTTCTTTTGCTACACGCAATGGATGACGAAGTGACAACACTGTTGCCGACGTTCCAAATGCAATTTTCTTTGTCTTGCTTGCTAAATACGTCAAATAAATCATCATATCGTAAATTTGACCTGTTGCAGGATCACCAAAATCAGGGTCTTGCAGCAATACATCGCGAAGCCATACACCTGTAAAACCGTATTGTTCCGCTTTTTGTACTAACTCTACTTGTTTTTCCATCGTTGGAGCATGAAACTGATAATTTTCAATCGGAATGTGAACTCCTAACGTAAGTTGATCTTTCGCAAACATACGATTATATCCAAAATGGTTCGCAAACTTTTCCATGTGTTTCACTCACTTTCCCTCATTCATATAAATCTATACTTTTCATATTTCTTCTCAAAATTTATAAGCAACACTGCAACACCACATTGTTGCCGATTGTAATCGTTATAACTTTCTTTGTGCTACGAGTGTTATTATAAATCGGCCATAACATGAATAACAGTACGTACTTTAAAGTGATGTAGGCACTTTAAAGTACCTATACTAAGTGAGTAATAATAAACATAATGAATAAATCGTGCTGCAAAAATAACATCTATCCTTTCTTCAAAAAACTTTACAGTTGCTTTTGCAAATACGTTTCATTATTTCACGTACTTTCCCTTTCTTTATATAAAATTGTTACTAACCAAATTCAAAATATTATACTTATTTTTCGTACTTTGCTATGCTATAACCACGAACAGGAGGTATAAACTATGAAAGCACAAATTATCCATTCTTTTGGGGATTCATCTGTATTTCAATTAGAAGAAGTTTCAAAACCAAAACTTTTACCAGGTCATGTTCTAATTCACGTAAAAGCAACAAGTGTAAATCCAATCGATACAAAAATGCGTAGTGGTGCCGTTTCAGCAGTCGCTCCTGAGTTTCCAGCTATATTACACGGCGATGTAGCTGGTATTGTTATTGAAGTAGGAGAAGGTGTTTCGAAATTTAAATGTGGGGATGAAGTATACGGATGTGCCGGAGGTTTTAAAGAAACTGGAGGTGCACTTGCAGAATTTATGCTTGCTGATGCACGATTAATTGCTCACAAACCTAAAAATTTAACAATGGAAGCAGCAGCTGCTCTACCATTAGTTGCAATTACAGCTTGGGAATCTTTATTTGATCGTGCAAATATTAAACCTGGTCAAAATATTCTTATTCATGGAGCTACTGGTGGCGTAGGACACGTAGCCATTCAACTAGCTAAATGGGCAGGCGCTAAAGTTTTTACAACCGCTTCTCAGCAAAGCAAAATAGACATCGCCCATCGTCTAGGAGCCGACATAGCTATTAATTATAAAGAAGAATCTGTTCAAGAATATGTACAAAAACATACGAACGGAAACGGATTTGAAGTTATATTTGATACAGTAGGCGGCAAGAATCTTGATCATTCTTTTGAAGCTGCTGCGGTCAACGGAACTGTCGTAACAATTGCAGCTCGTTCAACCCATGACCTCTCTCCTTTACACGCAAAAGGACTCTCTCTGCACGTTACTTTTATGGCGTTAAAAATATTACATACAGATAAACGTGACGCTTGCGGGGAAATTTTAACTAAACTAACGCAAATAGTAGAAGAAGGACACCTTCGACCATTGCTAGATTCTAAACTTTTTACGTTTGATGAAGTTGCACAAGCACATGAATATTTGGAGTCAAATAAAGCAATTGGGAAAATAGTGTTGAAAAACGTTTGGTAACTTTCACTAAATAATACAAATAACAGCGGGATTGCTTCGCCTTATCTTTGTCTTAAGAGGCGTGCCACAATCTTAAAAGCTTTCCATCCTTTACAACAAGTAAAAAAAGAACAGCCGAATTTTTCTTATAGTAGAAAATTCGGCTGTTTGCATGTCGCAATTTGCTTTTTATATATTTCCATTAATAGATAAAATACAACTCATTTGCCTTACCATCTTTACCTTCAACAGAATATTATGTTGTTTTTAATTTTTTAAAACACACTACGTACTAATCCCCCGTCTATTCGCAACGCGGAACCATTAATTGCTGAAGAAAGTGGGCTGCTTAAGAAAGTGACAAGATTGGCAATTTCTTCTGGTCGAATAAGTCTTTGAATAATAGAGGTTGGTCGATTCTCTTTCATAAATCGCTTCTCAGCTTCTTCTATTGTCAATTGCTCATTAGGATAAAGACTATTTAACATAGTCTCCACTCCTTCCGTTAAAGTCGAACCGGGCATTATAGTATTAACAGTCACATTCGTTCCTGTCGTCAGCTCAGCTAAACTGCGAGAAAGTGAGAGTTGCATCGTTTTAGTCGCACTATAATGAGCCATTTCTTGAGATGGCATAATAGCTGCTTCGCTAGCAATAAAGATAACTCTTCCTTCTTTTCTTTCAATCATTTTTTTCAAATACGAGCGAGTAAGTCGAACACCACTCATAATATTGACTTCAAACAATTTAAACCAATCTTCATCAGGGATATCAAAATATTCTACAGGTTCAAAAATTCCTAAGTTGTTAATAAGAATGTCTACTTCAGAGTACTTTTCAATCACATTTTGGCACCCTTGTTCTGTTCCTAAATCAGCTACTACAGGTTGAAGAATAGCATCCGGATACTGCGCTAGAATTTCGTTTATCGTTTGATTAACATTTTCTTCACGACGTCCATTAATAAGTACAGTAGCTCCTTCCGCTACTAATGAAGTGGCAATTGCTTTTCCAATCCCTGCCGTAGATCCAGTAACCAGTGCTGTTTTTCCTTTTAATTGCATATGCATATAGATCCCTCCAAATTCATGTGCTACATGATTGACTTACGTTGGAATACATAATTACGTTTATATTGTGGTTCACTTCTCTTATCTTTAACAGAAAATAAGCAGATCCACCCTTTTTTCAAAAAAGTATAAACGAAAATTATGTAGCTATTCCACTCTGTACTGAACTAAAAATCAAAATTATCAGTATTTAGATCCACTCAATAATTCTAATTCAAATCATTCTAATGTAAAAAATCACATCAACAGCAGAGTAAAGCTAAAACCAACTAATAAATACCATTATGATATATATTAACGATAAAGAAAATTACGCACTTTAAAGTTCCATAGGAACAAAAAAGTGCCCTATAAACTATAATTTCTAACTCTTTATATTTGCTAAAGTAGTATCTTTTTTTATCATAGAAAAGGTTGTAAAATCACACATTCTTACATACAGTTATAGGATTATTTTTATCCTAATTAACTAAAAACCATATAACACATTTGTAAAATAAAATTCTAAAAAAACCTTGCAGAAAAATTCTACAAGGTTTTTGCCTATACACACAAATTAATCACTATATTAAAATAAAAGGGTTTATAATTCATCGCAATATTATTAAATATAAGCTGCTTTAAAGGCTTGTTGGACAGCTTGTACTTCTAATGAGTCTTTACCATATAAGTTCGTTGCTACACGAATACAAGCTTCTTTTAATTCTTTAAAGTTAGAAGTCATATTTAATTCATCCGTATTTGCATAATAGAAAATATCAAACATTTTATCTTCTCCAATGCCATGTACGTTTACTCCATTATGGTTTCCACCACTAGCAATCAAGTAAGCTACTTTATTAATAATGCTAGAGTTCGTGTGTACACCACCATGATCGTGGTCAGCATCAATAGGTAAGTTATTATAATGTCTATAGTCCTCCGGATATCTAGAAGAGATAGATGATGGGTTTTTCATATCTCTAAAAATACGACCTGATTGTTCTCCCATTGTCCAATTGAACTTTCCGTTATTAGCATACTTTTCAACTGCTACTCCTAAAATATCAGATAGAGCCTCATTAATTGCACCAGCTTCTCCTGCATACTCAAGTCCAGACTCATTTCTTGTAACCGCGTGTGTAAATTCATGTCCTGCCACATCAAATGCTCTAACAATTGGATCTCCGTATACTAGCATAGCTCCATTACTAAATGCATTAAACCACTGCTTAGGATTTCCTTTATTCGTACCATTTGTGTTCCAACCATGAACGACAGAAATTACTTTTTGTCCGTTATTATCAAAGCTGTTACGGCCATATTTTTCTTGATAAAAATCATATACTTTCGTTGCTAAATAATGAGCACTAACTGCTTTAGGATCAGTAAAATTTGTAGAATTACTTGTTACTAAATCATCGAGATAACCCCATACATTTCTTATATAATTATTATAATCTTTATAATTAGCAGTATATGTTTCAATTCCCTTACCACGAGAATAATCTGCAAGCATGTACGTTCCATCACTTCGCTGCGTAATTCCAAACGTACGATTAATACCTAAGTCATCTTTTCCTGTACCTGTTAATCTTGAAGAATCTTGTGATTTATTTGCTGTCGCAGATTGGACAATACTACTATCTACTTGTATACCCAATTTTTGAACGAGTTCTTTTAATAGATTACCACCAAAAGCATCAATTAATACTGTACCAGATACATATTCAGGTGTAGATGCACTAAAAGTAATTTGATATGCGTTTGTAGCTTTATTTGTATTTTCATCTACATATACCACTTGTTTAATTTCTGGTTCTTCAATAAATGTGAGATTATTTCCATAGATGTTGAAAAGCTGTTTTTTTGCATCCTCTTCTGATAAAGTAATAGGTTGTTTCAAATCTTCCTGTTGTTGTAGATCTTGGGCACTATCCCCTGAAACGCTCGTAAGTACACCATCATCATTAATATGTGCTGTTAGTTGATATCCGTATACATCACGTCCTTCATACGTTTGTTGAAGACGTACCAATGTAGTACCATCATAAGATTTACGACTTTGCGTAACATTATAATTAACTTTGGATTCCGTATTAACTTGCTTTGAGGATAATGCTTGTTCTGTTTTTCCTTTTAGCGCATCCTTTGCTACATTTTCTGCCGATTTTTGAGAAGGTGCTGTTAAATTACCTGTTCGGAACGTATCTTCCTTTGTTTCTACTTTTAAATCTTCTGTTTCCGCATGTACTCCTCCATAAGGCATAATCGCCGATAACACCACTCCTGTAGTTAAACCTACCTTTACGAAATTATTCATATTTTTACTCCTTTACAATCTTATTATTAAGTTAAATAAATGTATTTTACAATTTTAAGCATAGATAAAACTTTTAACTATAGCCAATCGATTTTACATCCCTCTATATACATAGGTTAATAGATTGGTTTGCTACTTTTTAGATTCATTTCATTTCTCAAAAATTACTCATTATATAAGCTATCTTTATATTTATTTATATACGTTATTTTTTGTGGTTCTGATAACATATTTATCGCCATCCACGCATTCTTTTTCATTTCTAATTTTTGCATTGGTATCTCTTTTAAAACGGGATTACTTATAATTCCTTCCATTTCTTCATCAATTCTTTGCATAAGATTTTCTTCTGGATTATTTTTCAAATAAGTATTTTTCAATCCCCATTTTGTCATTATAAATTCATTCGTTTTATTCATAGGATTAATAATAGTAGCTGTACTAGTTAATCGTTTTTTTATTTCATCATGATAGATTTTAATTTTATATCCTTCTTTTAGTGGAATGGTATCTTTTACAATCGTTACATTTGTCCCTTCCATTTCCTTCGTATAAATTTTTTCACCTTTCTCATTAAACAACTCTATTGATGCATATTTTTCACCTGCATAATAGCTATGAGGCGTTTTAGTAGTAACCGTAAAAACAGCTTGCTTTTGCTCTAAGTCTGTATTTAATTCGGCAAACTGGTCATCTCCTAATCCTAGGAATTGAATCGTTTCATTTACCAAATTGCTCACTTTCATTTCGTTAACATCAATCGTTAGACTATTATCCTTTTCCTTTACATAGGCATAATACGAACGGAAATGATACATTCTATCCATTTTCTCACCTGAAATTTCAACCGTATAAACCCCATTTGGTACGTCTTGTAAATTGATATCTGCTGTTTCAATTGTTTTTTCTTGAACAACTGTATTCCCTTCTTTTAATTTAATCTTTCTTCCTTTCAATGTATCTATTTCATTTGTATTTAAATGGATATGCAAATTCCCTTTTAGTCCAAGCGAAGCAATTTGCTGATTCGTAACTATTTCAAAGTTAGAGTTTATCGGAATATCAGGATCAACTAGAGCTCTCGCCTTAGCTAATTGTGATTCAGGCACTATATACGCTAAAGAAGTAATTGCCGGATAACCTTTCGCCCTATTCATCTCTATTTGTTTATGATTAAGCTTAAAGCCCCATCTTTCAAAAACGGGTGTAAAATCAACTTGTACATTCTCGCTATAATACTGATTCATTAAATCCGGTAAAGAATAATCCCCCTTTTTGAAAGCAGCATTGCTAGCTAGTTTTCGATAACCTTGATACATTTTTGCAAAAGCTTCATCGCCAGCTTTTTGTTTCGCCATCGTTAAAAGAATAAGTTTTTGTCGCAAATCTAAATCATCATAATTTTTATTTTCTTTCATTAAAGCATTGTATAAATTCCGTTCTACCTGTTCCTTCTTCCCAAAATTAAATAACCAACCAACTTGATCTGCTTTTTTGCCGTATTTACTATATTGATATTGAACACCAAATAGATTATTAGAAACTTCTCCTGTAAATATTCCTTGATTATCAAAACCAGCTTGGTATCCATGAGCGATTTCATGTAAAGTTCCCCAACTTAGTTTATCTAACCACATCTTTGTACTATCTGAACTATTCGCTGTCCAATTTGCGCCATAATAGGCACCGCCAGCACCAGATATATCTGCTTTTAAGAAATAACGATTTTGACTTTTTTTATTTTCAACCGTTGAGCCATCTAAACCAATAATTGAATCATACATCGCAAAAATATCTTCATAATATGCAATTAACTCATCCAACGATTGAAAATCTTTTAAAGATCTTACTAACTCTTTATCTTTTTTAGGTACAAATAATTGAAAACTCTCCCCTTGAATTAACGCATACTCTCCATCAAATTGATCCCATGTACTAAAAAATTGAGATACACTTCCTTGTTGTTTATAAATGGGAAGAGGTTTAGTAGCACTTTCATTCCCTACTTGGTACTCAAGTACAGCGTGCTTTTCACCATACGGAGTATCTATGAAAGGAACTAAAGGCGTATCACCTTGAATGGTAATCCACTCATTTCCTACTTGTATGGATTTTTCATTTTTAGAGTCATTAGACAATAAACGTAATGTTAATTTGTCTTTAAAATTAGGATTCGTTTGTCTTACCTTTAATGGTGTATTTCTCTGCAAAATAAATCCTAAATCTTGTCGATCGTGATATTTACCCTTACTTATGCCCGCCTGAAATATCCAAGTAGGCTCTTCTAAACTAGTAATTTCTTTTACATTTGTTCGTTCATCAGCATGTAAGTGTATATTTCCTATGAGGAAAAACATTGTATACATGATGCCTATAACAAGTAGCCTTTTCATTTACATATCTCCTTTTCTATTTTTTATATACAAAATACAATAAAACCCTCCTTCTTTACTTATAACTGTCGTCAGTAAGTTACTTATTAGTGTAATTATTATAGTTACATTAGCTCATGATTATCAATCATTAAATATATGTAATTTTGCATATATGGATATAAAACCGAAATTTTTGAAATACCGTGAAATGATCCAATATTATTTCATACATTATTCAATAAAAAAACACACGAAGCCCCTTAAGTCTTCATGTGTTTTCATACATGTTATTACATTTGTAATTGAATAAATTATCTTATTCTGTAATATTAAATTTTGAAACCAGTTCCGTTAATTCTTCCACCTTTTCTTTCATTTTGTTAGATTGAATTGATATTTGTTCAATTGATACAGCTTGTGATTGAATTGATTTTACTGTTTGAAGAGTCTCTTTTTTTACATCCGTTGCAGTTTCAGAAACTAGCGAAAGAGAAGCATTTACTTCTTCTGTACCAGCAGACATCTCTTCTGTCGCTGCGGATACTTCTTGAATTTGACTTGTAATCTTATCAATATCTCTCATAATAGACAAGAAGGTTTGATTCGCTTTGTGGGCAGCTTCTTTTCCTTCTACTGCCTTCTGTTGGCCTTTTCGCATGACATTAACTGTATCTTGAGTATCTTGTTGAATGGATTTTATTAAATGATTCACTTCCTTTGCAGATTCTTTAGATTGCTCAGCCAAGTCTCGAACTTCTGCGGCAACCACTGCAAATCCTTTCCCATTCTCTCCAGCACGTGCCGCTTCAATAGCGGCATTTAAGGCAAGAAGATTCGTTTGTTCGGCAATATTAGTAATTGCAGCGAGAGCTGTATCAATCTGTTGTGTATGTGTAACAAGTTTATTTATTACTTTTGATGTTTCCTCGACAACATCATGTACACTATTCATTTGAAGAATAGAGTGATTTATCACTTCACTACCGATATTTATTCGTTCTGTAGTCGTTACTGCTACCTCAGCGACTACTGCTGAAGATTCAGCTACAGTTTGCACCCCTGTTGTAATTTCTTCCATTGAGGATGAGCTCTCCTGAATACTAGTTACCTGTCCTTCTATTTTTGTTTTTACTTCTAAAACAGTCTGTACAACCTCATTTGAAATACTAGACGCTCGATTTGTATCTTGTAATACGCTCTCCGTAGTAGAAATAACCTCTTGTGTTGTCATCTTAACATTCGCAATTAATTGTTGAAGGTTATCTAACATACTATTAAAAGACTGAACAATATGCCCTAATTCATTATTTGCTTTATAAGGAGTACGTGTTGTTAAATCTCCAGCTGCTACTTTTTCCATATCATTTTGTAGTAACACAAGTGGTTTTCGGATAGTTAATTTAATAATATATCCAATTAATATAATTATTAAAATTGCTAAAAGCGAAATACTAACAAACATTATCATTGTATTTTGAGCACTATTATTATTTTCCTTCTGTAAAAGCTCTGCATTATTACTATTATATAAAATTAATTCACGAATTGATTTTATTGATTTTTGCATATTAGGTTCAATCTCTTTTAGGTAATATGCATATGCTTCCTCATTATTAGATTTCCCTAATTCTTGCGCTTTCTTCATTTGAGTTCTTAATTTATTAAATGTTTCATAAAACGTGTTATATAATTCTTTTTCTTTAGTAGAAATAACTTTAGCCTCAAACTGCTTTAAAAGATAATCATTTTCCTGACGAATTCCGTCCATTTCTGTTATTAATTCATTCATTCTTTTTTCATCTTTTGATACCATAATTTCCATAAAGTTCATATTAACATGATAAAAATTAGATTCTACAATACCAATCCACTCAATTGGTAGTAAATTATCCTCATACATATTAGAGGAAGTACTTTTCCCTCTTTCTAATCCCCAAAACCCTATTAGGGATAATACTATACATGCAATACTTGATATAGTTATTAATATGTTTAGTTTTGTACCAACCTTACTGTTTCTTAATAATTCCAATTCACTTTCTCCATTCTAATATATAGTTTAAGTAATGTATTTTATAATAAGAATCCCAAAATTACGATGTTTATTTTGCGATATGCAATTTTGCATATCATCCACTACTAAATCAAAATAACCTAACATTGTAATTTTAGTTTTCTGAAAATCCATGATTATGAACACACCCCATTAATTCTTGAACTTCTCATCCAAAATATCCGCAAATATTGCAGCAACAGAGGAACCTATCCTTGAAATATAAATTACGCTTCCATACTAGACTAGCTTAAAAATATTTTTCTTATTGCTCATTTTTCTATTTCCTCTTTATCAAAAGTACTCCTAACACATCACACTTTAAAGAAACGATAGTATTCCCTATAATCCAAAAAAAATAAGGAAAGACATAACACCTATGTCTTTCCTCTAAAATTGTAACACTCAATATGCTCTTGGCTCTATTTAATTTTCTAATTAAACCTTTACATATCTTTCTTTATAATATTTTCTAACTCTGTCCAACTTGTAATACGCGGGATGTTGAGATGTTGATTGTAAGAAGTAGTTTTTGCATACACATTTATCGGTTTTCCTATTAACGTTTCTAAGACTGCCGGCTTATCATCAAAGAAATAGTTTAATTTTATTTCTTGTATGAAGTGTATTTTTTCTTCATCCTTCATTCCATAGAAAAAGCGATCTTCATGTACCGGAAAACCTTTTTCTATTAACCATTTTTTTGTTTGCTCTCCATGCTCTTTAGGTCGCGCCGTTATATAGTAAATTTCATGTCCCTGTCTTTCTAATTCTTGTAATGTCTCTACTGCATATGGAAACGGTGAACAAGAAGTATAATAAATCTCATCCAGCAAACTATTCCACATATGACTGCCTTCCTCCGAAGTCATGCCAAATGCTTCATGAATTTCAATTGTTTTTAAAGAATGAAATACATCCAATCCTAATTTTTTGTTTAATTTCTTATTATATAAATGAAAAGCATGCTGCCTTAAATCAATTAATGTATCATCGATATCAAATCCAAACTTCACTCTTCATCGCTCCTTTCTGCAATCCATTTATCGGAACATATAAGTAGCTTTTATTCTCCTTATATTTTCCGATATTCTGGATAGCCAATAAATCTATAATCTTTTCCAACCTGGGTAAATGATACATCCTTAAATTCAATTGCATCTTGCATTTTAGTAATACCAGTCCCCTCTACAAAGCTAGGCGCCAATCTGCCCCCAATAATTTTTGGTGCGACATATAATATAAGTTTATCCATCAATTTATTTTCAATAAACGAAGCATTTACCTCTCCACCACCTTCAATAAGCAGGGAGGAAACTCCTTTTTGCCCTAAAACATCAAGCATTTCATGTAAGTTTATATGCTTTTCTCCGCTAGTAACAAATACTTTAACTCCTGCATTTTCTAATGCTATCTTTTTTTTCGCTGCATGATTACTTGTTGTAAATATCCAGGTAGGAGCTTCTCCATCTGTAACAACATTAGCTTCCATCGGTATGCGTAATGTCGAGTCCAATATTATTCGAATTGGATTTCGTCCATTTGGAATACGCGTTGTCAATGATGGATTATCCTTTTGAACAGTATTCGCTCCTACTAAAATAGCCGCATTTTCGTTTCGTATTTGGTGTACTTCTTGTCTTGCTTCTGCAGATGTAATCCACTTACTATCCGATGAAGACGTAGCGATTTTCCCGTCTAATGTAACTCCTGATTTAATCGTTACAAATGGACGCTTTGTCAAAATATATTTATTAAAGACTTCATTCATTTTTTTAGATTCTTCTTCACACACTCCTACAAGTACTTCAATACCTGCATCTTGTAGAATTTTAATTCCACGTCCAGAAACAAGCGGGTTTGGATCAAGTGTAGCAACTACTACCTTCTTAATTCCTGCTTGTACAATTGCTTCAGCACAAGGCCCTGTTCTACCATGATGAGAACAAGGTTCAAGAGTTACATAGATTGTAGCACCACGTACCTGTTCTCCAGCCATACGTATCGCATGTATTTCGGCATGTGGTTCTCCGGCCTTCATATGTGCTCCGACCCCTACAATTCGATTATCATTTACAATTACAGATCCAACCAATGGATTTGGAGTCGTTTGTCCCTTCATAGCCTTGGCATTTTCTAGTGCTAGCTTCATATACAATTCATGCTCAAGCATGTAAGTGTCCCCCTTCAAAATGTCCAGAACGCTGAATCTTCGTTTGCAAATATTTCTCATTAAACTCTGAGATATCACCCCATAACGGTTCACGACTCGTAACATTTAATCCAGCTTTTTGTAACGCTTCTAATTTTTTTGGATTATTTGTAATAAGTTTTACAGGTTTTGAGCGTAGCGCTTTTAATACTTCAATTGTATCATCATAGTTTCGAACATCATCTTCAAAGCCTAGGTTCAGATTAGCTTCTACTGTATCTAACCCATTTTCTTGCAAGAGGTACGTCATTGCTTTACTAAACAAACCAATTCCTCTTCCTTCATGATTCGCTAAGTAAAATAAAGCACCTGAACCATGTTCTGTAATCATTTGTAAAGACTGCTTTAATTGGAATCCACAGTCACAACGTTTACTACCAAAGATATCACCGGTGTGACAAATACTATGCATACGAATTAGGGCATCTTCAGAATTCTCAAAATCACCATATACAAGCACACTAGATTGCTGCATATCAGCTAAATTAATAGATGAGAGTTTTTTGATAATTCCTTCTACACTATTTATAACCTCACTACATTGTAACCAAGAATACCATTGGAAAATTTTAGTCTCCCCATATAAATTAATTGGCAATTTGATAGGTCCTACTAAATAAATATCCTTTCCATCTTGATGTATAAATTGAATTTTATCTTCTAACATATGAATTGTATCTGTTGTAACCATTAGGTACCTCCTAGTATTGAGAATCTCTAAAAATCCTCTTCCATTGTTATATTTTTTATTGTTTAACTTACACAACGTAAGTGTTTTTACAGATGCTATTCTTTTTTCTCTCAGCTTATATGCAATATGTATCATTACAACTTTGGCCATTTAAAGAAAAGAGTTTTAGTTACATAAAACAACTTAGTTACTTTATGTAAGTGAGTATACATTCGTAATTAATTTACGTCAAGTAATTAATTATAAAAACATTTGTTACTAATAGTAAGATGTTATATAATTTGTTTTAGGAGGTGAAGGAAAATGAATGATTCTACATTATGCCCTCGCTTTGAAAAAGGAATGAAATTTTTTAGCCAACGATGGACAGCACTAATTATTTACCAACTTTTTTCTGGATCTCAGCGCTTTTGTACGCTTGAATCTTCTCTTCCTGTTAGCGGAAGATTACTTTCAGAAAGATTGAAAGAATTAGAACTAGAAGGAATTGTCGAACGTAAAGTCTTTCCTGAGACACCAGTTCGTATAGAATATTCTTTAACTCAAAAAGGATTTGCTTTAGAAGCTATTATTCGCGGAATAGAAGAATGGTCACAGGAATGGATAGAACTTGAGGAATAACATAAAAGCTTTTTCGTATATAGTTTTAAGTAATCAAATTACAGATACCTATTATTAAAACGCTAGTTTTTCAAGCATTTATGAAAAGCTAGCGTTTTTTAATGAATAAAATAAAATTTAAGAAATGAAACAAGATGATCAAACCGATCACCTTGTTCCTTTAAAGATTAAAATAGTAATTTTAACAACTTTTATTAATACATACTCGATTAACAGAAATAATAAATAGAATTTTTGTAACTAAACAGTTTTATTTTCGCAATACAGTTAGCTTATCCCGCTATTTGCGGACAGTAAGACCACCACTGATTAAATTTCCATTTTATTGCATTTGAATATTACTTATGAAATTTCACACGCTCTTCAAGTGGTTGGAATTCTTTTTCACCTGGTGCAGCTGTTGGATTACCAAATGGCATTTGTGCAATTAGTTTCCAATTAGCAGGGACATTCCATTCTTGTTTTACCTCATCGTCAATTAATGGATTATAATGTTGTAAAGATGCCCCTAATCCCTCTGCTTCTAAACCTGTCCACACGACTAATTGGTGCATACCTGATGCTTGGTGTGACCAAATTGGGAAGTTTTCAGCATATGCAGCAAATTTTTCTTGAAGCGATTTAACGATAGCCTCATCTTCAAAGAATAGTACTGTTCCATAACCAGCTTTAAAAGAATCCATTTTTTGTTGCGTTCCTGAGAAATCTCCATCTCCAACTACTTTTCTTAATGTTTCAGTTGTAATATCCCATAATTTATCATGAGCTTCACCAAATAATACAACTAATCGCGCAGTTTGAGAATTGAAAGCTGATGGAGTATATTTCACAGCAAACTCCACAATTTCTTTAATTTTTTCATCCGATACTTGTACCTCTTTGTTAATTCCATAGTAAGTACGTCTTTCTTTCAGTGCAGTATAGAAATCTTTTGTCATAATTCATTTCCTCCTAAGTTTTAATATTCTTCAAAATGATACATTGCGAAGATAATATGAGTTGAAATGAGTTCATTTTTGAACCATTGAACACCATAACACCAATTGCTAGTCATTCTGAATCTAAACCACTGCTTCTTGCTTCAGTTTCCCTAAAAAAACACTTATAAGCATCATTGATACAATCTAGTGATCATTCGGTATTATTTTACCCATTCTCTATTCATGTATCCTGCTTGTTTCATATTTACACAAATATGAAAATAACCTTAAATTGCTGGTCAAAAAAGCCAGGTAGCATGAATAACACATTACCTGGCTTTTTACATTTTTAATTTAAATTCAACTAAACATTACCAATGAATAGTAATAAAAACTATACCTGTCACTTATTTAATAATTAACATCTCATAAGGATGTTGTCCCATAAATCTATTCTCCCAAGGAATCTCTAATGATGTCCAATTTGAACCACCGTCTACTGACTGATACACTCCTTTATTGCTAAACAGATAAAACGTTCCATCACTTGTTGCCTTTAATACTGGTATGATTGTGCCTTTAGGAGTTGGTAAACCTACATTCATTTCTGCCCAAGACTGATTTTTTTCTTTCTTATAAATAAATGATTCACAATTTCCATTATTGTAATCATGCGCTACGTGGGGATTTGAAGATGTCGCGATAATAATATTTTCTGGATCATTTGGGTTAACTGCCATTTGATATGCGTAATGATGCTTTAGCCCGCTACACATATAGTTCCAAGTCTTACCTCCATCATTACTCTCCGCATACTCTTGACCTGGTTCTTTCAAGAATGAATCACCTAACACCCCGTATAAACGATTTGGCGCATCGCCATGTGATTTAAGAATGTGAATATCTTGAGGATAGTTCCCCTCTTTTTCCTCAGTCCATGTCTTACCTCCATCTACACTTTTAATTAATCCGCCTACCTCAATAGTCGTATAAATAGTTTCTGGATTATTAGCATCAATTTCAATATGTTTTACATGGTGTGTATATGTTCTTTGAGGAAAGAACCATGATGAATATGATGGCATTTGTCGATAATCTGTTAGCAGCTCAAAACTGTCTCCTCCATTTTTGGATACGAACATTGCACTCGGTTCAGTTCCTACATATACAATCCCGTTACCGTCATCCCCCTTCGCTGGAGATACAGAAACTGCTGTAATAGCTCTCATATGAATAGCATTAGCTGGGAACACTTCACCAAATGAAGGCAACGTACCAATTGCTTCCCATGAACTTCCTCCATCTTTACTTCTCCATAATCCCCTATCAAAAGTACCACAATACATTCTTTCTTGGTCGTATGGATCTAAAGCTAAAGCAACTGGATTCGCACCTACAAACTGCGATTGGACGCTCCATGTTGAGTCTTTTTTTTCTGCGATTACAAGTTCTCTATCAAACGCTAATATGAATTTTTCCATAACTAAAATCTCCTCGTTTCATAATATATCTACTGTATTATTTAAATTTTTACCGTTACAAGTTATGAGATAACACTTATATGCTACAGCATATAAAGGTTAAATTTTATAAGCAATATGTGATTAAAAACTTACATTATATAATTTGTTAACTTCACATCAGTATGATGAACAAGATGTCCTGTTAACTCATATAAGTCCATATGCCACCTTCAAATAAATCGCATTTTATATGCTATAGCATATATAATATAGAATGCATTATTTTATGTCAAACTTTAATACTGTTAATCAGTTCTTTAGATCGCCTAAAGTAATTTAAAAGTCATAATATAAACAGAAACATTTTATTGAATAGAAAATAAAAAAAGAGTGCAATTTTTGCACTCTTTTTACTCATTTCTATTAGAAATCAAAGTTATCAGGATCTGGACCAACGCGATGATTTTGATTTAACGCATCGATTTTTTCCATATCTTCTTTCGTTAATTCAAAGTTAAATACATCTGCGTTTGCAATAATGCGGTGTTCTTTCGTTGATTTTGGAATTGTGATTACTCCATTTTGAAGATCCCAACGTAAAATAACTTGCGCTGTTGTTTTACCGTGTTTCTCAGCAATCTCTTGTAATGTTTCGTTATCTAATAATTGACCTTGCATTAGTGGTGACCATGCTTCCATTTGAATACCTTGTTCTTTACAGAAAGCTTGTAGTTCTTTTTGTGTTAAACGAGGGTGGTATTCTACTTGGTTAATCATTGGTTTAATTTCTGCATCTTTCATTACATCTTGTAAGTGATGGATTTGGAAGTTACTTACACCAATTGCACGTACGCGCTTTTCTTTATACAGTGTTTCTAGCGCTCTCCACGTATCTTTATATTTCCCTTCTACAGGCCAGTGAACAAGGTATAAATCTAAATAATCTAGCTTTAATTTTTTTAAACTCTCTTCATATGCAGCAATTGTTTCTTCATATCCTTGATCTGCATTCCAAACTTTTGAAGTGATAAATAATTCTTCTCTTGAAATTCCTGTTGCTTCAATACCTGCACGGATTCCCTCACCTACTGCTGCTTCATTTCCATAAATCGCCGCTGTATCGATGCTGCGGTATCCTGCTTTAATTGCTGATTTAATCGCTTCTACAAGTTCTGGTCCTTCTTCTACTTTAAATACACCTAAACCAAACCAAGGCATTTCCACACCATTACTTAATACTGTTTTACTTTGTAAATTTTCCATTTTATTTTCTCTCCTTTTATTTTACTTGATCTCTTTTTTCTAATGTCATACTCCATGCTGTTAAAATAACAGCACCTACTACCATAATGCCGCCTACCCAAGCTGTATGAATTAACCCTAACGAGTTCGTTACAATACCACCTAAATAAGCACCAAGGGCAATCCCAGCATTAAACGCCGCAATATTAATTGCCGATGCAACATCGACAGCACTCGGTACAAATCGTTCAGCTAACATTACGACATATACTTGTAACCCTGGAACATTCATAAATGCGAATAGCCCCATTAAAATAATTGTGATTAACCCAGCTACCTTAAATGGCGCTGTAAATGTTAAAACAAATAATATAATCGCTTGAATAAAGAACATGTAAAATAGCGCTCGAATTGGATTATGATTCGATAATTTTCCGCCAATCACATTCCCTATCGCAATGGCGATTCCATACACTAATAAAATGATCGTAACCGTATTAGCTTTAAATCCTGTTACCTCTTGTAATAACGGAGATAAATACGTAAATGTTACGAATGTTCCCCCATATCCTAATGCAGTAATAATGAAAACTAGTAACAGTCTTCCGTTCGTAACCAGTTTAAATTGATCGCGGAATGATACAGACGTACCTTTTTTCATATTAGATGGAATGAGAATACTATTTGCGATTAAAGCAATAATTCCAATTACTACAATTGCTAAAAATGATGTTCTCCAGCCAAATTGTTGACCAATAAATGTTCCAATTGGTGCCCCTGTAATAGTCGCAACTGTTACGCCAGTAAACATAATCGCAATCGCGCTAGCCCGTTTATTTTCTGGGACAAGTGCCGCAGCAATTGTTGAACCAATTGACATAAACACACCATGCGAAAGTGCAGAAACAATTCGCGCAATAAGTAATACAGTGAAGCTTGTTGCGACAGCTGCGATTCCGTTACCAATAATGAAAATAATCATAATCCACATTAATAACGTTTTTCGTGACATATTAGCTGTTAATGACGTTAATACTGGAGCACCAAACGCTACACCTAACGCATATAAAGAAACTGTTAAACCAGCTGTTGTCACCGATACATGTAAATCTTTCGAAATAGATGGTAATAAACCGACACTAACAAATTCAGTTGTCCCAATCCCGAACGCACTAATTGCTAGCGCTAATAATGCAAATATACTTCTTCGATTCGTCTGAACTTCTGAAGACGATGCTGTATATGAATTCAATTGAGTTTCCCCTCTTCCCTATAATTCCTATCATAATAGTGCGATAAAAAAGCCTTTTTATCTTCTAAAAAACATATTTAATCTCTACAAACGCTATTATGAATGGTTTCATTCTTTTTTTAAAGAACGCACTTTAAAGTACTATAGGTACTTTTTAGTACCGTAAAGCTTGTCTCTCTCTTACATGTACTATTATGAAATATATTCAATACAATGAATAGTACGTACTTTAAAGTGCTGTAGGTACTAAAAAGCAACATAGTTAGTTACCAGTACCGTAAAGCTTGTTTCTCTCTTACATGTGCTATTATGAATGATAATCACCCTAATAAAAAGTACGTACTTTAAAGTACTATAGGTACTAAAAAGTAACATTTATATAACCTAGCTTATTTTGCTCAAAAATCGAAATCTACATTCCATGAAAAAGACTTTCAAATGAAGAAATACACTTTCCCGTAGAGGCAACTTTAGAGAACATTACTTAAACATTTAAAGGATCATGTTCATTACCACAGACAAATAATAAAAAGGCAAAAACGAACAGAAATGTGTTCATTTTTGCCTTTTTTATTTAATGATTAAAATGTACGACTTTTGGAAAGGAAATCTGCATTAGCTCCTGTTACACCACTTTGTCCCCAGTTCCCTGGAATCATTTCACGAATAAGAATTAGCACTTTATCCAAAGGTGCATGAGTATATTTAGATGTTACTTGTGTAAGTTCGTTTACCCACTTATCCTTTGTCTCTTGATCAAATGTATTCCATATATCAATCTTAATAATAGCCATTCCATTAACGTTACGACCTGGTGTATCGTAAGACTCTTTTGTCTCCCAATCGGACACCCTACTTTTCTCAGCAAAGGTAGCATCACTTGCTACAGCCCCAGCTTTCCCCCAGTTTTCTTTCTCAAGTTCCGTTATCAACACTTGAATTTTGTCAGGGACAATTTTTAATAGTTTTATTGTAAGTTCCGTTACACTATAAATAAATTCCTTCTTTTCTTCTGTTGACATGGTTGGCCAAGTATTTAGCTCGATTAATGGCATAGTATTGCCCCCTAAATTTAATTATCTATTGACTAGTTACAACTATTGGTTCAAATGATTTTTAACTGCTCTTACTACCAATTCGTGATCTTCTTCTGGTGGTAATCCTGAAACTGTTATCATTCCAATAACCCCTACGTTTTTTATCCTGATAGGAAAGCATCCACCAAACGCAGCATATTCCGAAGTATCTAAAAGATATTTTTCATTATATGAAATTCCAGTTATTTCACTTTGTATCTGCATATAATACGAGCTACGATCATGCAGGGAAACGACTCGTTTTTTACGCTCAATCCATTTCGTATTTTCCGCATTTGTCCCTGTCATCTTGAAATGAAATAATTGCACACCATTTTTCGTTATATCAACAGCAATCAATTTCCCCTCTCGCTTTGCTGTTTCAACGATAAATAAACCTAGTTGCAAGGCATCTTCATTTGTAAAAGAGGAAAATTGAAGCGTTTCCTCCTCTTTTAAAATTTGTTTACTTATTTCATTCAAATTTGAAGTGCTCATATCTTTAACCTCCATAATTGTTTTATGCCACACCGACATTTTTTCGAAATTATTAGGCCATATAGTACAACCCTTCAATCAATCTGATTCTAAATAAACTGCTGTAACATCGTTGGTAACTAGTAGTACCGTAAAGCTTGTTTTCTTCTTACTGGTGCTATTATGAATGATATTCAAAGTTATAAAAAGTACGCACTTTAAAGTGCTATAGGTACTTTAAAGTACTATTCTACTTATCCCTATCTTACAGAGACTATTATGAAATATATTTAACATCTTAAAAATGTATGTACTAAAGAATAATATTTTTAATCACTAACTTTTTTGCTCAATGGTTGTAATTCATCAGATACAGAAATAGACATACAAAAACGCCATCCTTTCCTATAATTTTAAAGAAAGAATAGCGTATTCTTTTCAAAAATGAGTTCTTTTATTGAGAAACTTTGATTCTATATCATACATAAAAGGGCAACCAGTGCTAAAACAGCTGGAAGTCCTTGTTTCACAATAATTGATTTATTAGATGTGAAACCTCCGAAAATAGCTGCTACCACCACACAAATCACGAAAAATAATTGGACCATATAACCAATTGGATTGAGTCCAAGTACAAGTCCCCAAATGAGACCAGCCGCTAAAAATCCATTATATAAACCTTGGTTTGCAAACATAATGGCTACGTTTCGATCTCCTTCTAAATGCTTCGGTAATTTGAAAGCACGTTTCGCTACTTTTGAATTAATAAAAAACATTTCAAGGATCATGATAAACAAATGTTCTAATGCTACGATCCCGACTAAAATAGCTGCGATTATTTCCACACTATTCTGCCCCCTACACTCTCTATTCTTTAATATTCTCTACATTTTTTTGCATCTGTAATAGAACATGAATAAGTATTTTGCGTTCTTCTCCACTGATATTTACGAACATTTCCTTCATAAAATGTTCCTTTTCTTTCTTGTCAAAATATTAATTGATATATCAATTATTGATACATCAATTAATATACATCCCTCTTTTTATTTTTGCAAGTTTTTTTGCTCAATTGGTTTTATTTTGTTCTAGCAACTTTAAACCAATTCAAAACATCAGTTCGCATTTCTAGAAATCATAATTACTTTAAGTTCATTCTGACAATCATATTTAACTAAATATATAAAAGAATTGAGTTATATCTCCATCAATTTATAAAAATTAATTTTTTTCTAAAAACAGATACTTTACGTTTTTTATAGTAATAAAAATCATTTTTTTGTTTCAGAGGCAATCCATTTTGTTAGCCTGATGTGCATAAAATAGCACCCATATGGAGAACCAATTATCTTTCAAGAAAACGGCTTGAAATCTGGATTTGGTACAAGAGTTGCCTACTTCCGTGATCCAGATGGTACTAATTTAGAGCTAATTGCTCCAAAAGGTCCATTTAGACGTGAATAATAAATTAATACCGAAACAGCCACCTTATCTGAAAGGTGGCTGTTTGTTAATAGATTGAATAAAAAGGACAAACTCTCCAACTTGAGAAGTTTGTCCAAAAATAGATATTTCATATTCCACTACTTTGACACTAAAATCAACAATAGTGAATTAGAATAATGACTTAATACTTGCTAAAACTGTAAGTACACCTACAATAATAACAAATACGTTGCTCATTTTCCCTTTGTATTTAGCTAGTACTGGCACTTTTTGAATCGCATACATCGGTAATAGACATAAGATAGCAGCAACTAAAGGACCGCTTAGAGAATCAATAAGTCCAAGAATACTTGGATTTGTATAAGCAACAAACCAGCATGATAATACAACAAAAGTAAGAATTATTGTCTTAATTGTTTTTTCTTCAATATCTTTTCCACGTGATTTACCAAACTTAATAATCATGTCACGCATTACTTCAAATGCTCCTATATAATGGCCTAGGAAAGACTTTGTAATAGCCACAAAAGCAATAATTGGAGCTGCAATAGTGATTACAGGCGAATTAAGCTCATTAGCAAGATATGAAAGAATTGATAAGTTTTGTTCTTTTGCCATTTTTATATCATCTGGAGTCAAGCTCAATGCGCTACTCCAAACGAAGAACATAACAACAGCGAATGTCATAATATAACAAACCTTTTGTATTTGCGCACATTTAGCATCAGTGGCTTCGATTCCATACGTAGCTCTCTGTTTCACAACAAATGATGAAATCATAGGTGAATGATTAAATGAGAATACGATGATTGGTAGAATCATCAATATCGTCCCAAAATAGCCTGTTCCTGTTGAAGCAGTTGAAACAGCTGAAAAACTAAGCATTGACGTATTCCACTGTGGAATTAAAGATATTGCGATAAACAGTAGAGAAACTATGAAAGGATACACTAACATACTCATTACCTTTACAGTAATATCTTGACCAAAATTCAGTATAGCGATAAGACCAAGAACTAATACAAGTGATAAAATAGCTCTTGGAGGTTCTGGCATGTGCAATTGATGCACGATAAAACTACTTGCAGTGTTTGTAAGCGCAACCGAATACATTAGTACGATTGTATAAATTGAACCGAAATATACGATGTTAAAAATGATACTCGCTTTATTTCCGAAATACTCTCTAATTGTACCTGTGATCCCCTCATCAGCAGAATTAGAAGCGTATATCATTTTAGCAAGTGCCCTATGTGAGTAGTACATAACTGGATATGCAAGCAATGTAATTAGTAGTAAAGATAATAAACCACCTGAACCTGCATTAATCGGTAAAAAGAGCACCCCTGCTCCAATTGCAGTTCCAAATAGACTGAGTGCCCATGTAGTATCCTGCTTATGCCACTTTTTCGGATCTGCATATTGCTCATTTTTTAGTGCGGTATTTTCAGCTTGAACTTCTATTTTCTTTGCAGTATTCCCGTTCATATAATAACTCCCCCTTGTATCTATTCCTGCATCTCTCTTTGCACCTAACAAATATTCCCTTTTTGGAAAATGAATTCCTTACAAGTTGCCCCACATTGTATGTCCTTCATCATAATGAATCCAAATTGAAACATTCGCTAATTAGCGTCCTAATATAATTGTTAGCGTTCACAAAAAAGTTTACTCGTAATATCCGCTCTTTATATAAAGAACCCTTAAGAGAACAATATAGAATAGACTTCATAAATACGTTGCAACATTTCTAATAACAGTGTATTACTTTAATGGTTTCTCTTTTTTACTTTTAACAGTAATTTTAGCTAAACCGGCCTCTCTTCATTTGCGAGGCATTTCTTTCTCAATTCTATACATTACTTTCATAACTTCGGTAGCACTGATGATATTGCTCACACAAGCCACTGAAGCACATTACATACATTTCGCCTCTAATCACACACCTTTCTTACTAATAATCGCATTTTTTATATTTTCTCCAGAGATAATAAAATTTCTCTCGACGCCCTCATTATAACGTGTATATTTATAAAATTAATATTTTTATATTTTCAGAAATATTAAAGCGGAATAATTTTATATGGATAATATTTTACAGTTAGCATGTAGCCATTGTTTTTATCGCTTAAAGCTGAATTAGTTAGTAAAAAAATACAATAATACATTGTTTTTCTAGGTGACTTATTATAAAAATACTTATATCCCCTTTTATCAAAAAATTTTATTTTAAACATAAAAGATATTCTAATAAATAATTAATGTAGGTAAAAAGAAAAAAATCCCAAAACATAAAAACCAAATTTTAGGATATATATTATTAATATTGAATTCATATACAATTTAAAAAGCTACACTGAGCAAAAAACAAAAAAGCTGCCCCATATGGACAGCTCATTTACATAATTATCGTTATCAGGAATACACAAACAAATCACTTCAATACCATCTTAATTGTAGTTTGTTCGGCTCTTCTTCAGGGATATCTCTATGCTTGTAATGAATCGTTTTTACATCATTTCCTTTTATGCGAAAAGTAATTGTGTCCCATGAGGCGGATTGTGTGCACCCTCAAAAGTTTAAATTTTAAAATCCCTCATTAACTAGCTCTTTTATCGAGTTTAATTTTGAAGAAAGCTCGATAAACCATTCTTCATCCCCTGTTAATAATGCAAGATCTATAAGATAAAGGATTTGTTCCTTATTTATTACCTTTGATTCAGGGAGTTTGTTAACGTGTTTACTAAAGAGTAAAATCGCTTCGTTTATTGTGTACTGGCCGTCACGTTTCACAATACTAACTGTAACTATATCCTCTACATCATCAAGTGATACAATATAACCAACTATTAATTCACCTTCATTTGATATTCCACGAACCCAATCTCCTACTTTTAAAACATGATTATTATTTGACATCATACCGTTTCACCTTCCTATAAATATTTTTTGTGACGATAAAAAAGATATAAAAACAAATTATACTGTAATATTTTTCATTACATTTAAGTGTTAAGAACTCACGGCTATATAATAATTAAGCCGCTTAACGCTCTTGATTGATAAGGTCAACAACTTCTTTCATTGTATAATTCTTTAAGTATTCACCTAGATGCTCTTCAGCACCTAAGAAAATAGCGAAAAGAACTTTTCGCATGTTCGAACCTACAACACACTGATTGTTTGATTCTGGACACTTCGGCTGCAAAGCACCTTCAGAGGTTATCTGATAAATATGCCAAAGATTAATTTCATCTAAATCGCGAGCGAAAATAAAACCGCCACCAGTCCCCTCTTTCGATTGTATAAACTTATGTTTTTTTAACAAACTTAGTACTTTGCGAATGCGTACTGGATGAACACCTGCACTTTCTGAAATAGCATTACTTGTTGACATCCGGTCTGGCTGTAAAGCTAAATAAGTTAAACTGTGTATGGCCAAGGTAAAGTCGCTGTTCATGATTTTCCTCCTACGATTAAAAATATTGTTTCTCATATATTAACATACTGTAGCCATAAATATTACAGATTGGTTAGAACGTTAAAACATGTGGAATGCTTCTTGCCATAAAAAATTAATTCCCTTATATTCTATCCCGTCCCACCTATATCTGATAACTTCATTTAGCTTTTTAAGTTAAAAAGAAATTAAACACTCCACTGTTTCTTCACTTGTTCTTCTGCCAACTGTTCAATTTTTGTCCAAATCGTATCTTTACTCACAATAACATTTGTTTGATAATTTCTATCTTTATAATTAACTGTAACACATACTTCAATCATCTTCTGCTTCCTCCTTTCAAGAAAATTTCTTATTTATATTTAATACCTGAAAAATTTTGAATTTAGTTATAATCTCTAGCATATAAATTCATTTTTTTAAATAATTAAGTTTAAAAACCCCACTGTTTCTTCACTTGTTCTTCTGCCAACTGTTCAATTTTTGTCCAAATCGTATCTTTGTTCACAATGACATTTGTTTGATAGTTTCTATCTTTATAATTAACTGTAACGCATACTTCTATCACCTTCAGTTTCCTCCTTTCAAAAAATTTCTCTTTCATACTATTACTTATTAATTAGCCAACTTTTGCAGTTCAATGTTTAAAAATGTTCGGACACTACGTGGTAAAAATTTGCGGATTTCTTCTTCGTTAAAACCAATTTGCAATCTTTTTTCATCCAGCATAATCGGGCGACGCAACATTAGTGGATGCTCAATTATTAATGTATAAAATTCATTTAGCGAGAGCTCATCAATATTTATATTTAAGTCCTGAAAAGTTTTGGATCTAGTTGAAATAATTTCAGTAGCACCCTCTTCAGTTAAACGAAGAATCGATTTAAGCTCATCAACTGTCATAGAATTTGATACGATGTTTTTTTCAATATAATCAATTTGATGCTCTTCAAGCCATGCTTTCGCTTTTCGGCATGAAGCACAGCTTGCTGTTGTATATAGAATTACCATATTTAACTCACTCCTTTAATGTTATTAAACGTACATTTTAAATATCGCTTATTGAAATGTATTAAAAAAAATTACAGTTTAGAATCAAATTCACATAATGTTAATTATTCAGCAATGTTTCATTTATCTCTATTATTCATGCTACATTTTACAGACGTTAACAACTCACTTTTAAAAATCTTACTGTAATTTTAAACTTTACAGTTCAATTAATCAACTGTTAAGTCTTGAATTAATTTTAATAACACAACAAATTATTCTCCTGTAAAATTCCCCATAGCATGATGGCTCCTTCAAAGCACATTTCACGCATTTCTTGCTTACAAGTGCTATTATGGATTATATTCATCCTAATAAAAAGTACGTACTTTAAAGTGTTATAGGTACTAAAAAGTAACATATGCATTTTCAAGTGCCATTCTGCTTATTTCTCTCTTACATCGGTTATTATGACCGATATTTAGCACAATAAATAGTACGCACTTTAAAGTGTTATAGGTACTAAAAAGAAATAATTTTAGTATTGCAACGGATGTAGGCTCACAACTGTAATCTAAATTCATCAAAGGAGTTTTTTTTATGAAGACATACAATATTCCTGTAGAAGCGACTTTAGAAGTTATTGGCGGAAAGTGGAAAGTTGTTATCCTTTGTCATTTAAAAAAAGGAACAAAAAGAACGAGTGAATTAAAACGTTTAATGCCTGGTATTACGCAAAAAATGTTAACGCAACAATTACGGGAACTAGAAGAAGATGGTGTAATCCAAAGGAAAGTATATGACCAAGTACCACCGAAAGTAGAGTACTCTCTAACGGATTACGGTTCTTCTTTAGGAGCTATACTCGATTCCCTCTGTTCCTGGGGAGAAGTTCATCTTGAAAAAACCGGGAACACATCCATGCTGATTACAGCAGATGAATCATAACTGTAGAAGACATAAAATAGGTTGAGGCAATGCTTGCCTCAACCTATTTTATATCTCTTTATAATTTTTTTGCCGTAATGACTGTTTCAAACTCAAAGGTTTCCGGTAGATGATCTGCATAAGAATATTCAAAAGTTCGTCCATCCGTTAAGTAAGCTACTTGCTCAACTCGCATTAGGAAATCCTGATTTGTTAAGTTCATAAACTGCTTTTCCCTATCATCTGGGCGAATCCCTTTAACCCTGACAACAGATGTCCCTACTTCAAGACCAAGTTTATTTTGAATATGTGAGTATATCGACTCCTCTAAAACAGAAGCTTCAACACCTGGGATAACCGAAATTGGCATCCATGTATGCTCCATAATCGTCGGAATGCTGTGAATGATGCGGAGGCGAATGATTTTATAGACGAAATCACCAATTGAAACTCCCAATTTCTCAGCAACTACTTCATCAGCACCTACAATCGCAAACTCGATAATTTTACTTTCTACCTCACTACCGTAAACAGCTTTCGTACCTGTTAAAGTTTGAATCATTCGTGCCTTTTCCTGCTGATGCCAATCTTGTACCACTGTTCCACTTCCGCGCCGACGGATAATGTAGCCGTCTCTTACTAATAGATCCAGCGCTTTTTTAATCGTAAGTGCTGAAACATCGAATTCTTCAGCAAGGACGGAGCTACTCGGAATTTTTTCGTTGATTTTATATTCACCGTCTAAAATTTGCTGTTTAATCTTTTGATAAATGCCGAGGTATTTTACTTGTGTTGATCCGCTTGCCATTTCCATACCTCCTTTATACTGCAAACTCTCTTCTATTCATTCAAATGTAAAGCCTCAAGTTTGTAAACTGAAGGTGATGGGGCAGCAAATCCGTTTTCCAAGATTTCAATATTCGTTACTGCTTCTTCATCTTTCACAAGTTTTGGTGCACCATTTACAATTGTGTCATACGCTGCATCATAGAAACGACCGTAATCACCAAGCGGCGTTTTAATTTGTTTTTCAATCCAGTCACCATTTGCATTACGATACTTAGCAATTCCATAATACATCGGCGAATCTTCACCAAATCCTGCACTCTCAGGCATAATACCCGCTTTCAAATCATTTTCCTGCTGATCTTCACCGTATTTAATAAAAGAGCCATTTGTTCCATGAACGATAAAGCGTGGATAATCTTTTGCTACGATATGGTTCGTTTTCAGCTTAATCTTCAACTGATTTCCATAATGTAGACCAACATCGAAATAGTTATCAACCGCACCTTCCACTTCATTATTACGAATATCGTATGTCACTGTATTTGGACGGCCGAATAGTGAAATCATGCGGTCCATCGTATGAATACCTAAACTGTAAAATGAACCTTCTTCTTTTGGAGCTTCATGAGTGATTGAACCAGGACGGAAATAATCAATATGTGATTCAATCTCAATAATATCACCAAGGAATCCTTGTTCAACTACTTGCTTTACAGCTAAAAAATCACCATCAAAACGACGGTTTTGATAAGGCATAACGACTACACCTTTCTCTCGTCCTAATGCTAATAATTCTTTCGCATGTTCTACTGTATCGCAAAATGGTTTTTCAACGATAACTGATTTTCCGGCTAGTATAACTTTTTTTGCTAATTCATAATGCGTATGTGCTGGCGTACAGATCGTCACGACTTGAATTTCTTTGTCATTCAACAATTCGTCCAAATCAGTAGTGAAGTAAACACCTCTTTCCTCATATGGAGCCGCTAATTCTTCATTTATTTGACGTACAAAAATCGTTTTTACTTTTATATTATTACGTGTATTTAGATAAGGTAGGTGATAACGGTTAGCTGATTTTCCAAATCCAATAAAGCCCATTGTTAATGTCATGTTCTTCAACTTCCTTGCTCATAAATTTTCGTTTCTACATTTATTATATATTTTTTCTTTAAAAGTATATAGTTTTAATTTTAAAATTATATACTAAAAAGTCGAGATAGAAATCATTTTCTGATTCCCATCTCGACTTTACGTTATAGACTTATATCCTATCATCATTTTATTTATACTCAATGACTTGAGAGCTACTTGGTTACATGCTCTTATTCATACATATACGAACGTGTCATCGGAATTGTGTCATTAATCCCTTTTGTAAATACAAATTGATGTAAATCAATATTACCTGTAAAGAACGAAGCTGCACATGCATTTAAATATAAACGCCACATGCGGATAAATCGCTCATCTTTCGTTTTACGAACTTCCTCTAGTACGTTTTCAAAATTTCGAGCCCAATGTTGTAATGTTTTTCCGTAATGTCTACGTAAGCTTTCTACATCCACAATAAAAAATTGTTCGTTTGTCATGTTCGTGATTAATTCGTTCACAGCAGGAACATACCCACCAGGGAATATATATTTTTCAATCCAACCATTCGTAGCACCACCATTAGCCGGAGAAGTAATGCAATGCAGCAGAGAAATCCCGCCATCATTTAATAATTTGTTAACTGTTTCAAAGTATTGCGTAATGTTGTCTTTTCCTACATGTTCGATCATACCTACACTAACAATTTTATCAAATTTATGATTCTTAATATCGCGGTAATCAAGTAAAGATACTTCAACTAAATCCGTAAGTCCCTCTTGTTTAATTCGCTCAGAAGTCTTAGCATATTGTTCCTCACTTAACGTTACTCCCATCGCTTTCACACCGTACTGTTTAGCGGCAGCTGTAATGAGTTCACCCCACCCACAACCGATGTCTAATAGCGTATCACCTTTTTGAAGGTTCAACTTTTTCAAAATATGATTCACTTTATTATGCTGCGCTGTCGTTAAAGAATCTTGCTCATTTTGGAAATATGCACAAGAATATGTCATTGTTTCATCAAGCCATAATTTATAGAAATCGTTCCCAATATCATAATGATGAGCAATATCATCTTTATTTTTTTGTTTTGAGAAATTCCATTTACTTTTGAAATATTGCAACTTACTATCACCTAAAAAGCTATCCTGCCTTTTATAAATAGATTGAATTGCTTTTTCAAGGTTACCCTCTATTTCAAGATCCCCATTCATATATGCTTCACCGAATGCAATAGAAGGATCCTTAGCGATTTCTTTTTTTGAAAGTGGCTTATGGAATGTTATGTGAAATTGAGGTTCCCCTTCGCCATATTGGATTGTTTCTCCATTCCAAAGTGTAATTTGAACTGGATCTGAAAACAGATTTTTGAGTATTTTTTTATAAAAAAGTTCTTCAACCATAAAAACATCTCCTACTAAAAAATTGAACAAAAAACTATACTAGTTAATAAGTCTTTTTGAACATAGCTTAAAATCGTTATTGTACTGACTTCTTGCTACGAGTGTCATTATAAAACGGTTATATTATGAAGCATAGTACGTACTTTAAAGTGATGTAGGCACTTTTAAGTACCCATGACTGAAACAGGTCCTCAAAAATTTTACTTTTCATCATAACAACTTTCTAAAGTTTTAAAACGAAAAACACCACCTCGTCATTAGGTGGTGTTTTCAATATTACATATAGAGATTTCACTTAACTTCTGTGTTTTTTCTATCTATGCATCGTTCTCCCCATACGGTCAATTGATTTAATACATTTTGCAAAGACCACCCATAATCAGTTAAGGAGTATTCTACTCGGGGTGGAATTTCTTTATAGATTTCACGTGTAATCACACCATCATCTTCTAGCTCACGTAATTGTTGCGTCAACATTCTAACAGAAATTTCAGGAATTAGACGCTGCAACTCGCTCGTTCGCTTTGTTCCTTTCGTTAAGTGACATAAAATGACGACTTTCCACTTTCCCCCGATAATTTCTAAAGTTGCTTCTATCGGTATATTGTATTGTTTCACACGATCTCCCTCCTTTTTTCTAAATTTCTTCTCTATTGTTGCGTAAAAACAAATAATTTTCTATACGGCACATTTTAGTTCCTACAGCACAAAAAAGTACCTATATTACAAAAAAGTAATTATGCTGCGTAAAAATCTCCCTCTATACAAAAAGAAAAAACGAACGTATTCTCGTTCGTTTTTTCTTTCTTTATTCAGCTGCTGTTATAAGCATAGATGTGTTCCCATTCTTTTCAAGATGATTTTCTCCCCAGTTACAAAGAGTATCGAGTATAGAATCTAAAGAATGACCGTAATCAGTTAAAGAGTACTCTACTTTTGGTGGCACTTGGTTATACACTTTTCTCTCGATTACACCATCTTCTTCTAATTCACGTAATTGTTGCGTTAACATCTTTTGTGTAATACCAGACATTAATTGTTTTAATTCGCACGTTCTCTTTTTGTCTTTCTTTAAATGACAAAGGATAACTACTTTCCACTTTCCACCGATAACCTCTAAAGTTGCCTCTACAGGAATATTGTATGTTTTCATATAAAAATCTCCTTTAATAATTTTATAAGACAAATAAGCTAAAATATTTAAATATTTCTTTTAAGTATCTATAGCACCTTAAAGTACGTACTTTTTACCCTGTTAAACATGTTTCATAATAGCATACGTAAACAGCAGATGAGTAGTACGGCACCAAAAAGTACCTGTATTACTTTTTAGTATCTATATCACTTTAAAGTACGTACTTTTCATTATGTAAAATACATTTCATAATAGCATTTGTAAGAGTTGAGTGAGTCATGCAGTGTTAGAAATTACCTGTTAGTACCTTTACTTTAAAGTGAGTATTTTTCTCATACATTTTGTCAGACGATAAAATGACATGTTTTCATTTTCACATCCATTCACAATGAATAAATATTTTTCAAATACATTTTAGGAGGATATCTATAATGAGTAAATTACTAAAAGAAAAAATCGGGTTTGGTACAGCACCACTAGGAAATATGTACCGTAATATCCCAGAGGAAGAAGCAATCGCTACAGTGGATGCTGCTTGGGAGAATGGCGTTCGTTACTTTGATACAGCTCCACTTTATGGATCTGGCTTAGCGGAGATTCGTCTTGGTGAAGCACTATCAAAAAGAAATCGTGATGATTACTTTTTAAGTACGAAAGTAGGTCGAACTATTTCGGATGAATTAGAAGATCCATCTGCACGTGATTTAGGTGAAAAAGGCGGGCTTTTCGAATTTGGTCGCAAAAATAAAATGATCAATGACTATAGCGCAGATGCAACACTTCGTTCTATCGAGCAAAGTTTGAAACGTTTAAAAACAGATCGTCTAGACTTTGTTTTCATTCATGATTTAGCACAAGACTTTTATGGTGATGCGTGGATTTCACAATTTGAAATTGCTCGAACAGGAGCATTCCGTGCGCTAACACGTTTACGTGAAGAAGGAGTCATTAAAGGCTGGGGGCTTGGAGTAAACAAAGTAGAATCAATTGAACTTATGCTTGATTTAGAAGAAGCGAAACCAAATATATCCTTATTAGCTGGTCGCTATTCATTATTAGACCACGAACGTGCATTGCAACGAGTAATGCCTGCAGCTGTAAAGCATAATATGGATATTGTTGTTGGTGGCCCATATAGCTCAGGTATTCTTGCTGGCGGCGCTCACTTCGAATATCAAAAAGCATCGCCAGAAATTATTGCAAAAGTTGAGAAAATCAAAGCTCTTGCAGATCGTCACGAAATCAGCATCAAAGCTGCTGCACTACAATTTTCACTAGCCAATCCAGCAGTTGCTGCCGTTGTTCCTGGTGCAAGTAAACCGGAACGAATTGTAGAAGACCAAAACGCCTTAAATACAGTAATTCCAGCAGCATTCTGGGAAGAAATGCGCGAACAAAAACTAGTAGCACCTAATGCACCACTACCAATCAACGTAAAATAATAATGAAACTTTAATCAGTGAGAGCATCCCCCACTGATTATTTACCCGTAAATACCGGGATGAAAAGGAGCGTAATGAATATGGCACATACTACTACATCTATGGAAATTTTCGGTTCACCTGAACAAGTATGGCAATTAATCGGAGGTTTCAACTCCCTTCCAGACTGGTTACCTTATATACCTAGCAGTAAATTAACTGAAGGCGGTCGTGTACGTCATCTAGCTAATCCGGATGGGGATACAATTATAGAACGATTAGAAGTATTCAATGATAAAGAGCGCTACTACACGTATTCAATCATGAATGCACCATTCCCAGTCACTAATTATCTATCTACAATCCAGGTGAAAGAAGGTACTGAAAGTAACACATCGTTAGTAGAGTGGTCTGGTACATTCACTCCTGTTGAGGTTAGTGATGAAGAGGCAATTAATCTGTTTCATGGTATTTACAGCGATGGACTGAAAGCATTACAGCAAGCATTTCTAGATTAATTCATGTAATTGATTGAGACGAAAAAGTAAATTAACAGTCAAATATTCGATTTTTTTAGTTAAATTCATTATGAAAGATAAACAAATACAAATTTCATGCCTGCTTGTTATTGACAAGAAATAAAAAATACTACCTCCAAATGGAAGGTAGTATTTTTTTATTAATCAGGAAAAACAATTAATCCCTCTTCTTTTTCCTCCTGTTTTAAATCTTCTTCTGGGAAGGTTACAGTTGAATTTTTATCACCTGTTCTTTTTGTTTCTTCACCTGGAAATACGAAAGTTGAATTTTCTTTTCCTTCATTTTTTTCTACGTTATCTGGAAATACCATAGGATCATTGGTAGTCAAATCACTATGAAATCCAAGGTTAGACAAAATCGCTTTTAAATCTGGTAAAACCCCTATTTTATCAGATGATGGGTTATTAGACTTTGTGCCTGTATTAGGATTACTTAAAATTGCTCTCAATTCTTTTGGTGTATATGCCTTACCTAAATGTTCTTTAGCAATCCCTTGAATCGATACAGCAGCCCCAGCAATTATAGGCGAAGCGCTAGAAGTACCACGGAAATTAGAAGTATAACGATTAATTATGTTCTGATCTGTAACTTTTTGTCCTTTACTATTTTGATTTTGATATGTATCTAATGTATCAACATACTCTCCCCAACCATATACATCAATTCTACTACCATAGTTAGAGAAAGCTAAACGTTTATGAGGAACTCTTGCAGTAGATGCTCCAACTATAATAGCTCCTGAATCTTTAAAGTCTGGACTATTTCGATTTAAAATCTGCTTACCATTACGGTCTTTAAATTCATCTAAATCAATCCCACCATTACCAGCTGCTTCTACAATAATAATGCCTTTATCTGTACCTTTGCGAATTGCGTTAAATATACTCGGGTATACTTCTACTGGTAAAGGGTCATCTCCATATCCATCATATTTAAAGGATTCTTCTATTAATAAAACATCTCCAGCCTGTAAAGAATCTACGGCACTTAAAATAGCATCTCTTACATCGATTCTCCCATTATCTCGGATCACTGAAATTACTTTTGTCTTTGCTTTTGGTGCAATCCCAATGTTCCCAATCCCATTGTCAGCTGCCGAAACAACACCTAGAACTGAAGTACCGTGAGAAAGATCATTACTCATTTTTCCAGACATAAATTCAATATTTTGACCGACTAAATCTTCATGATTTAATAACCAGCCTTCTTCCAAATCTACAAAAGTTGCTCCCTGGCCATTTCCTCCTTTAATTCCCCAAGCATAAGGAGCATTAATTCCTAAAGGTGCCTCTTCAAGATATCCCTGTCTTGAAAATCTAGGTTCATCATAAGGATTGACTGATAATACAGGCAATCTCGAGCCAGTTGTTGTGTTTATACTCTTATTAGAACGAACTTGTATTTTACTAGAATCGTCATTAGCAGCATATACTGTATTTGTTACAAATGTCGTACCTACCCCAGCAAAAGTTGTAATTGCAAGTGATGATATTAACATACCTTTAAATTTTTTCATTTTTCCACCTCTAGTTTTCTATTAGAAATAACATATTTAATAATGTGTATGAACTGAAAAGCATTTTATCTTATTATAAAAATTAATAGATTTTATAGCTTTTTGATTTACATAAAACTCCCTTCATTCTTGTAATTCAATGTGGACATTTCAAAATAACAAACTTACTGTAACTATTATAGTTACACCATTATTAATTTTCAACTACGAAATATAAATTTTTAAAAATAAATTTATATTACTTTAAAACAGCACTAGCCTTTTACCCACATAAAGTGAAACTTTAATCAGGTTTTTTTGTTCATCCCCCACTGATTATTAGCCCTCACCAATCGGGCATTTACGGGCAGTTAATGCGGGATAAAAATGCAAAATATCTGTCCAAATTACAGCAATCAATAAGTTTATGGACTACGAAAGAAATACGAAAAAGCAAAGCGATATCGCTTTGCTTTTTTTATAAAATCCCTTTTAACTTTTCACCAATTAACTTCGCTACATACTCATAACCTTCTGGCCCAAAGTGTAATCCATCTTTTTCATCATTTTCTACAAACCTTTTATAATTCAGTTCTTGAATCATTTCAGCATACAAATTTAGAAAATAGCTTCCTGTTTCTTTTGCCACTTTCTCCACCACGTCTGCATACTGACAGAGCACTTCATTTGTTCTATTATGCTGCCTCTCTTCATCAACTGGCGCAGGGCTAATAAGCAGCACTTTACCTGACGAAATATGGTTCACAATCTTCTCTAAGTTTTCTTTATATGCTTGTAATGACACTTGAGAAAAAGAAACTGCATCATTCGTACCAAGAAAAACTGTTACGAAATCTGGTTTATATAATATTACATCTTCTTCAATCCTATTTAACGCATCGAATGTATTATCACCTGGAACACCTGCATTCACTACTATCCAATTCGGAAACATCTCTTGCAAACGTGGTGTTAATCTCGGCATTCCATCAAAAAATGTTTCATCAGCTGTAATACTATCTCCAAAACATACTAACGTTTTCATTAAGCTACTCTCCTTTTACGTATGAAACAACTTTCCTTCTATTGCTTTTATATATCTGTCAGCAGAACGTTCAACTGCTTCATTTGCATTTTCTTTTACTACTCGATGAAAAGCGTTGTATAAACGATTAAACTGTAACGGCTTCACTCGATTCACCATTTCTTCCACTTTTCTCGCTGGTAATGGAATTAAATTTGGATAGCTATACATAAAACTTACCCACCGCTCATCCGCTACAACTTGAATAATATCACCTGTTAACAAAATCCCTTTTCCATCATTACCTTCTTCCCAATGCAATACAGAACCACCACTAAAATGTCCTCCAAGACGATGTACAGTAATCCCATCCGCTAATTGTAAAGACTCACCAGACCAATAAATAATACGACTACTTGGGCGCATCACCCATTCTTTATCATCTTCGTGTATATAAATTGGTACATCAAATATCTCTGCCCATTCTACTTGCGTTGAATAATAATGAGGATGAGACAATGCAATCGCATCTAATCCGCCAAGCTCTTTTATTTTCGCAATTGTCGTTTCATCTAAATATGTAATGCAGTCCCATAGCAATCGATATGACTCTGTTTTCACTACAAATGCCGTTTGACCGATCGCAAATCCTGGTTTTGTCGTAATACTATAAAGTCCATTTTCCTCTTCAATTATTTCATTTTTATATGTATCACCTGTTTGTAAGTTTTCTAGCGTCGTCCAAGACTGCCCTTTCGGATTCACATATTGCCTCTCTTCATCACAAATATGACAACTCACCGGTTCCTCTACACTCGCTGCATACTGCACACCGCACGTTGTACAAATGTAATTTTTCATCATAATTCCCCCTATCCCTAAATTTTTATTAAGCTGCTTTTTGTTGATAATAAGCTGCTTTTTTATTTTCAATTAATAAACTTATAAAAGTAAGTAAATAGACAACTGGAAATGACAATAGAATTACAGTAAATCCTTTTTCGCTTCTGAAACATTCATCTCACTATCTCCCCAAAAATATTTGTACTATAAAGTCACCTCAACCTCGCCCATCCAATAACGCCAAGCTGCTAAATAATCCTCTAAATCTTTCGGGTGGTGCCGTAAACATGTATCTATACGCAAATATAATCCTATGACTATCTCTTCATATAAATCACGGTCATTTTTATGAAATACACATTGTTTCATCGCATAACCAATCGTTTCTTTTGTTAAATCTTCCGGAGTTGAACAGAACGCATAAATTAAATCATATATAGGATCTCCTAACACTGGTAAAGGATCAATTACACCGTGCAGTTTATTCTCTTGAAATATAAAATTATGAAATCCAAGATCACCATGCAATAAAAATGGCTGATTTATTCCAGTCCCCCTACTTGGACTATTTGCTAACTTAAAAACCGTTCTATACTCTTCCTCACTTATGTAACGTCTTACATTTTGATGAGCTTCCATCACATTTGTTGTTAAAAATTTATTCCAAGATTGGACCGGATTTTCTTTCCATCCCCAGCCATCAATCTCTGTAGCTACTTCATACTTATTGATAACTTCCTTTACAAGTTTACAAAGAACACTCCGTTTGTGGCTTAGTTTGCAAGAAGTTGTGCCCTCAAGGAAGGAATAAACAATATAGCGATTTAAAGGTTCCTTATATAAAAGCTTTGGAAATAATTCTTCAGTTTTATAAAACTGAAGAAAATAAGCTTCTTCACGTATGACATCCGATTCATTCAACTTTACAACATATTGCTTATCTAACAAATATATAGTACTTGCCGTTCCCCCGTTTAACACTTTTACACTATTTGGATAATGTGAAATCACTTTCTCCTTAACTAGTTGTGCAGTGATTATTGAAATGTCCATTCTCTCACCCTTTAAATCCGAATATTCCCTTAATTCAAAAGACAACTTTACTATTATTTGACAAACATAAGGGAATTCCTCCTAAAAATCTTAATATAACAAAAGATAATTTTATTTCATTGCAACTGCTTCCTTCAATATTCCATCATATAGTTCATTCCATTTATGGTAATGCGATGTAATTTCTTCACTCCAAATGATCTTCATTTAATCTAGTAATTTCTATTGAATTATCTCTTTCTTTTAACTTATGAGCCAAACTTTCTACACCAAAAACTTCTGTAAACGTATGACTGCCTACAATTAAATTAATCCCTTTAAATTTCGCATGTTGCACTGTATATAATGTTTTTTCACCTGTTATGTACGTGTCACACCCTTTTTCTAATGCACGTTCAATCAAATTTGTATTGTTTCCTGCACCGGTTAAAATCGCAATCCGTTTTACTGGTTTATCGTGATTTCTCCAGCTCTTCACTTTCTCTTCCATTCTTTCTTCAAGTTTTCCAACTAAGTTTGAAAAAGGAATCGCTTCTTTATATTCTCCTATTTCCGGTAGTTCTTCTTCCTCATACGTAGAATATTCCAGTATTGTATCTATCCCAACTTCGTTAAATAACGAAGTACACGTGCCAAACTTTACAAAATCTAACGGCAAATGAATTCAAAAATGATTCATTTCATATTGCTTCAATTTCTCAATACAAGCCTCTTCCATACCAAATAAAAAACTCCACGGCGCATGATGTGTAACTATCATATCGACCCCATTTCTATACGCTTCTTCAATAGTTTCTAACGTTAAATTTGTTGTGTAACCGATTTTGTGAAATTCATCTTTACTTATATGAGTAAAACCATATTCATCATCGCCGTATTTATGAAGATGCTCTCCAAATAGTGATGTTATATGTTCGTTAAACTGCTTTATATTCATTTTATTTCTCCTTTCATTTACTTTTATATTTCAAAAATAAGGAAATACTAAATAAAAACGTTACATACATATAGGAGGACACCATGAAACCTGAATTTTTAAAAGCTGTACATGATGCCATTGGAAACGTCGAACATATTCATATAGAAGAAAGCGGTGCTGACAGCTTACTTATCCATCATGATGATGCACAGCAATTACAACAAGTCGCTAAAACGCTAGAAAATAACAATTTTCGCTCTGCTTTAAGAACAACTGGAGATGCTTCGTATATTGAAGTGTTGAACAGATAATGAAAGTCCGGATGTATGCCGGGCTTTCTTTTTTATATTAAAACTTCAAACTCTTTCACATACACCGCTGTTCCAGCAATATCTATTTGTAACTTTTCGTTTTCTATCCCTTTCGTTACATAAACAGTTACACGACCATCTTTATTTATTTCCTGTCCTTGCTCAACGATTAAACCCAATTCATGTTCAAAATCTTTCTCTAAATACTCCGCATAATACGCTCCCATTACACCTGAAGCTGTTCCTGTCACTGGATCTTCAATCGTCCCAGCATAAGCTGACGAGAAATGACGGCCATGCATTTGTGCTAGTTCATCATAAGTTTCTAGACAAATTGGGTGAATAGAAGCATTAGGTATTTCTTTTAATACCGATGGAAATGCAGCATTATTAGGTTTCATTCTCTCACACGCATCTAGATTTTTAATCGGCACAATTACAGTCCAGTTTCCTGTACTTCCATATACTATCGGTAAACTTACATCTAAATCATTTACTTCTAAACCAATACTATGAGCTAATTCTTCTTTTGAACCTGCAAAATCTTTAAACTGAGGTGCTGTCTGCCTCATTTTAATAAAGGTTTCTCCATTTTCATTTACACCTATTTGTATCGGTAAAATCCCTGCCTTCGTTTCAATCGTAAGGTTACTTTTCTCTTCTAATAAACCTTTTTCGCGCAAGGCATATATCGTCCCTACTGTCCCATGACCACATAAATCCATTTCAAAACCAGGTGTAAAATAGCGCATTCTTATATCTCCTACTTCTGAGGAAAGAACAAAAGTTGTTTCGTTATATCCAACTTTTTCAGCAATAATTTGCATTTCCTCTTCCGTTAATCCATCTGCTTCTAATACAATACCTGCTGGATTACCCATACTCGGTTTATTCGTAAATGCGTCATAATGAAATACGTTTATAGTCTTCATTTTCTTTTCTCCTAACCTTCTTTAAAAATTTTATAATAAAGCTCTATCTCCGTTTTCAACGAACAATTATTTCTCCAAAATATTCTCTGCATCTTTTCATTTGAAGTATGTGTGCTTCCGATGTAATAAGTAGCCCCTATTTCCTTTAACATATGTAAAGATTGAAGATGCAGCCGGGAAGCAATTCCTTTCCCGCGATAATAAGGCATTACTCCAAAGTAAAATAATCGCCCTTCACTTTCTGTTCCAGTTTCTATATGCGGTATGGACATACCAATCGGCTCATTTTTATCATAAAAAACAATACATGACTTTTCCCAGCCCTTACCTAACTCTGTTTGTACAGAATAAAAATGTTCATCGATAGTTAAAATTGAAGTTTGATTCCCTGAACCCGACATACATTGTTCCCAAATATATTTAAAATCTTTTTCCGATAACGTTCCTTCTGCTATTGATCGATATGTATATTGTCTTTCAAGCTCTTCTACATTGTTCAATTCTCTACATACTTCTATCTTTGCGGCATACAAAGAAAAACCGGCATCAAGTAACACTCTCACACTTGAGTTATGACTACTAAACCTCTTGTTTAATACAATACTCGCTCTTTTTAACTCCCAATTAAAACAAACCTCTTCAAATCTACTTATCTTTTCTTTATATGTTTGTACGTTATACAAAACGTCTTCTTCGATCTCTTCAATCGTTACTGCATTTGGTAAGCCATTTAATACTTTTTTAGAAGGGCCAAACAGATTCTGAATGATTGCAAGATCGTATATCACCATTTTAATTCCCCTACACCTGGCTCAATAAACTTGCCTGAAACATCCTCGTTTGAATCTATTACCCAATCATATATATTTTTTGCTCCTTCAGCGGGAGTCATATTCGCATCAAAAGCACCAATGTCAGTCTTTAATTTTCCAGGGTGAATAGCAGTTACATGAATTCCTTTATCCTCAAACTCTTGTTGTAAACAGAGCGTTAACATATTTTGTGCAGCTTTAGCAATTCGATATGAATATGAGAACTGACCTTGTGGAAACTCTTTGTTCGCCATTTTATGCAATGAACCTAACCGAGAGGACACATTTATGATTCTCGGATGATCCGATTTAGCTAAAGCCATATATGTACCTTTTACAGCTCGAATTACACCTAAGCAATGAATATTAAATAAGTCCGTTAACTCTTCTGAATTTGTATGTAAAACCTCAGTCTCCTTTCCAGTAATTCCTGCGTTATTGATAACTAGATCAATATACTCTGTATATTCCTCAATCTGATTTTTCATTTGCTCCGTACTCTCATCAATCGATAAGTCTGCCAATATAGGAAAACATCTGCAACTAAACATTTTCTTCAATTGCGTTACCGCAACCTCAGTTCTAACTAACGGATAAACAATATGTCCATTTTCATGAAACACTTTTACTAACTGTAACCCTAATCCGCGATTTCCACCTGTAATTAGAACTCTCATATATTCATCTCCTTATTTTTAAAATAAATAAGAAAATCCATCCACTTACCATTCTCTAATGAAAACGCCTCTCTCTTGCATTCAAAAGAAAAACCGGCTCTTTCCGCAAGACGAACGGATGGCTCATTATCAACACGTATATGTAATTCGATTCTATGAAAATGAAGACGATTAAAAAATAACGATACTGCAGCTTTCACACTTTCCATGCCATATCCGTTTTTCCAGTATTGATTATGTATGGAATATCCCATCATCGCCCATTGATAGTCCATACGTAAAATTTTAATCAGCTCTAGCTTACCAATATTAGCTCCGTCTTCTTTACGAAAAATACCTAATACGTACATCTCATCTCGATGCGCTGCTTCATCAAAGCCCCTTATCCATTCCGTGAACCATTCTTTTGTTGATGATGCCATAACTTGATAACCATCATCATATTTATACTGCGATGATAACCTCTTATTAAATCCATCTAACCAACTTTCATAATCATCATTTTGGAACGGACGGATCATCAGTCTCTCTGTCTCTACCTGTAATAGCGGCAGCTTCATTTACATCTCTTCCCTTGATTAATATTTGAATATTCTTTATTATCTTACACAAAATACAAAATCTAGTAAATTATTATGTTTTTGATAAACAAGGTTCTATTAAAATACAAAAGGAAACCCTGTTCTAAAGGGTTTCCTTTTGTCATCACACTACCAGACTTATCTGTGATTTAAAACCTTGTATTCTGTCTTTAATATTCCATACACATCAACATCTTCATATGTATTTAATAAAAGTCTATTTTGTCTCAACGTGCCTTCTTTACGTAAGCCCGACTTCTCCAACACCTTAATCGATGATCGGTTTCTAGAAATAGCAGATGCCCAAATTCTATTTAAACCTAATTCGATAAAGCCAAATTGAATCATTCTGTTTACAGCCTCAGTTGCAAAACCCTTTCCCCAATAATTCTTACCAATCCAATAACCAAGTTCACCTCTATTGTTACCCTTGTCAATTCTTAGTGTAATTGTACCTACAATTTCTCTTGATTCTTTAGAGACAATTCCTAAAGGATATTCGATTCCTTTCCTTATAAGTTCTGGTTGCATATCAACCCAATCTTGCGCGAACTCTAATTTATATGGGTGTGGAAGCCCAAGAATATTAGCTAATTCCTTATCATTAGCTAACTCTTTAATTCTAAACACGTCATCATTAGTAAAAGGTTCTATACATAAATGCTCAGTTTCTAATTTTATAGTCATAGTTTCTCCCCCTAGTACTGAAATTAGTTAGCTCCCTTTATTTTCAATATTACACTAAAAAACATAAAAGGTTTTAAATATTTACAATATCCACCAACAGAATCATAAACAAAAAATCCAGTTATGCTTTATACATAACTGGATTCCTCATCATTTAATCGTTTTTATTTTACAAGTATATTTTCTCTTAATTCCCTTTTCAGTACTTTCCCTAAAGCATTTTTCGGTAATTTGTTCATAAATACAACTTTGGGTATTTTATAGCTTGCTAGTTTTTCTTTACAATACTGTATAATTTCTTCTTCCGTTAAAAACGTTTGCATGTCTTTTACAATGTACGCTGTCGGAACCTCTCCCCAAAAGTCATCTGGAACTCCAACTACTGCAACTTCTAAAACACCATGTATTTCATGAATAACATCTTCTACTTGATCTGGATATACGTTGTCACCACCGCGTATAATAACGTCTTTATATCTTCCCATAATATGCAGGAATCCATCATCATCTATCATGCCAGCATCGCCCATGTTAAACCAGTTATCTTTTACTACCTTCTTTGTCGCCTTTTCATTATTCCAATACCCTTTAAACATGTATGGACTTTTCACATGAATCTCTCCAACTTCATTTGTTGTTAGTTCATGTCCTGTTTCCGGATGAACAATTTTCACCTCTACATTTTTCAAGGTCTTTCCTACAGAAGACATCTTTTCTTTTCCCATCATTGGATGCCATGAGGTTACAACCCAACCTTCTGTACTACCATAACCTTGCACCATATATATTCCTTTTTCCATATATTTTTGAATGAGTGTTTCTGGCACTTTTGTACCACCGCTTTGTGCTACTTTAAAGGTTGAAATATTACGTTCTTTTTTATTTAATTCATCAAGCATGTAACTATAAACAGCAGGGAACGCAAGCATCGTAGTAATTTTCTCTTCTTCAATCTTATCCCAAATAATAGCAGGATTCGAATCAGCTAAGAAAATCATCGTAACGCCATGATAAATACAATTTAAAATAGAAAGCACGCCACTCATATGGAACAATGGATGCACAGATAAAAAGCGTTCACCTGCTGGTATTTCTCTTTGTCCCGCAATTTCAGCAAAATAGTGATGTAAGTTTTTATGTCCAATTACACATGCTTTCGCCTGTCCAGTCGTTCCTGAAGTAAATAAGTAAATGGCGTCGTCTTCTTCATGAACTTCTACGTTCGGTTCTGTCGTTGGCTGTTTTTGCAGCTCTAATTCAAATGAACCAAAACCTTCTTTTGTCGTTTGAATTACATAAGGAATTTCTTTAACAGCATCAACATTTAATAACACTTCACTAAATTCTTCATCAATAACTAACACTTTTAATTTCGCTTCTTTTACAATTGTTTCTAATTCATATACAGTAAGCTGATGATTTAGCGGAATAAATACCGCTCCAATTTTTAAACTTGCCATCATAACGCTTGGAAATGGGTGATTATTTTTGCATAGTATTCCTATACGATCTCCTCTTTGCACACCATTATGTAACAAATAATGTGCAAGCTGATTTACTCGTTCATTATATTGCTGAAACGAATATCTTTTCTTCCCTCCTACAAGCGCTTCCAAATTTGGTGACTGCATTGCTCTCTTTTGTAATAATTGTCGCATCGTTCTCAAGTAAAACTCCCCTTTATATATGTTAGGTTTTTTATTTTACCAGATTAACTATTAATTTACTAAAGATTACACTTAGTGAATATAAGAAGAATATAAAATAGCCATTTACTTCACAAGTAAATGGCTATTTTTCATTATATATTAGAATACTTCTTGTTCATTACATATTGCACATACTCAGGTGCACTTTTATCAATCTCTTCATCACTTAGTTTATATTCTGCACCATATAAATAAAAGGAAGGTATAAATTCCATACCTGTATATAGGCATGTAGCTTGGAATGGTTTCGTCAACTCATCCATTGTAATCCCACTATTTTCATAGTCTTTTTCTAATCCACCTATAGAAATAGCTACACCAAATTCTTTCCCTTTCACTTTATCTCCTTTTGATCCGTACGCGAATCCATATGTTAATACATCATCGAACCATTTTTTTAATAATGGTGGTGAACTGTACCAGTAAAGCGGAAATTGGAATATATATCTGTCATGTTCTACTAATAACTTTTGCTCTTCTTCAATATTAAACTCCCAATTTGGTGCCACCTTATATAATTCATGCACCGTAATTTCATCTGAATGTTTCTCAAGTTCTTCTATCCATCTTTTATTAATTTTTGATTTTTCAATATGAGGGTGTGCTACAATTACAAGTGTTCTCATCATTTTCCAGCCCCTTTATAAATTAATCAATCCTTTACGTATTAGTATGAATGCATTACATATAATTGAAAAGTACGTACTTTCAGGTGCTATAGGAACCTTGAGGTACCTTTGGAGGTGTTATATGAATCAAAATGATAACTGCCCAATTGCAACGACACTCGATGTAATCGGCGGAAAATGGAAAGTTTATATTTTATGTGTTTTAATGGATGGAAAAATGCGAACAAATGAAATTAAACGAGAAATTCCAAACCTTACACAAAAAGTACTTACACAACAACTTCGGCAACTTGAAGCAGATGGGATTATCCATCGTACTGTATATCAAGAAGTACCACCAAAGGTTGAGTACACACTAAGTGAGCACGGAAAATCTTTAATGGAAATTATGAATGAACTATTTGAATGGGGAAAAGGTCATCAGCTCAAAAGATTAAATGACTAACAGAACATTGCCGTCTTTTTTAAATTTTCTACATTCATATTAGTAGTTTAATATTTCTACTGAAATTTTATAATAGAGATACTCCAATAGCTCGTAATTTAGAATCCCAAATCTTTCAGAAGTAAAAATTAATAACTTTCATCTATAAATACTCTTTATAACAAAAGTATCCTGTACTGTTCACCTAATTTTTAATTCAGACACTTTTTTATTGATTGAACCGCACTCAAGTTTTTAGACAGATAATTAACAATTTGAGGTGCGGTTTTATTATACCTAGGAAAATACAGGCTATCTCATAGTCATAGTACCCCCCCCCCTCCCTATATTTTACACTACACATTGATCACCGCTAATCTTTTAAAATATCCTCCCTATGAATGTAGGGAATAAGTGGTTTGATATGTGCTCTATTTTAAGGATTCACTTCATATAAAGGAACTTCTTTAATAATAATTATTTTAGTTCCACTCTTTTTCTTAACTGTCACCCTAGTAACTGGTCGATAGAGTTTCTTTTTGGGGAGCTTACTGCCTAGTTTTATAAATCGGATAACAGCTTTCATCGCTTTTTAAAAATCAAGACAGTAGACAAAATACTTTGCAAAAAGTGCCTGTACAAGGCGATTTTTTACATAGACTTACCAAATAGCATTTTTATTAAAAAACTTCTCACATTTAAATTGGACAAGCATATTTTATTCTATGGGGACTCCCTACCCATAGAAAACTACCTTTCTAATCTAAGAGCACGCATATATGTGTGCTCTTAGATTGTTTAAAATGAAATAAAGAGTTTATTAATTCACTATTGGAAAAGCACCCATAATAATATCTTTATATTTATCTAATTTTTTTAATTTTTATAAAACTATATTATTTTGGAGTTGGTTAATACGTTACAAAAAACTGACCGTGTAATCATTATGGTCCCTCCATTTTCACAAGTGTTTGTTACATTTTACTCATCATCAGGGGAACTTCTTTCATCAAAAGTCTTATCTAATACCTCTTCATACCCTGTATCAATGTATGCACTTAATGAAATTGAAAGCGAATTATTTGAAGTCAAGTTAAAACCACTACTACTTTAGTAAAACTACGAATAGTGGAAAGGCCTTTACAACTCCCACAAGAAACTACAGCAGTAGTATTTTAGCACCAATAGTACAAGTCTTTAATGCAAATGCTATTACATATCAATTATGAAAGCTATCCAATAGCTACTGCTGCATACACGCTATATCGCATTAACTACACCCTTACTATGAAAACTCTTCTCAGGAACTTCATTTTAGTTTCCAAGGAAACTAAAATGAAGTATAATTATATACGTACAATAGATATCATTTATAAATCTATTTACATTTTGTCGCATTAGCTCTTAATCACTTAAATAAATGGAGGGCATAGCATGGAAAACTATTGTGATGTAGCAGTAATTGGTGGAGGTCCAGTTGGCCTTATGACAGCATGTGAATTAGCTATTCAAGGTATAAACGTTGTCGTTTTGGAGAGAAGAGTGGATCGCATACGAAATTCTAGAGCACTAACGCTACACCCCCGCTCACTAGAATTGATGGCTATGAGAGGCATTGAAGATCGATTTTTATCTAGAGGAAAGAAATTAGATACAAGTCATTTTGCTGCCTTAGATACAAGATTAAACTTTAGAAATTTAGATACCGACTTTCCATATACACTTTTTATTCCCCAATCTATTACAGAAGAAATATTAGAAGAACGTGCACTAGAATTAGGTGTAGACATTAAACGTGGGCATACTCTGAAAGACTTAAAACAGTATGAAACATTCATACAACTAGAAATAGAACAAAGAGAAACAATATATAAAATAGAAGTTTCATATGTAGTAGGAGCTGATGGCGCAAGAAGCATGGTTCGTGAATTATCAAATATACCGTTTAATGGAACAAACACAACAACTACTGCTATATTAGGTGATGTTATATTAGAAGATATACCAGATACTCCATTTTTATCTACTTCTAATATAAATGGGATATTAATGATGGTGCCTATTGAACCTAATTTATTTCGTTTTGCCATTGTTGATCCTAAGAATCAGGCAATACCCGTTCATGTTGCTGTTACAGAAAAGGAATTCATAGATAGTATTTATAGTATTACAGGTGAACATATTCAAATTAAGAGCACAATATGGCTTTCTCGCTTTGGGAACGCAACCAAACTAGCAAATACTTATCAACATAAGCGTGTATTCTTAGCAGGGGATGCAGCACATATTCATTTCCCTGCTGGAGGACAAGGTTTGAATGTAGGTTTACAAGATGCTTTTAATATAGGTTGGAAATTAGGGCTCGCAATAAAACAGACAAAATATGAAAGCCTATTGGAAAGTTATCATATTGAACGACATGCTGTGGGAAAACAATTTTTCAAAGAAGTACAAGCGCAAGAACAATTAATGATAAACTTTTCAAAAGCAGGAATGGAATTAAGAGAGTTATTTTCGTACTTACTTACATACCCCGAGATAAATAAAGATTTAGCTGAAAGAGTAAGTGGTTTAGGGGTTATGTATTCGTCAATAAACAACCCAGAAAGTCATCCATTAATAGGAAAAAGATGTACAAATCTCACTATTTTCTCTCAAAACAAGAAAAGTTGTAAACTCTTTGAATTAATGAAAGATGGTAAATTTATTTTATTAATACACCCTTCTTATATAGATAAGATAAATAAAATGAATATTGATTCACACATAAAGATAGTTGTAGGAGAAATACAAGATTCCAAGTTAAAAAATATAGATACCGTTTTGATTCGACCAGATGGTCACATAGCCACCATTGAGTATACCAAGATAGATGAATGCGAATAGTCCGGAAAAATAATTATTAATTGTATTAGTGATACAAGATAAATTCATTTTTATAAAACGAGAAGAATCCTATTTATTTAGGATTCTTCTCGTTTTGCACATCTCACTATTTATAAAAACATGTCTACAAAGGAAGAAACACTAAATTTACAATTAACTATAAAATTCTGTTCCGAAGGACTACCAAAAAAACCACCTATATACTCTCATGTTCAAAAATATTTGTCTCTATTTCATATAAAGTAATATAAGCATCCATAAAGATAAAGCACCAAGGATAGCAAGCATTATACGAGTAGATAGTACCCTTACTTCAAAATTGGTTTTCTTGGACGGTTCAGGATATGCAATTACATAAATCCCTTTTAATAGTGCGAGCCATGCAATAAGTGTAATGAGTCCCTGCCAATTAAGTGTCCAAACATTATGTAGGATAACAGTACCTAACCCTAGGAAAATTGATAGAAAGCCATACATAATTCCAAATCCCCTGTCTTCTACCACTAATTTTTCTTCTCTAATTTTAATTTATTAACAATGTAAGATACCAATGTATTCAATGGAGTAATAATAGTCTTAGATGTTTTATACTCAACTTGCTTAGATGCATCAACCATAGATAATTGAGCAACAGAGATAAATTTCTTTTCATCTTTAATGATTTGATTTAAGAACTTTGTAACTTCTTGGTTGTATTCTTTTTTTAGTCCTTTCATTATCAATTCAAAAACACTATTTATGACAATAACCTCTAAATCTAAAGATTTTTGAAGGCTATTAGCATGATGTTTAAGACGTTCTACTGTGCCTTCAACAGTTGCAGGATTTGTAAAAACAATTGTCTGAGGTTGCTGTATATTGCATATGTAATCAAAGAAAGGTACATCAATTTTAATAATTGGCACTGATATTGAGTCTTGGTCTTCATGTAAAATTGCAATATAATTTGTACAAGTAATAAGGATAGCATCAACATTACATTGAGCAATCCATTCTATTTGCTCTTTAGCTTTAAATTGAGCATCTGATTCTTGAAATTTTTCATTGGATGTAACCTGATACATTAATGCCGGGTCAACAAAATGGATTAATTCAATGTTAAATGAGGTAAGTGCCTTTTCTATATATTCTATATTTGAATAATGGGCATGTAAGCATCCTAACCTTTTTCTCAAATTCATTCCACCTTTATTATATTTTCGCTTATTCTATCAATATGCGAATCCACGTGTCTACTGAAATTGAGACCTTTCCTTACATTCTATAAAATGCACCTTTAACTGAACAATTTATTTTCACTAAATAGTTCCTTAATTGATTTTTTTAATAAATAAGGTAACAAGTAATTTTGCAAAATCTAGGATGCAGAGGATTTAAGTTATATTTTTTTGCATATTGAGCATGTTAATCTTTCCACTTAGGAATTAAGCCTGTGTGGACTTACTTTGACTCCAGACCTATTGCTAGTTTGTCAAACGTTTAAGGTAATCAAAATTTATAAAGATAGCGTATAAATTGAAACCAAAACATTCTTCCTTTTATTACAGATATTAAAAAATATAGTATAAAAATTCCATTTTATACTATATTTTTTAACAACTATTTTATTTATTAAGGAACTTTACTTCAGATCTTCACTTGTGTAAAAACCTTAAAAATTCTCTCCATAGAATTGCTTTCCTATCCTCTTCTTAATTTTGACGTCTAGAAGTCAGCATTTAAACTAAACATGCTAATATTGATTTTGTGCGATTGTCAGTTACCTCATAATAAATTTCTAATCCTTTCCGAGTACCTGTAACCATTTTAGCAGCTTTTAGTTTAGATAAATGTTGACTAATTGTACTTTGAGGCATTTCCAAATCCCCATACATTGTTGTTACATTAGTAGGACCTTTTGCAAGCATTATTTTTACTAAAGATAGACGAACTGGATGCGCCAATACCTTTAACACCTCAGCGATTTCTTGAAACATTTCTTTTTTTTCTTTCATCTTATTTCTCCCCTTTTATATACATATTTATCTTATCCATATATATAATTCGAAGGTATATATGTTTTTGTGTCCGTCATTTAAAAAAAATATAAAAAAACTTTAATCCGAAACTAAAGGATTAGCTTAACATAATGTCTCACTATTAATGATGAATAGGAATCTCGTTATAGAAGCAGCAGTTTTTATGCTACAACTCTACATTCAACTAACTAAAATCAATGAAAAAAAGAGCAGATAGTCTGCTCTTTTATGATGCCTCCTTATGTTCCGTGGAATGTTTAACACTCCCCAGTCTCTTTAGTTTATTCCACCCTACCGCTACTCCTCGAAGCGATGAGAATATCGATTTAATGACAACATAAGTCATAAATTGACGGTAAATAAAACGTTGTAAAATTAACCATGCCAATGGTTTTGGGTTCTCTTCCTCTAATTTAAATGCGAACAGAGAAGCGAGAAGATCCATTAAAAAGAATACAAAATAAAATCCTAAAACTTTTAGTGGATCACTACTAAATAACCCCATAATCATTAATATATCTGCAAAAGGAGCAATGAATTGCAGAACATATTGGAATAACCACATGTTAGGCAGTGCAATAAACCCTAATGTTTTATGTTTTGGATTACATAACGCTTTTCGATGTTTCCAAAGACATTGAAGTGTACCATATGACCAACGATATCGCTGTTTAATGAGACTTTTCACATCCTCAGGTGATTCCGTAAAAGCATGCGCTTTTTCTTCATATACAATTCTATGCCCTTGACGTAAAAATGTAATAGTAAGATCCGTATCTTCTGCTAATGTATCTTCGCTTAAATATCCAGATTCAACTACATTCTTCTTGCGCCACGCCCCAATAGCTCCTGGAACTACTGTAATACAATTTAACTCATCAAAAGCTCTACGTTCTAAATTAAACCCTGTAATATACTCAACATGTTGCCAAGTAGTTAACAAATTCCGTCTATTCCCCACTTTGACATTACCTGAAACCGCAGCTACATTTTGATCTTCAAAGTGTCTAACCATCAGAGAAATGGCGTCTTGCGCAATAATAGTATCCGCATCTAAAGTGACAATGATTTCTCCTCGCGATTGTTGAAACCCTAGGTTCATTGCCGATGATTTCCCCCCGTTTTCTTTCTGAATGAGACGAACTTTAGGGTGTTTATAAAATGTTTCTTGCATTACTTTTGACGTACCATCTGTCGATCCGTCATCCACAACAATAACTTCAAATTCTCTATAATTACTATCCAAAATTGAGTGAATCGTCTTAGCTATCACCTTTTCTTCATTATATGCTGCTATGACAACACTAACAAAAGGTTGATAGGACGAATTAATATAGCGAGATAACGTTTTTCTTTTCTGCTTCCATGCAAAATAAATTAAGAATAAAAATCGAAAAATCCCTAATCCAATAGCAATATAAAAAATAGTAGTTAATATATGCTTAAAATATCCAGCTCCTGAAAAGACAGCTTTATTGTAAAGTAAATATTGCTTCCCCTCAGAAGAAACAGGAGGCATAATTTCATCTCGTTCTTTATTCATTAAATCTGAAATTGTTACAAAACTATATCCATTCTTTTTTAGATCTTTAATAATGATCGGCAGCGCCTCTACTGTATGGGTACGATTCCCTCCCGCATCATGGAGAAGAATAATATTTCCCTCTCCCTTATAAATGGGATTAAGAGCACGTCTTACTAATTCATTTGTTGATGGTGTTGCCCAGTCTTCGGGGTCAACTTTTTCCGCTACCATTGTATAGTTCATATTTTGTGCACGTAAAATAGGCAATATTTCATTTGATGAATCCGGGTTAGCATCCGCTTCATATGGCGGTCTAAATAAAACCGTAGAATGTCCAGTTACTTCCTGAATTAAACGTTGCGTCATATTAAGTTCTACTTTCGTTCGTAGTAAAGACGTATCAGCTATGTTAGGATGCTTGAAAGTATGATTGCCAATTTCATGCCCTTCATCATATATTCTTTTTACAATACTAGTATTTAGTTGTGCGTTTTCACCAAGTACAAAAAAAGCAGCTTTTATTTGATTCTCTTTTAATATATCTAAAATTTTTGGCGTATATTTCGGGTCTGGCCCATCATCAAATGTTAATACTACTTGTTTCCCATTTGGTTTTCCATATCGTTGCACTTCATATGCAGATGGTAAGGATTGATATACTTCATCTGTAATATAACCATCTTTGCCTACTTTAAAATCTCTCAATCCATTTTTTCTTTCATTCTCAATCTGTAAAATTTCACCTTGTCCAGAATAATTTACTTCATCTAAACTATTGATTTTATGTAATACATTAGGATTTTTTTGTACCTCAATAGGATTTTTTAAAACTTTCCATATTGTAGGGTCTTCTGCTCCTAGTCTCCATAATGCAAATCCCTTTGCATTATTGTCCATTGCGATTTTCACTTGATTATAGAGAGTAACACCGTCTAAGAACCAAGCAGTATGTTCTTTCTCTCCTGTTTTATATCTAAAATAAGGGTTCCCACTCATCTTATCCCATTGAATTTTCATATTTGAATCATGAGCCATTGCCATAACCTCTGAGAAAGTTAAAGACTTCGCAGCTTCTTTACTATTTACTTCCCAATCATACCCATAGTTACCGAAAGCAACTATAAGTTTATTAGACGGAATATTCAGTTCTTTCAATGTATGTTGGAACCATTTATTTGAAGCAATTGGTCCTGGCTCTCCCGCTCCATAGTGCTCATCGTACATCATTACAATTATTCGATCTATTATTTTTGCTAACGCACTATAATCAAAAGCCTTATCATTAGCTGGAACATCTTGTGTAACGAGTAAATCATGTTTATGAAAGACCGTAGTAAGTTCTTTCATAAAATTTGTTAAGTTTTCTCTATCACTTTCAGGTACGGCCTCAAAGTCAATATTAATACCTGAAAACTGATTTTTTTTAACTTGGCTTACTAAATCATTAATAAACTTTGTCTTTACATCGTTTGAGGAATTCAGCAACTTATGAATTAGCCCACTATCAGGACCAGAAGCTTCCTCAGTATAGTTAGTAAGCAAAGGCATAATCTTCACTTGATTTTTTTCTGCCAACTTTACTATCTCAGGTTTTATCTCACTTCTAATCGTTAAATCTGCTTTTAAATGATACCACTCTGGTACTAGTGTGGTTAATGAATCGATATTTTCTTTTAAAGAAGCGGTACTATTTTCATCCCAGTTTACATAAAAACCATACACTTCTTTAGGTTGTTTACTATCCTTCGGCGAATTCACCAAATTTTCATTATCCTTCGTTCCGGTATTTGGGTTAAATTCTTCCTTCTTTAACTGCTGATCACTAAGTTTTTGATTAATTGGTACAAGTTTATTATCTTGTTGTACAGCGGTATTCATATTTGGAATTTCTGGTGTTGAAAAAATGCTTTGAAAGAAAAAATAAAATACAACACTTACACTAACTATTGAGATACATAGAAACGAAATAAAGGCTATGTTTCTCCTTCCTTTCGGATCATAAAAAACAGGTTTTTCTTTATCTTTTTCTTGTTGAATGTTTTTCTCCATTATATTTTTCACATACTCCTTCTTAATAGAACTATAGAATAATAAAGTGCAACTTTAATCAGTGGGGATTTTGTTCATCCCCCACTGATTATCAACCCTCACCAATCGGGCTGCCCGGCAAATAGCGGAATAAATCCTTTTAACTTTGAAATGAATCTCTCACTTTCATATTCTATTGATTCTTCTTTTCATTCCCCTGCTGGTGGCCTCTATTTTCTTGTTGAGACCCCCTACCATTGTTCCCTTGTTCGTTTCCATCATTTTCTTTCTGAGACCCTCTTCCATTGTTCCCTTGCTGATTCCCATTATTTCCTTGTTGAGGATTTCTTCCATTGTTCCCTTGACCATTTCCATTATTTCCCTGTTGAGATCCTCTTCCATTGTTCTCTTGCTCGTTTCCGTTATTTCCCTGTTGAGATCCTCTTCCGTTGTTCCCTTGACCATTTCCATTATTTCCTTGTTGAGATCCTCTTCCGTTGTTCCCTTGCTGATTCCCATTATTTCCTTGTTGTGATCCTCTTCCGTTATTCCCTTGCCCATTTCCATTATTCCCTTGTTGAGATCCTCTTCCGTTGTTCCCTTGCTGATTCCCATTATTTCCTTGTTGAGATTCTCTACTGTTATTCTCCTGTTGATTCCCTCTATTTTCTTGCTGAGATCCTCTTCCATTGTTTTCTTTTATTTGCTTCGATGGCTGTTCCTCTGTTTTCTTTTGTTCTTTCTGCTCTTGCTTTTCATATTTTTTTTCTTTTACAGGAGACAAATCCAGTGGTGCATCAGGAGATAACTCCGGTTGTGATTGCACCTCTTCTTCGTTTTCTACCGGATTAGACGGGGTGGCAGGAGGCGTAAGTGATTTGTTCTTCTCATTCTCTTGCTTTATATAGACACCTGTGCCAATTCCAGCTTTTCTAGCATTCTCTCGTACTTGCATTGTGCTACTTTGATATTCAACTGTAATATGTTTTAGCTCATATTCTTTCTTTAATTCTTTCATTGCCTTTTCCAAAAGTGGTTCTAGTGCCTTGTCCTTTGCAACAGCTGTTAGCATAACTTGCTTATCTTTCGTTAAATACTTATCCTTTTGACTTTGCTTTATAATAGTACGTATTACTTCTTGCAATTGTTTATTTTCCCATTGCTTCAATTCTTTTAAAATACGCCTTCCATCATCATTACAAGCCTGCAAATCTATAACACGAAAATCCTTTGTTACGCTCACCTCTAAACTTGGATTTATATCAACTGAGACGTAAGCAAATACTTTTTCTTCTGGTTGGTTGTAGAAAAACAGCACTGCAAATAGAAAACAAGCAACAAGTATTGATGCAGGCTTTAAAAAGGAAGGGATCGAAAAATACGATGCTTTTTGTTCTTGCTCATCAAATGAGATTTCCTCCCCGATTATGCAAGAATCCCCCTTTCTTTTACACGTAATAAACTCTCCATTTGGTGTTAAAACAACTACGCTATGCTTTTTTATATCCATCACAATTCCTTTATTCATCATGCTTCCCTCCCCTTATATAATCAAGAATGTATGTATAGTTGTTTGCAAAGATAATACACATTGCAATGATATATTTTCTATGACGCTCCAATGTTTTGCGACTTACCCTAACACGCGGTTCAATATGTTTAAGCGGTAACTTTTTCTTTCGGAACAGCTCTTCCATCATTTCCTCTTCTTTTATAATAATTTTTACAATTTCTATTAAGTGCTCACGCGTATCACGATGCTTAGGAGATTCTTTAGCAAGCTCTGAAAATGTGATTTTAAACTCAGCTAGCACACTTTGAAAATGAAGAATTTCCTCCTTACGGTTACTATTTTCCATCTCTTTCATATACTCCGTAAGCGACACTTGCATTTCTAACATTTCCTCTTGCTCATCTTCTTTTAAAAAGACAAAGTTATGTTTAGACTCCTTACGTATATAGTCAATTACATCTCTTTTTATAAGAAGATCAGCAAACGCTAAAAAGGATTTTCCTTTTGTATAGGAATACTGTTCAATTGCTTCGTTAAACGCAAACAATCCAATGCTATATTCATCATCCTGTTCTGTAATATATCGGCGGCAGACAGATGAAATTGATTTTCTAATAAAAGGCTGATACTGTACGATAAATGCTTCTTTATCTTCTTCGTTGTTTTGTATGTTACATACGATATCTTCTATTTTCGGTTTTCTTAAGATCTTCATTACTAAACTCAACACTTGTAATCTCCCAGCCTCCTTCAAATAGCAAAATGGCCACTACACAAGTGACCATTTAACCAGATTTTCTTGGTACTTTTCTTCGGTCTTGTTTTCTTGCTGTCAGTTATATTTTTCGATTCTAACTTTTTCCAACATTTTCTTAATAATTTTCCTTTTCTCTCGGCACTGAAGTTAAGTTTTTATTTTTATCTACTTTCTTATTTTCTACCGTTCGTTTTGTTTATTCTTTTTCTATTTTATCTGCAATCCTTGAATAACTCTCCTCTATACCATTGGTAATTTCATCCTTTTATTTTGGATGCCCACTTAATCTAGTAATTTTATTAATATTTTTATATTCTTTCATAGCCATTTTTCTTCTATTTATTTTCTTCACTATACATATTCGGAGGAGTACAAAGTTTTATGGGGGTCAAAAAATATTTTTATAAAAAAATACATATTTATTTCAAAAATAAAAACCATCAAATTGATGGTTTTCTTATAATATCTATTAAATTAAGTTGGATTCTCATTATATCTAAAAAAGTACTAGCTATCCTCTGCCGCTTTTCTCCATTTTTATCTTTCTTGGTTATCATAATATGTCTTATCTGCGTATTTTCTATCATTTCCTTTTAGATAAGCTAATATTACTTTTGGATTTTTAAGTAAAGTCCAGTCTCCATATGTATCAAATCTTCTGCATGAAGTTATCATTCCATTTTTAATAGTACCGAATTTCTTATTTTTTTTCTTTCCCCATTCTTTTAACCGTTTAGCGAAATCTGCATCTTCTGCCATAAGCATGTTTTCATTAAATCCGTTGATTGCCATAAAGTCTTTTCTATAGCACCAAAAAATCCCTACAGATATAGCTCCGTACTTAAAAAGTAAGGGGATTATGATTAGCATTGCGGAGAGAAATATTCCTAAAGATATTCTTTCAAACTTCCCATTTACCCCACCACCAATGTATGTACCTGAAGTTAAATATTTATCTACATTAGACAACATAGACTCTGTCATTATCGTATCAGCGTCTATAGTGACGATTATTTCTCCACTAGCTATTTTTGCCCCTGCATTCCGGATTTTAGATAAGTTTTTATCATTATTTTTCAATGTAACACAATTATAAGATTTTGCTATTTCCTCTGTTTTATCTGTGCAACGATTTAAAACAACTATAACTTCCGTTTGCTCTTTATATGCCTCTGATGCCTTTGCAATTGAATCTAAACATTTTCTAATGTACTTTTCTTCATTGTGTGCAGGAATTATAATAGAAAACTTCATATCTTTTTTCAAATTGACTCCTGAAGATTCATTTGTCTCAGTCATAATATTCCCCCCTTATTTTATAAGGTTAATATCTACTATACATAAATTATATTAATATTTATTAGGTTATATTATAGAAACTGAAGGTAAAGAGGCTTTTACTGTCGACGTTCAAAAGCAAGACGTACAGCAAGCCCCGTTAAAACACTTGCCATCATAAGAAATAAAACAAAGAAAGGCAGCGAGGTATAGGTCCATTTTTATCTTCATGACTGGAATTATACTCCTTACCAAACTTCTAAATGAAATGTATAGCTGAGTAGTTACCTTATTTTTTCAAAAAACATTCCGATTATTTCTTTTTCACTTCTTCTACAAATTCCCATGTCTCTCCGTTATCTTTTGATTGATAAAGTGCACTACTATCGCCATTGTAGTCTCCATCTGCCCCTTGTCCAACTAACATATTAAAAACCCCATCTTTCTCATATGGCATACTAGGAGAATCAAAAGGACTTATTGTGGACTGTGTATGTTCTAATTTTACTTCATGCGGCGGATATTCTACCTTTTTGAAAGATACTCCCCCATCATCTGTGCGATATAACTCTCCTTCATTACCAGAAGGTCTAATTGCTCCTAAAAACCCAAGTTTATCATTTATAAAAGTGATTCCTGATACACTACCAATCCCCCCATTAAATGGGTCTGGATTGATAACCTCCCATGTTTCCCCTTCATCACTAGTCTTGCTTAATGAATAAAAGGCGCTCCCTAATGCTTTATCTGTCATATTTAGTTTATAACCAACTTCTTTCGATAGGAAAAACTGTTCTTTTGCATTCTTTAAATCTTGTTGTTTCTTCTCTTTAAGCCTATCTTCTTTTGGAGGCGTCTTTGATTTACTCCAACTTGCGTCACTTATTAAATTATATCTAGCAGGGACTAGCTCTTGCTCTTTTCCAGGGACAAATATAGATACAGTATATCCAATGATATCAGAAGCTGCTTCTTTAACACTCTGCCCCTTACCATCCTCGGTAATATTAATAATTCCCTCTTTATTGGATCCCCAATTTCTTTTCCCATAATAAATCAACCCATACTTACTTTCATTCCATTTTTTTACTGTTTGCTTAACTGGAATCGCCTTAACCGTTTTAATTAAAGGTTCTACTAATTTATCATCATTATAATCAGGCTTTGCGTATCCGTCTCGTATTATAGTAATATCTTCTGATTTCTTCTTATTATAAGAGATTAAATAAGTTTCTTCTTTCCCATCAATATTTTTCCCATAAACAAATGTATCAAACGCTGTGATTGTTCCATCTGAATGAAATGTAAGATCAAAATCAGTTGCCATATATAATTTCTTTGGCAAAGGATATTTTTTATTTATATCTTCAAAAATACCTTCTACTCCAGATTTATATATATTATTATGTTTAAGTTTAACTGACCTTTCATGTTTTAACTTTTCTATAAACCATGCCAATTTACCATTGTAATTTATTGCACTTTTATAAATCTGCATCCCATAAAATGATGTAATTGCAACAATAATGATAATAGAAATAAATCTCCATGCTATTGAATTAGTTAATTTTTTAGATTTATATTCTCTATTTTTTATCAACCGCATTGTAGTAAATGTAGTTATGGATATAAAAAGTACTATACATAGTAACATAATGTAAATATTATAATTCATTCTTCCGTACTTACAGTATAAGGCCAACTCATAACAAAAAATCCCGTATACAATTATTAGTATTGGATTTGTTACTAATGACAGAAATATCCTTTTTTTATTTTCTCTAAATATAGAAACCACTCCTAATTACATGAATTACTGATATTAAGTATACTTTATTGTAAAGTAACAAAAAAGCTATTTAATCTTGCCGCAAAAAATACAATAGACATCTTTCTATTAAAGCCGTTTACAAATCTAGTTGTTTCATAGACAATGAATTTTTGAATGAATACTAAAGTTGCTTCATTTATATGAATTACAAATCCAAGCATGATGCTTAATAAAAAAATAAATCCTGCCATACGCCCCTGCGTAATGGAACGAGAAATAAAATAAATCAAAATAGGACCAGGTGAACAAACCATACTAAGTGAAACAAGCGCAAAAGCTAGCAAAGTACTCAAGCTGACCATATACCTTCCTTCCTTATCTTACATAAAATTTCCTATTGTACATTTTATCCTGATTGGGGAGAGAAAAAATTAATATAAACCGATGCAGCTAAGTAACAGTATCGGATCAAATGTAGTGTAATCACATATTTCTCATTCTCTTAATTAAGGACTAGAAATAACCTATCCATAGAGCTACTAAAGCCACTACGAATAAAGCAAAGTAACATGTAATATTTCGAATCCACTTTTGTATATCATCAAAATACTTTTCTATAAATGCAGTGTAAATAGAAAGCATAAGAAGTAGCACAATGAAAGTAAAAGATCCCAATTTATCGTTAAATTTTTCATTAGTAAATGTACTTACATGAAGGAATAGAAAAACAAACGTTACTATGAATAGCTCAAATAGCCTTTTTTTATTCACCCCACCACCTTACAGTAATTCCCTTTTATTTCATTTTATCAGAACATACTGTGGAGCAGCATATGAATATTATATTCATGTTAAAAAGGCCAACAATCCAAGATTGTTAGCCTCTACTTCTCATATTCGTACCTTTTATCACTTTACTTCCTAACAACTGGAATCCATATTTCACCAAACACTAAGCCGTTTGTTTTCCCCATCTCAACCGTCGTATTTGGTCCACCAACATAAGCAAACTCATTTGCATCTGGTAAAGCTTGACCGAAGGCGATGCCAGTCAACTTATTACTTAGCTCTTCAGCCGTTTTGTCCTCCCCTTTCACTACTAAGTATTCTCCCCCCGGAAACTGGATTACTCTAGATTCTTCTTCTATTTGTGCTTCTGTCATGACACCCGCATAATACATCATTTTGTTATTCACAGCTTCGCTCACAGAAAAAATGTATTCATTTGTCGCTAAAGCTTTTAAAGTGTCCAGCCTTCCATCTTCTTTAACAGCCGACCAAAAGTCTTCCTTTTCTTTATTTATTCCAGCAAAGTCTGTGTATTCACTCTTAATTTCAGTTCCAATACCTAACACAATAAAGCTATCTTTTTCTTCTATAGTATAATTTTTCATATGCAAAACCTGCCTCTTTTTTTATTAATCAAACGATTTATCTTTTCATCTGATACGTTTATAATATCTTTAAATCATGTCAAAAAGTGATACTGTTTAGGAGACCAAAATGAAAAAAGTTGAACGGATTAATACAATTATGCGATATATCAACAACCGCTCCCACTTTACAATTTCTGAAATCATACAAGAATTTAACATATCACGATCGACAGCTATTAGAGACATTAGAGAAATTGAAGCTATGGGAATGCCACTTGTCGCTGAAGTTGGGAGGACCGGGGGATATTTTGTTATGCACAACTCTATCCTGCCCGTTGTTCGCTTTACTGATAATGAAGTGAAAGCTCTTTTTATTGCCTTTATGGCTACGAGGAATCAACAACTTCCCTACCTAAAGAGTCGTCAATCTTTAGCTGAAAAACTACTAGGACTCATCTCAGAAACCCAGCAAGATGACCTCGTTCTTTTAAATCAACTCTTGATGTTTGAAGGGACCAACCCTCATAATCCTGATTTACTTGAGCTTTCTGATCTCCCTCACCCTATGTTAGAAAAACTCATTCAAATACTTCTTTTGGATAGACATTTATTGATTTCCATTAAAGAAGAGAAAGAAATCAAGTCTTATTCCATTTATCTATTACACCTGTATCAAGAAAAAAGTCAATGGATCATTGAAGGGTTCGACTTAAAAGAAGAAAAGGAGAGGATGTTTCCTGTCGATCATCTCATCCATATCGAACCATACACGACGAAAAAAAAGCTAAATAAGAAAAAGATTTTAGAAAAACTAAGTAAGAAGGATGAAGTGATTAACCTTGTACTTGAACTTGGTCCAAAAGCAATTGCTCAGTTTAAAAAATACCACCCTTTCAAAATTTCAATATCTTATACAAACCCTTACCAATCTACAGCCATTTTAAAAATATTTATCGATGTTCACAATTTTGATGAAGTGACAGAGATGACAAATTGGCTGCTTTTCTTAGGGGATGATATTACAATTAGGGAAATGCCTGAAGAATTATTAGCAGGTTTACAAGAACGATTATGTTTATACTCCCCATAAGCATTGATTGGTTACACCTTAAAATATTGAGTTTAATTCGTTACGAGTTATCCATATTTTCTATCATGAGTGCGTAACAAATAATAAAAGCACGGAAAATCTTCCCGTGCTTTTTCAAATATATTATTTCGGAAGATTTAATTCACTTATCCTAACTGACGTTTAAATGCTTTACTGGCGAAGAAGTAAGAGATGACCATTATACCTACGCACCAAGCGAGCGCAATCCAAATATCGTTTCCAACAGTTCCTTCATATAAAAGAGCACGAATCGCATTCACGATTGAAGTTACAGGCTGATTCTCTGCAAACACACGAACAATTTTTGGCATCGTTTCGGTAGGCACAAAGGCCGAACTAATAAATGGAAGAAAAACTAGCGGGTACGAGTAAGCAGTCGCTCCTTCCATAGACTTCGCTTTCAATCCTGGAATGATAGCTAGCCATGTTAGCGCCAGCGTAAACATCCCAAGTATCCCAGCTACCGCGAGCCACTCTAGAATATTAGCACTAGAACGGAAACCCATTAAGAGTGAAACAAGAATAACTACAACGATAGTAAGTACATTAGCAACAAGAGAGGTTAAAACATGAGCCCACAATATCGATGAACGCTTAATAGGCATCGTAATGAAACGTGCCATCAGCCCACTCTTTACATCCGTAAAGAGTCGCACGGAAGTGTAAGCTACACCGGATGCGATAGCCATTAGTAAAATTCCCGGCAATAAATAATTAACGTAGTTTTCCATTTCAGTTTTTATTGCGCCGCCAAACACGTAGACAAATAATAGCATCATCATAATCGGTGTAATCGCCACTGTAATAATTGTATCCGGACTGCGCATAATGTTACGCATTAAACGACCTAGTAATACACCTGTTTTACTTTTCATTTACATCTCCTCCTTTTTGCCAATGATCGCAAGGAATATTTCTTCCAATGTCGGTTGCTTCTCGATATACTCCACTTTTGCCGGTGGGAACATCTCTTTTAGTTCAGTAAGAGTACCTGTCGTAATAATTTTTCCGCCATGCAAAATAGCGATACGGTCTGCTAGTTGTTCGGCTTCTTCCAAGTACTGGGTCGTAAGCAAGATCGTTGTGCCGCTACCGGCAAGTTCCTTGACTGTATCCCATACTTCGATTCGCGCTTCAGGATCAAGTCCAGTCGTTGGTTCGTCAAGAAAAATAACTGCTGGCGCCCCGATCAAACTCATCGCGATATCAAGTCGGCGCTTCATCCCACCCGAATACTGATCTGCCCTCTGATTAGCCGCATCAGTCAGGCTAAATCTTTCAAGCAAATTGTCAGCGACTTGAACGGGATTGGAAACACCACGTAACTTAGCGATCATTATCAAGTTTTCTTTCCCCGTCAACATGCCGTCTAAAGCTGCAAACTGTCCTGTCAAACTGATACTTTGACGAACTTGATCTGGTTGGCGCTGTACATCAAATCCGCAAATGCTTACCTCACCGCCATCTTGCTTCATTAGCGTCGAAAGGATGTTGACCGTTGTCGTCTTTCCCGCTCCATTTGAGCCTAGCAGTGCGAAAATTTCGCCACGCTGTACATCAAAATCCACTCCCTTTAACACTTCTTTGTCTTTAAAAAATTTTTTTAATCCTTTTACAGAAATCGATGCATTGCTCATGCTTTTTCCCCCTTACAAAAATAAATTACCTATACCCTCTATTTAGTATCACTGATATTCTGTACCACTTAGTACTGAGTTAAAAATATAACTGAATAGCGATGGCGGTAGTTCACATTTATGACCAGCTAATCAGTCAGTATTACGTATTGCATTTATTTTTTTCTCAATTTCTTCATAATACTTTCATTCAAATCTTCACGATATTTGGAGACATACGTTTTAGCGTTTGCCACTAGTTCGTCAGCAAAAGATGCCACATCTTCCCCAGTAATATCTAGCACTTGTCTACCTTCCGCTGCACCGGCTTCAAACAAATCGATTAATTCGTACTGAATGTGCAGCATATCCATCCCGTTTCCGGTCGAAAAATTCCACATATAGTTTTGAATTTTCTTAAACACAAACTGATAGTCCTCTGGCAGTGCTGCAACACGTGCCATCATCATTCTGTACTCTTTTTTATCACCAATTAATTTTTTGAATATTTCCAACATGTTATTTTCCTCCTTTTTTATAAAGCAGAACAAGAAACTCTCCAAATATGAGCCGAAACATTTTATATTATGAGGCTAGTTTGACTTCAAGACGTTAATTTTTGACGATACAAAATCCCATTTTCTCCAAAATAATTCAAGCTCCTGACGGCCAGCTTCATTTAATGAATAAAACTTACGAGGCGGCCCCATATCTGATGGTTTCTTTTCAATATTCACAAGCTTTTTCTTCTCTAATCGTACGAGGATGGTATAGACCGTTCCTTCCACGACTTCGGTAAACCCAAGATCATTCAGGTGGCGAGTAATCTCATAACCATACGTTTCACGGCGGCTAATGATTTCCAGCACACACCCTTCCAGTGAACCTTTCAACATTTCAGTTAAATTTTCCATGTTCTGATCCTCCTTTACCCCCTATTCTGTCTGACTTATATTCAGTATTACAGAGTACTAAGGCGAATTTTTCACTGAACAGTTTTTGTGAACCCGAACTATTCAGTATCACTTATTACATCTACATTGTATGACTAAGTAGTCGTGGATGTCAACTTTATTTTCAAAAAAATTAAAAATCCGCTTTACCCTAACCGGATACAGTCTACTTTTTTGTTGTAAGGACCATCACACTAGCAAAACAGAGCTAATTCAAAGTGTAATTTAAATCAGCTCTGTTTTATTGTTTTTATACCGATATATCTTGTTTTTTCACAATACAAATTGTTTCTCACTACCATTCCCATTGCATATAAAGCATAAAGGCAAGTGCGATCAGAGAAAATTTCCAGAGATTATCCGTACATGATACGAGCCCCTAAAATATAATTCTGCTAGAAATTTTTTCTCTATACTCTTTTTTATTTTATTTCTGATAGTTGATTTACAACACTATCTAAAAATTTTTCTACCTTTTCTTTTGATGTATCCGGCGCATGATAACCAATCGTAAATGTAAGTCTTCCATTATAAGAGCTTGCTCCCATTGAAAAGAATGGTGCATACATAATAGGTGTTGCCATATACCCGTCCTCAGCTTGAATTTGACCAAACTGAATAGGTTCCTCAGCGATCACTCCCAAATTTGTCAGTAATGGCAACGCCATCCCCATCTGTACAGCCTGTTCATATTGCTGATTATACATTTCCTTCACTGTAGATAGCTTCATTTCTGCCAGTAGCTCCATTCCTGCTGCTGAAGAAAGACCTGGATTTTGAGACTTTATTTTATCCATTGATTGTTTAACTCGAATAAGAGTCTGCTTAAATGTTTCATCGTCTTCCATTTTAATCACTGGCATTTCCATACCGGATAAGTTGCAAATAGCACCAGTTGTATTATTAGGCAGATATCGACGTAAATCAATTGTCAAGCCAATCATTTTTTCTGCAGTGCGAGGTTCTGCATACACAGTGAAATGTGATAAAGCTCGGAAGTATGCAGTCATGATTACATCATTCAAGGTAGCCTGTTGTGCTTTTGTCCATTGGGTTAAACGTAGAGTTTGCTCATGGCTCAATCGCCGTACGGACATTTGGGGAAATTTATTTTTGTTAGGTTGAGATGGAAAAGACCATAACGATGCCTGTTGTTCTTGGTTAGGACGATACGCACTTTTTATGTCCGATATTCCAGCGTATTTGAATACATGTGATTGATCTCGACAACTCTCATTTTCCTCATCAAATTCCTTTATAATTTGCTTCTTAAACCGTCCCAATGAAAGGTGCGTATATATTGTTCCAAGTAATTTAATATATTCCTTGACTCCTGCACCATCTGAACATAGATGAGATAATTTCACAACTAAAATATCTGTTGTGATGCCCCGTAATAATTTCGTTTGAACCATTGGCCCCTGTATACGATCACCAGGTTCCTTAATAAAATCTATTGCCATTATTTCAAGTTCTTGATTATTTCCTTCTGCAAAAAAGCAAATAGATGAGTTAGTGTCAGATGAATGTTCCTCCCAGTAAGGAATATCATTTTCTACAAACCGGCTGTTCAAAACTGGTTGCAATTGCAACGTTATCCTTACTGATTCTTCAAGTATTTCCTTGGATATACCTACAGGAAAATAAAGAACTGCATTAATTTGTTGATCTGCAGAATAAAGACCTAATACATAATTCATTCGATCTTGTGGTGTTACTGAATACTTTCTTTTCTCCATAATTCCGTCCCCCTTTAGGACTTTTTGTATAAACCTATTTTCCATATGCTTGTAATTTTTCTAGTCATTTTTCTTCAAGAGCTAATAACGCTTATTTTTCGAATTTTTAACAAAATCATCTTCTCCGTATTGGTTTCATTCTTTTTGCAGGTGATATATCCATTATTTCATTGTTATTAGCATTGCCTAACCTTCCAATATAACCAAACAAAAATAAATTAAGTTTACATATACATAAACATTTTATTATAACGTCTACAAATTATCAATACGACAAATAAATCATTTTTATGTCTGTCAATAAAAAACAATATATTCAAGGACCACTTCATAATAAAAGATTGATAGGCATGTATATGTACCCATATCACTATCAAAATAAGAATGAGAATTTTTTCAAAAAAAATAAGCTGAAAATATTGATTTTACAGTAAAAAAAGCCCCTCCATTTTGAAAATGAGTAGGGCTATTTCCAATTTGAATTTTATAAAAGAATGATTATCATAAATAATATTTTACTTTTTAGTCTACCTTATTATTTTTAATCCATTTCCCTAATAAATGAATGGATTTTATTCATATAATTTGAGGTGGTATCGTTGGTTTTTAAAAATAGAAAGCTTATTTTCAAATCAAATGAAAAAGAGGTGAAATTATAGATATTCATGTAGAAATTTCGTTTTGGAGATACTTAAAATCTTAAGGTGATGGGCATGTGGTGTTACACTTTAAAAGCTTTATAAAATTATAAAATTTATAGATATAGCAGATTTTCTTTATTAATAATCATTTGTATGTACGTTTACTCACACACATACAAATGATTTATAAAGCCACAATTAAATGAAAACATCTTTTCCGTTACGATAACATCATAGCCATGTCTTCTGCTGCATTTGTAATTAGTTTTAAACCAAATGTTTCTTGTAATACATCAAGCACACCAGGTGAAATAAATTCAGGCGCCTTTGGACCGATGCGAATATCTTGAATTCCAAGACTAAATAAGCCAAGCAAAATAGCAACCGCTTTTTGTTCAAACCATGATAGCACAATACTTACTGGCAATTCATTCACTTCACATTGGAAAGCATCAGCTAATGCAGCTGCTATTTTCACTGTAGAAATGGAATTATTACACTGTCCTAAATCAATGTAACGCGGAATTTCCGTACCAGGTACAACACCGTAATCCACATCATTAAAGCGGAATTTGCCGCAAGAAGTCGTTAAAATAACCGTTTCTGGCGGAAGTGACGTTGCTAATTCACGATAATATTCTCCGCCTTTTCCTGGAGCATCACAACCTGCGATAACAAAGAAACGCTTAATCTTTCCTTCTTTTACTGCATCAATAATTTCTGGAGCTAATGATAATACTGTATGATGATGAAACCCTGTCACTAACTGTTCTTCCGACTCCATATGTACTTCTGGAAGTTCTAGTGCTTTTTGAATCAATGGTGTAAAATCGTCATTTTCAATTTTTTGTACACCTTCTAAACCTGCAATGTCATATGAAAAGAATCGATCAGAGTACGATCCTTTAATTGGCATAACACAGTTCGTTGTAGCTAATATGGCACCAGTAAATTTTTCAAAAAGGCGTCTTTGATCATACCATGCCTTGCCGATGTTTCCTTTTAAATGTTTATATTTTTTCAGCTGCGGATATCCGTGTGCTGGTAGCATTTCAGAATGTGTATAAATATTAATGTCTTTTCCTTCTGTTTGCTTTAATAGTTCTTCTAGTGCAAATAAATTATGACCCGTAACTACAATTGCTTTACCTTCTACACGATTTTGTGTAATTTGTACAGGCTCTGGCACACCAAAATGATTCGTATGTGCCTCATCTAATAATTCCATCACCCGTAAAGCAGATTTCCCCACTTTCATAGCCATATCAATATGCTCTTGTTCGTTAAAGTTAGAATTTGTTAATGTCATATATAAAGCTTCTTGTGTTGTTGCATCTACAAATGCATCCGTATACCCTAGCTGAGCAGCATGTGTGCGATAAGCTGCAATTCCTTTTAGCCCAAACACAATCGTATCTTGTAAACTCGCAATCGTTTCATTCTTACCACAAACACCCATTACTTTACATCCGCCTATTGGCGTTTGTTCACATTGATAACAAAACATATCATCCCACCCTCTCCCAATCATTCATTACACCTTAAGCATAATACCCATTGAAAAAAAGTGATGTGATATCAATCACAATAATATATAAAGATTTGTGACAGTTCATATTGTCGACATAATATTTTTATTGACACTAAAAAATATGCATTAGTGTGCACACATCTTTCGATACTTTTAAATAGCTAATTAATTGGGAGAAATATATACAACGAAAAAAATTTTTGAATCCCATGTACAAATAGTTGCAATTCATCACATATGAAAATAGACATACAAATACGCTCTACTTTCTATCATTCAATAGAAAGTAGAGCGTATTTGTCATTTTAAGAAACTATCATTTTTTATTAAAGTCTTTATTGTAAACCTTTTTATTTACAATACATTTACATTATCTTAACATTACTTACATTATTTATATGATATATTTATATAGAAGCTACTTAAGAAATTTCATATACATTTTATCTTTATGATCTCTTACTCTAATCAATAAAAAGATCATGTTATATTTTTATAACAGGGGTGGATTACGATGACTGAAACTTTAAAAACACTTATAATGCTTGATGCTACTTACGTTGTTATAGCAATTATGACAGTACTAGTATTTGTATACTTGGAATTAAAATCTCAGTAATATATGCTGACGTAATCGACAGATTCAGCATTTAAATATAGTTAGAAGAAAGAGAGGAGAAAATTATTTCTCCTCTCTTTTGTATTTCTACAATTTCTTATTTTAATAAATCCAATGTATGTAAAAGTAATCCCCTGTCTCCTACTTCTCCATGACCAGGTACTACCAAATTTATATTTCTATATCGCTTCAGCATATTCTCAATCGATGTGGACCATTCATTTACGTACGCATCCGCAACATTTCCTAAATTTTTAGCTTCGGCAGATTTCACTAAACAGCCTCCAGCTAAAATTTTATATTGTGGCACCCAAACAACAATATTATCTTCTGTATGTCCTTTCCCTGGATAGAACGTTTCTACTTTTGTATTGCCAAACTTCAAACTCGTAATTGTTTGTAAATCTCCAAGCGGCTCTTCATATCCACTTTTCTTTGCTAGTTCTGCGGTTAATGCTGTACTATGCGCTTTAATGCCTCTTTCTTTCAACGTTTTTATTCCGCCAATTCGATCAGCGTGCGCATGTGTAATAATGACATCCGTTACGCGCTTCTGAAATTTCTTTTCTACCATTTCTATTAGTTCCTTCGTTAATTTGTCATCCCAAGAAGAATCAACAAGTACTAACCCTTTAGAAGTATTAAGAACTAGACCGTTCGAAGGAACTGCTTCTCCATTAAAAGAACCTAACTCCGTATGAACCCATACATTCTTGTTTAACTGAGATATTGAAATGGTTCCCGTCTCATTTTTTATTACTGTTTTCTCTACCTTTTGTGATGCTTGTACAGAAGAAATTGTGCTAACAAATTGAATTGTTCCTAGTAAACCTACACATAATCCTACTTTTAACAACGTATTCTTTTTCATGTCATCAACCCTTTCTTTCAAACCAAATAATTATTACCTATATTAGACAATTTATCTCAAATGTTTGTTCCATCTTCATTTGCATATTTTTATGTAATTAACAAAAAAGCGTACAAAATTTTGTACGCTTTACAACTTAATCTTTCATTCCATAATTCTCAAACTCTTCCTCATTCCCATAAAATACATTCAAATCAATATACTTTTCTTTTCCATTTTTCTATTACACTTAAAACCAAAATTATATTTTGTTAAATTATAACATTCGGACTATAATTTATTTATAGCCCATTAACGGAGGTGTTTGCAATGACTCTCTTCGCTTCACAAACATTATTTATAGTAGCAATCATTTCATTTGCACTAGCTTATTTCATCGGAGTAAAGCAGTACACTTGGCTCTTATCAGGATTCAACGAACGCCGCGTGCCTGATAAAGTGAAACTATCAAAAATAGTAGGTCTTTATAATTTAATTGCTGGTGTCATTGCGACAATCGGTAGTGTCTTCACTACGCCTAATGTCACAATCGTTATTCCTATCATTATAATTGGACACTTTATTATCGCCGCTTATGTAAATACACGCATGGTGCAGTGAAAAAAGATCACCCAAATGGATGATCTTTTTTATAATTTATTAACATATTGCTTCGCTTCTAGTAAGGAAAAACCAAAAGCTTCTCTTACTCTCTTAACTACTGTAACTTTTTTGCCTTCTTCTACAAGCTGGCGTAGTTCTTTATTAATTTCAGGTTCTCTTTCTACAATTCCCATTTCTTTCGTAATTAATTGTAATCTATCTTCAATTCTCTTTAAATGCGCATCATTTTTCTTTTCAATTGTAGTTAATTTTTCAGCGATATAAATGAAACCAAAGGCTACTATCAGTATAACCATCCAGAATTCCATGAATGTTCCCCCCTTACTAACTTTCATTTGCTTTAATCCCACTAACTTATGTAAATTTTACCACAATAAACATTTAATGTATAATATCACTATATCAAACTGTTAATAAAACCTATTATTTTAGGGGGACACTTTATGAAAAGATTTTTAATACGTTACTTCAATTTGTAGTTCTTTCAAACGTGCTACATTTGTTATTTGATATAGTTGGTTGGCTTGTTTTCAATGCACCAATTAAAAACAAACAAATCATCATTTCTTTAATAACAATCTCATGGGTTATGTACATGTACCGAGACAATTTTTTTCAAAAGTTCACTTCAAACTAACTAAAAAAGAAAACACTTCATTGGTGAGGTTGTAAAAACGTTATCCTTATAATGAAAATAAAGAAGCTGTTCCTTCCAGCTTCTTTATCTATATAACATTTTTCGCAACAATTTTTATATGTTCTGGTGCGATAATCTCCGTTATACTTTCTTGGAAATCTTCCCGCAACATTTCTTCCAAATGTTCTAACTGCACTTCAACATGAGTGCATTCTAAATTATGTATATTTAACAGTGCATAATGATCTTTTTTCTTAATTACTAAATATTGATTTTCCTCTGTCACAAGTACAGAACCTAATCGGACTCCTAGTAAGCGTTGATCATCAAACTTCATAATTACTTCTCCTTCCCTCATATAAACAAAATTACAATGAAAATAATTACATTTATGGAAAAACACGCTTATTTAGACTATATCATAATTTACTAAAATAGAAATATCTTTTTCTGTTTTAATAAAAATCCCTATTTTTTCATATATTTCGATACAAAAAACTTTCTCAATATTAAATTTGAATTTTCAGTTTTTAATTCTATGAAAATCTATTATAATAAAGTTAATAAATGTTTGACCTCTCCTAATTCATGTACATATGGATGATCAGTAGTTATTGCTACTGATCTATTTTTTTGATTTCAGAAAGTACATACTCTGCATCCTTTCCTACACCACAAATAAGTGCGGAACCCCTTTGAGATTGCCAAGGTAAACCGATATAATACAATCCTTTTACTGGACTGATTCCCTTTATATGATTAGGAAATCCTTTCTCATTCACTGCCTGTTCAATTTCAATCCAATTATAATTTTGTACAAAACCAGTTGACCATATAACGCTTTCTGCACTATAAGTATCACCATTCTGAAACATAATGTTATTTCCTGATGCACTTACTACTTTTTCTTGCCGTTTGATTGCTCCATTACGAATAAGTTTCTTACCTTCAAAACCGAAAATAGGGTCCTTTCTCTTCTGAAACCATCTTCCCCTCTTTGTATTTATTTCAGCGTACAATAAACCCACTTTTTCTAGCAGATTAAAAATACTTTTTCTAAAAATTTGTAACGGTAAAAACGTTAAAGGATGACTAATAGACACCGTAACTTCATGAGTCTTTGCCAGTTCTACTGCAATTTGCATTCCTGAATTCCCACCACCTACTACTAGTACTTTTCCCTTAGGAATTTGTGATGGTGATTTATATTGTGATGAATGTATTTGAAAAATATGTGATGATAGATTTGCTGAAACTGAGGGAATAAACGGTTGCTGAAAAGCACCTGATGCGATAATAACTTTTTTCGTTTGTAAAATTTCTGTAGGAGTATGTAATTCAAATATTTCTTTTTCTTTCTTTATTTTTAGAACTTCCGTTTGTAATTGTACCGGTAATTGAAAATGTCTTGCATATTCTTCTAAATAAGTTGCAATTTCATCTTTATATGGAAATTCATTTTTTTCACCTATTAACGCCATACCCGGCAAGCTACTGTAAGACCTTGGGGTAAAAAGCTGCAAAGAATCATATTGATTTCTCCATGAATCACCAACTCGTTTTCCTGCCTCAAGTAATAAAAAATTATACCCTTCTTGCTTCAAGTAATATCCCATTGTTAATCCAGCTTGACCCGCCCCAATAATAATTAGATCTTTCATTCTAATCCCTCCTCTTCTTAAACGTATGAATACTTGTTCATATATTCATACGTTTCCATAATCATAACATTTTCTTTTTATATGATTCAATATCTACTCAAAATAAAAAAGAGCAGTTCACTGCTCTATGAACTACTCTTCATTCCATTTCTACAATTTTTCCTCGTATAGTGTAATTCTATTTGAAAACGGATCAATTACAGTTAATTCAATTGTACCCCAAGGTGTTTTTTCTATATTCGGCTTCGAATAAGCATATTCTTTACTTAATACTACAGAATGATAATCCTTTACATCATCTATTTTGATCCGAATCGCACCACCTGGTGAGGCATCACCATGATGTTCTGATAAATGTATCACAGCATCCTGTAACGAAATTTGCAAATATAATGGCATATTTTCCTCATACCGATGTTCCCAATCCAGTTTAAATCCTAAAAAACCTAAGTAAAATAGTTTTGCTTTTTCAATATCAAAAATTCTAAATATAGGTGTTATCATTTATACTCTCCTCCTATTTATAAACATCTGCTGCCAATTCTCCCAAAACTTCCACGTTTACTACTTCAAAACAACCATCATTCTTCTTTATTATCTCTTTATCACAAAAAACATTTAATGTGCGCAACAAATGCCGATAGCTCGTTCCTAACAATTCCGCTGTTTCCGTTAAATTCCCACTAAATACAATTCTATTTCCGTGCTGTACTGCCCGTTCTCCTGCTGCTAACATGTAACTCGCAAGTCTATTTTCAAGCGGATACAATAAATTAATTGTACTATTTTTTGAAAGTCGATTTAACTTATGTGCTAACGATCCACAAATACATCTTAAAAATTTCGCATCATGAAATAGCTGATTTCTCACTTTTCCTAATGGTAAACCAACACAATATGAATCTGCCATTACTTGTACATTTGAAGTAATCCTTTGGGAATGAATTAACTCTACATCTCCAAGTAACTGCAAACTATCATAAAAACACAGTAATACGGATTTCCCGTTACTTAATGTGTTAAACGCTTTCGCTTTTCCTTCAACAAAGAAATATAAATAATCTATCTCTTCATTTTCTCTACAAATAAACTCATTCTTTTTAAAAAATATAAGTTCCATATATGGCTTCATATCATGACTAAAAAATGAATCAATATTATTTTTCTTCATATACTCTGCTAATTTAATAGAATTACATACTTTCTTCATAGTTCCCCACCTTTACAACTCATCCCCATTGTAATCAAAATTTTCTTCTTCCACTATGACATATGTCATAACAATACACAATTTCAGCATGATACAGTCATTACAAATATGAAATACAAAGGGGATATTACATTGTATAACTTTCTTTCTGTCTTTATTGGTGTGCTCATCGCCGTTATGCTTCCATTGAATGGAATTTTATCTGAGTTAATTGGCAAGTACACAGCAAGCGTGGTCATTCACCTTGTCGGTTTAATTGCAGTTATCTTCATTTTAATCATAAACAAAAATAAAATTCGTTTCGATAAAAGTATTCCACTTTTTTTATATAGCGCTGGAGCGATTGGAGTATTCACTGTTCTTTTTAACAATATAAGTTTTTCCGTCCTTGGTGCTTCTATTACGATCGCATTAAGTTTACTCGGTCAATCTATTGCTTCCATCGTTATTGATCATTTCGGCTTATTAGGAATGAAAGTTGCAAAGTTTGAAAAGAAAAAACTAATTGGATTATGTTTCATCTCTTCTGGAATTATAATCATGACAATTTATTAATGGGGGCAAGAAAATGTTATATATTACGATCGCTATTTTAGCTGGTGTTTCTATCGTTGTTGCTAGAATTATTAACGCGAATTTAGCAAAGGAAATTGGAAACTGGGAAGGCACGTTTTTCAATTATATTACTGGATTATTTTTCTCTATGTTATTTTTAATTTTCAGTTCAGATTCATTGTATATCCCTATTCATAAGTTGCAATCTATTCCTATCGCCGTATACTTAGGCGGATTAGTAGGAGTTATCGTTATTTCATTATCCAACTATATTACTCCTAAAATATCAGCCTTTTATTTAACATTACTCATCTTTATCGGACAATTATTTGCGGGGACTATTATTGATTTCTTCCTGACAAATGAACTCTCAATTGGTAAAGTTATCGGTGGCATTTTCGTATTAATTGGGCTCACTTACAATTTACTCATAGATCGCCCGATAAAAACTGTGAAGCATAACCAAGTTCAACTATAATACTTTACGCTTACCTATCATATATTAATAGAAAAGCTCTTCACACGAAGTAATAGAGAGGAGAAAATCCTATTAAAAAAATTATTTTATTGCTAGGTAGCGTATTAATTATTTCTGGAATTGCATGGTTTATAAACTCGGGAAAATCTATTCAAGATCTCTATACTGCAAATAAGCCGAAAAAGAAAGCTACTATTATTTCAAGCTCGCGAGATCCAAATGAGCCCCCTGTTTTTTTAGGTAAACAGGAAATAAAAGATATACATGTCGAATCAATTAAAACAAAACAGGATATCTTTCTCACAAAAACAGATGAATTAAAAACGTTTATTAACAGTATAAATACCGCAAAAAAAGGTAAATTAACATTAGATGAAGAAGGATCAGACTTAATAGATTGTGATATGTGGATTACTTTCGAGGATGGAACTTATAAAAAATATTTCATATGGGTAGTTGATCATCACAGCAGCGAAGTGATGATTGCTCAGCAAGATACTCCTGATGATGTAAACCTTACGTACTATCAGTTAAACGAAGAGAGTTCAAAAAAAGTTTATAATTTATTTAAAAAAATTATTTAAACGAAAAAGTCATGAGCACGCGAACTCATGACTTTTTGCACTATATATACTCAGGGAACACTCTACAACCCTTTTCCTGCTCTATATCATGACCAAAGAAAACAATTGGTTTCTCTTTCGCCACAACTCCTTTTAAACGTTTAATTGAAGATAAAGCTAATTCTGGATCAAATCCTGCGAACGGCACTTCATCTTCAAAATTCTCTTTCGTGTACGATGCATCAATTGTTAATAAAACTGAACCGGATTGCTCCGTCTCAATGAATAACGACTGATGGCCTGGAGAATGACCTGGCGTATACAATAATTGAACACCTGGTACCACTTCATAATCCCCTTCAATAATTTTGTAGTTCAAATGCGGTAATATACATTCTTTCATATATTCTTCTCTATGAAGTGCTGCCTCATATTCCGTTCGCTGCACAATAATCGGTGTATTTGTAAAAGCACCGTTTCCTCCTGCATGATCAAAATGTAAGTGAGAACTAATAATATATAAAAGGTCGTCCGGCTCATACCCTACACGCTTTAATATATTCACGATTCTATCTTCTTCAGTCATTTTCGGTAAAATCTGTCCTTCAACAAATGTACCGTTAAAAAGCCCTTCATTATTAACTGCACTTTCTGGCATACCTGTATCTACTAAAATAGGCCCCTCTTCTGTCTCCAAAAGATAACACCATACAGGTAAGTTCAATAAATTCCCTGGCGCGAGTGTACCATTAACAGAAGAATGATCTAACATACAACGACCTGCTGGGATGAAATAAAGCTTCTTTACTGTCATTATGTATCCACCTTTACATTTAGTTTGGGATAAAGTAATACAATAAAAAATTCTTCTTTTTAGAAATAAACTCCTTCTAGACTATCAGTACAGCTTACATAAAAATGAAACATTAACACCGATTAACGCTGAAAACTAAAAGAAAGCACATGCACTACTTGAAAGCGGGCACACCATTGGGAAAATCGTATTAGAGAGATTTTAATCATGATAGTGACAGATAGTATGTGAAACTATATTAACGATTTTTCGAATATATCTATCATAACGTACAATATATCAACGATTTTTCGAATATATCTATCATAACGTACAATATATCAACGATTTTTCAAATATATCTATCATAAATCAAATTATATCAACGATTCGTCAAGCTATATCGACTTATCGACAAATAGCAACAATAAGAAAAGGCTGTTCCAGATGAACAGCCTTTTCTTTATTTACTTGAAATCTCTTTATTATTTTGAACGTCTAACGGAGCTCGCTTTCCTATTCCGAAAGCATAGAAACTAATTGTAACGATAGCTAAGAAAATAATACCTACAACTAATGAAATACGAGTATCATCGTTAAACCACATTCCGATTAATACCATAATTAAAAAGGCAATCGTTAAATAGTTTGTTACAGGAGCAAATGGCATTTTGAATGGATGATCTTTCATCTCTGCTCCCTTTTCTTTTCTAAAATTAATTTGACTAATTAAAATGACAAACCATGGTACCATACCAGGAAGTACACTCGCACTATATACATATACGAATAAGTTTTTCGGTGCGATGTAACTTAAAACAACACCAACCGCCAGACCGATAATTACGCCAACTGTACCAAATAAAGGTACACCATTTCCAGAAAGTTTCGTAAAATATTTCGGTGCTTGTCCATTTACACCTAACGTATAAAGCATACGACCAGCACTATAAATACCACTATTACAACCAGACATTGCTGCTGTAATAACAACAAAGTTAATAAGTCCAGCTGCTGCCGTAATACCAACCTTCGCAAAAGTTGCTACGAACGGACTACCAATTGTACTTAATTGATCCCACGGATACACAGTTACAATAACGAAAATAGCACCAATATAGAAAATTAAAATACGCCAAATTGTACTTTGAATCGCTCTTGTAAGTGTCTTCTTCGGATCCTTCGCTTCACCAGCAGTAATACCGATTAATTCCACACCTTGATATGCTCCCACTACAAGTGATAAAGCAAAGAAGAATCCTGAAAAACCACCTGTAAAGAAACCGCCATTTGACCAAAGATTTGATATACCAATCGCTTCTCCGCCGTTACCAATTCCAAAGAAAATAAGTCCAAATCCCGCAATAATCATTAATAGAATCGTAACGATTTTTATCATCGCAAACCAAAATTCAAATTCACCAAATGACTTAACAGAAATTAAGTTAGCTGCGCCAAGAATAACCATTGCAATTACACCTGGTATCCAAGCTGGTAAGTCCGGGAACCAATATTGCATATATGCTCCAACCGCAATAATTTCTGACATCCCAACGATTACCCACTGGAACCAGTTACTCCACGCTGTCATATAACCAGCTAACGGGTGAATATACTTATGACCGAACGTCGCAAATGAGCCTGTACTTGGCTCCATATACAACATTTCTCCCATGGCACGCATGATGAAGAAGATGAAAATACCTGCAATTGCATAAGCAAGCATTACTGACGGACCTGTCCATTTAATTGTACTGGCTGACCCCATAAACAAACCAACACCAATCGTTCCGCCTAAAGCAATCATTTGAATATGACGTGCTTCTAAACCTCTTTTCAATTCTTTGTTTGCCACTTCACTTCCCCCTCTTAGATGATTCATAGCCGCATTTTAACACAAGATGCTTTCCCCTAATTCCTTTCGGCCCTGAAAATGATGAAGCAAACGTCATTTTACACTAGCTTTAAAGCTATCCTAAAATCGTTTTGCGCTCCTAATAAAATTCTCAAAACCTTTCATCTTCCAATATTCTATAAATCTTAAAATTACTTACCTTATATTAATTCATTAATCTGAAAAATTCAATTATTTTTTCAATAAATTATTATACATAAGTCTGATTAATTTTTAACTAAATTAACAATAAAATACATCTATTCAATATGATTCCGGCATGTATATTATTACAATATAAATAACCGAGGAGAGTATTTCTTCCTCGGTTTCATATCTCAATACTTCAACCTTTATAGTTAATAACGTAATTCCCCACACATTCGATTTATATACCAATGAGAAATTTAATATATTAATAAACTACTAACTTCTTTACCCCAGCCAAAATATAAAAGAGTCTCATTAAAAAATGAGACTCTTTTACAATTTCATATTTAAATCGATTTCGAAGTTTGCTTACCAAAGATAAATACCCTAGTAAACACTACCATTATAACTACAATAACCAAAAAATAAAGTGGCATCACTAGTAACGAGCCTGTATGCAGCTGACTCATTCCCAAAATTGTCATCGTTACAATTACATAGTACCCTAAACTAAACAATGCACCTGCTGTACCAATGACATCTTGAAAATCTACTAACGCTAAACTTAAACAGTTAGGTAACGCTACTCCAATCCCTAATAACAATATAAACATTGCTATTAAAAATACAACCATATATATTACATTCGGATTTAATCCAATAAACGTAATAACAGATAAAAGGATAGCTCCCCCTGTCATTACGAAACAACCGATATATATAATTTTCTCTGGTTTATAAGTAGCAAGTAAACGTTTTGAAATTTTCGCTCCAACAATAGAAGCAGATGCAACAACAATTCCTAGAAATCCATACATACTAGGCGATAATTGAAAATATTCAATAAAGATAAACGGCGCTTCTGCATAATAGCTAAATAAAACACCATTTGCTCCTCCAATTAACAGCCCATATGTTACCACTTTCGGATTTGTAATTAACCTCTTCGAGACTGAAAATACATTTATTTTATTCGTTACTGAGACCGTTTTTGTTTCAGGGAGAGAAACAAACGTATACAGAAAAATACCGATACTCATAACTACTAAACTTAAAAATACTATTTTAAATCCAAACATTTGATCAAGAAAGCCACCAATTAACGGTCCTATCGCTGGTGTAAAAGCAATGACTGCCGAGATTTGAGCAAACATAACATGCCTCTTATGCCCTTCTACACTTTCACGAAGAATCGTTTGCGTCACAACTGACCCTGCACTTGCTCCAAACGCTTGAATAAAACGACTTACCAATAAAACTTCAATGGAATTTGCAATATAGCATAAGAAACTCCCAGCGCCATATACGACAATTCCAAGTAACATCGCCCGGCGACGACCAATTATATCTGATAACCACCCAATAAAAAATACACCTAACGCAAAACCAGCAAAATACACACTAAGTGTTAACTGCACCTCATTATTACTTACATGTAACGCCTTTGAAATATCAGGTAACGACGGTGTGTAAATCGTTTCACTAATTTGCGGAAATGCGACAAGAACAATCATTAACAAAAGTGATGGTACTGAGACTTTTTTCATTTTTCATACCCTCCTATAACTTTGAAAATCTCAGAAATAAAAAGACTTTCCTTAGCTACGGAACAGGAGGGGCCATTATAGAAATCCGTTCATAAAACAACAAAGAAAACACCTCAATTACGTATGTTAATACTTATAGGAGGGTAATATTAACATCGATTTTTAAATATACTTTTTCAATTATATTACATACTGCGTTTCTTTTACTAGTGCTCGGCCTTGGAGGATTGTTAAAAAGATAACTTGATGCAGTCACCTTTTTATGGAATAATTAGAAATAGTTTGAATTCGCAAGTTTAATTATTAAACGATAGACTAGCATATTTTAATGTCACAAGCTTACAAACTGGAGGCCTTTCGTAATGATTGAAATTTTAAGGACAGTAGTAAACTTTCTAATTTCTCTATTCTCAGGAGAATTACCATTTGTATATTATGTATGGATTATTACCCTATTCCTAATTCAAATAACCCAATCTACTCTAAACTATAAACTCTTTAACAAGAAAGGCAATTTCAGCACTTATATATCGGAAGGATTACTTGCTTTTATTATTTTATTGTTTGGAGGAATATTAGTATCTAAGTTACTTGCTTACATAATAGACGATCCTACTATTAGTATGACGAATTTAACACATTATTTTGTTTCTCTTATCATATTAACTATATTTGTCGTAATAACCTGTGTTAAAGACTTTATAGAGACATCTATAAAGAATAAAAATATATCTCTTTTGAGCTTTTTAGTAATTTCCTTAATAACAAGCATACTTTCATTCAAGTTTTTATCACCTTTAATTGAAGGTTCTTTTTCTCTTTCTAAATCTTTTATAACTACTTTAATCATTCTTGTAACTATATCAATCCCTCTATTAATTTCCTTAGAGGATAAGTATGCAGATGAAGGAGAAACGGAAAATTTATAGTTTCTCATTTACATAAAAGAAAGAGGGAGCTCCCCTCTTTCTTTTAAATCATCCCTTTTAATATCAATCCTAAAACTGACATTATTATCGCGCTAATAATAATTCGCAAAATCCAAGTTGTGTTTGTACTTATTTTTTCTAATTGCTTATTGATTGTTGCTATATCTTTCTCATTAATAGTAGTACGCGTTTCTAAAGCACGAATGTCTCTCATAATTTCTTTTTGCTCCGCCTTGAGACTGTCAATTTTAGCGTAAACATCTTCCATATATTCACACCCTCTGTTCATCTTAATAGAAAAATCTATATATATTATGAGACAACCCTCTTACCTGTGAATACATTGCGTACATCCGCGTACCAAATTATTTGTACAATCTAATTGAATTATTCATATGTTTCCTATCTTCTATATAAATCAGCGTTAAGATAAATTAAAAAAGGAATCCCTTGTTTATTTAACAACAAACAAGGTGCAATCCAACATTCGGGAGCACCTACGATAATTTCTATTGTTTTCATATTTACAACTCCATATAATCAGTATGATTTTTTGAAGAAGCCACTTTTTGAACTGTTTAAAGTATACTAATATGAATACGAAATAGCTGTATTGATAAACTCTCTAGAACAATAAATATACTGGCTGAAACGGATCTATATCCAATATTTTTTCCGGTAACATGAATGGTTATTTCTGATAAATACGTTTGTATATCATTGTTTTCAAAAATTTCATCCTCAACCTTTACAATATCTGCTTCACAATCTACTTCTTTAAAAGTTTTCAATAATTTTGTTTCCAATAAACTACAATCAAAATTCTCATCTTTTATTACGGCAAATTTAACCTTCATATCGATTTCCCCATTTTTAACAAACTAAAATCATTAAATCAATATAAATATATATTATTCTATTAAATAATTCAAAATATACGCTTCTCATATACATTATTAAAAATCAGTTCTAAAGAATTAAATGCAAAAAGAAATTACATATACAAATCCCCTATTTCAACTTAACTTTGTGTAATAATGCATATTTCAAATACATTATTTCCTTTCACTCATACTTTTATCATTGAGTTTTTATTCACAAATTCGTAACACATATATATGAGTTATTATGCTAAAATTAGTTTATTCACAAGAAGAAGTTATTCTTAATAAATCAATCATTTTTAATACCCTGTTTAAAGCCTTGCCCCCCTGCAAGGCTTTTTCCTATTTAACTAGAGTAGTAGTTTTCGTTATGCATCTCTCCCCTTTGTTCCTTACCCTACAAATAATACTGAATGTTTATTTTACTTTTTCAACATCCTTACTCGCTCTGTTCGAGAGCTCTTTACCAAATATTCAATCTAATGATAAAATTGACCAAATTAATATTTTCATCCATAACTGTATCAAAAAGTACACTAAAGAAAAAATAGCACTCTCACGATTAAGTAAACGCGAGCTTTTTTCTTCTATCTACTTACTATTTAAGGTTAATAGTTTAGTAACAAGATTTAAAAATTCGACTTAAATTCATTAATGAATGGAGAGGTTTATATGAAATTAAAAGACAAAGTAGCAATCATAACTGGTGGTGCAAGTGGAATTGGCGAATCTACTGTTCGTCTTTTTATCGAAGAAGGTGCAAAAGTAGTTATTGCTGACTTTTCTGAACGTGGAAAAGAACTATCAGATGAATTGAATGCACATGGATATAATACATTATTTATTAAAACCGATGTAACAAAAGAGGCAGATATTAAACAGCTAATTCATGAGACAGTAAGTACATACGGTAAATTAGATATTATGTATGCCAATGCCGGCGTTGCTGATGATGCACCGGCAAACGAATTATCCTATGAAAAGTGGAAAAGAACTATTGATATTAATTTGTCTGGGGTATTCCTTTCTGATAAATATTCGATTGAACAATTTCTTAAACAAGGTACAGGTGGTGTCATCGTTAACGCTGGTTCGATTCATAGTTTTGTTTCATTACCTACACCAACAGCATACTCCTCTGCAAAAGGTGGTGTGAAACTATTAACTCAAAATTTATGTACTGCCTACGCTAAATATGGAATACGTATTAACGCGGTGTGCCCTGGTTATATTGACACCCCTTTACTAGGTAGTGTTAATCCTCAACAGAAAGAATATTTAGCTTCACTTCATCCACAAGGCAGACTTGGAACACCAGAAGAAGTCGCTAAAGCTGTCTTATTTTTAGCAAGTGATGATGCTAGTTTTGTTAACGGCACAACACTTCTTGTTGATGGAGGCTATACTGCACGTTAATTTAAAAATTTTGAAGCACCCTAAAAAATATATAGTCTTCAACAAGAAAAAGCGCCATCACAAGTGACGGCGCTTTTTCTATGTAAGAGCAACTAGAAGATATCCTTCTAGCCTACTCCCATTTATAAGTCCAAAACTGTTCAAGTTGCAGCCATTTTAATGTTGCTGCATCTTTGTTTTTTATTTTTGCATGCGTGTCTTCAAGCATTGCTTCTGTTTGTGAACGGTGCGCACCTAATGCAGTTAATTTATGATCAAATACTTCACTAATGTTATTTACAACATCCGGTTCTCCTAATACTGCTTCACGATTTTTCGTAATCGCAACAGCATGAATAACTGGGCGCTCTTCTTTTGGCATACGTGATACAGCGCGAACGACAGCGCGGCCAAATGCATTATGATCTGGATGTACACCGTGCTCTGGATAAAATGTAATAATTCGAGATGGATTTACTTCTTGAATGATTGCTTCAATTTTGTCAGCAACGAAATCAACATCTTCAAATTCTAACGTTTTATCATGGAAGCCAAGCATTCTTAAATCTTTAATACCCATCGCTTCACAAGCATCTTTCAATTCTTTCTTACGGATATGTGGAATCGTTTCACGGTTAGCGAATACGTTCTTACCCATGTTACGTCCCATTTGTCCTAGAGTACCACATGCATATGTTACAGGTACTCCTTGATCTGTTAATAAGCGAATTGTCCCTCCCGCAGCATATGCTTCATCATCTGGATGCGGAAATACAACAAGTACATGTCTCTCCATAAGTTTCCCTCCTTCTTACTTAAATGGTGTTAAGCTTAACTCAAGTGCAACTGCTAGACGACCTAAATTATCATGTCCAGCTAATAATAAACGCTCTTGATCGTCTACTTCCCAGTGCGTAATACCTTCAGCATATACCCAACCGTGATCCATTTTCAGACCAACTCGGTATGGATTTGTTCCAGTTATCTTCCCGCGTTCAAAACGGATAATCGCATTTCGAATGAAAGCACCAACTGTCATCATCTTTTCATTTATGTGTGATGCATACGCTCCGTTTGTCGTTTCTAAATGAATATATACATCTTTATTTACAAAACGTTCAATTTCATTTTGAATAAGAGAACTATCTTTTACTATTTCCATCGGAATTCACCTCTTTAAACCATTTTACGCAAAAATAATGTAAATTGCTATCTCTATATTAGAGGACAACGCTCACTTTTCCTAATAATTTGCACTGTGTTTTTTATATTTTTTATATGATATGTAAAAAATACATTTTTTCCTTCACTTTGTTAAATAGTTTTCTTTCTTTTTTGAATTTGCTACAATATATTTTATCCCGTATTATTGCAGCGAGATACATTTCGACAATTGAATACATAATTTAAAGAAGGTGACATGATTGGAACAGTCAGCACATGAAGTAGCAAATTGGCAATATTATTTTGCAATTGCCGTATTTTTAATCACGTACGGATTTATTATTTCTGAGAAATTGAATCGTGCTGTAATCGCACTATTCGGTGCTGCTATTATGATTATTTTTGGAGTTGTAGATTTACATACTGCTTTCACATCACATATTCAATGGGAAACGATTACCCTTTTAATTGGGATGATGATTCTCGTACATATTACGAGTCAATCAGGCGTCTTTGAATTTGTGGCCATTAAAGCGGCAAAAGGAGCTGGCGGAAAACCGATTCGCATTTTATTATTACTATCCCTATTAACTGCTGTCGGATCAGCATTTTTGGACAATGTAACGACTGTTTTATTAATCGTTCCTGTTACATTATCCATTACACGTATTTTAAAAGTAAATCCTGTGCCTTATTTGATTTCAGAAGTGCTGTTTTCAAATATAGGCGGAACAGCAACATTAATCGGTGATCCACCTAATATTATGATTGGATCAGCAAACAAGCATTTAGACTTTAACGCCTTTTTACTTAACTTAGCTCCAATCGTAATTATTATTTCTATTGTGACACTTGGCATTATTTACTTCATGTACCGTAACAAACTAAAAACAACACCTGAACAAATCGAAAAACTAATGGCATTAAATGAAAAAGATTATATTAAGGATCAAAGCCTCCTTTTAAAATCTATTTCGATTTTAGGACTAACTATTTTAGGCTTCGTACTTCATTCGATTATTCATGTAGACGCTGCCGTTATAGCGATGACAGGCGCTACACTTCTTATGTTAATCGGCGTGAAAGAACATGATATTGAAGATGTATTTGCCCACGTTGAATGGGTAACCATTTTCTTCTTCGCCGGACTATTCGTTCTCGTTGGCGGGTTAATTGATATCGGACTTATCTCTTCACTTGCAAAAGAAGTAATCGACGTAACAAACGGTGACATCGGATTTGCAGCTATACTTATTTTATGGGTATCTGGCATCGCATCTGCAACAATCGACAACATCCCATTTGTCGCAACGATGATCCCTCTTATTCAAGACTTAGCTACAGGACTCGGACTATCTGTCGATTCTCCGCAAATCGAAGTACTATGGTGGGCGTTATCTCTTGGAGCTTGCTTAGGAGGAAACGGAACGCTAATCGGAGCATCTGCAAACGTAGTCGTTGCTGGTATTGCAAAACGTGAAGGACATGCTTTCTCTTATATGGACTTCTTAAAAATCGGTTTACCATTAACTATTGTTGCACTCTTGTTATCACATGCTTATATATATTTACGTTATTTAATGTAAAAGTTGTATTGCATGAAATTATATCGTCAAATACAAAAGGTTTGCAGCATCCGTGCTGCAAACCTTTTTTCATCACCAAAATATACCGATAATTGCTAAACCGCCTAAAATCATACCACCAATTTGTCCGACAATTGTTGGTGATAATTGAACACCTTTTCTCACTTCAACAACTGGTCTTTCGTGCCTTAGTTGCTGCACTTCACTTTGCAGTTGGTGCACACTTCCGTGTAACTCTTTAATAAGTTCTTTTAATTCGGCGACCTCTTCATTTACTGGTTTTTCCTTTTCTAAATTCATTTTGCATGACTCCTTATAAATTCAATCTACACACTGTGAATTTTCGCCAATTACCATTATATCTCCTGCATACTACATATATAATTTCGAATGTACTTTCTAACCTTGCCGCTCTATCCATTCATCCCGCAATATCCCCATAATCATACGGTCAAAACACTTCCCATCTCTTTGAACCGCTTCTCTCATACAGCCTTCCATTTCAAAACCCATCTTTTTATACAATGCAATGGCAGGTTTATTATACGAAATAACATCGAGACCGATGCGGTGTAAATTCAATTCATAGAAAGCATACTTTAAAATAAGATGTATTGCTTCTTTCCCATATCCTTTTCCTCTATCATTCGCATCTCCTATACCAATGGCTAATAAACCTGTTCTGTTATTCCACTCTATACCATGAATCGCCACAAAACCAATTAAGCGATCTTCTTGAACTGCCCTTACCATGAAAGAAACACTATTCGATCTTCGTCCTTTTAATAACCCATCACTTGCTATTTCATTTAAAGATTGCGGGAATGCTACATCTGTATCAACATTTCTTAAATATTCACTATCTTCTTGCCACATAGCCATTACTTCAGCATCTGTTTCTCTCATAGCTGATAATTTAATCGTTTTATTTCGAAAAAGATTCATTGTCATTTCAAACTCCCCCTTTTTTAATAACGGGGATACTTATTTTAGCCTATTTATCCCCTTGTTCCATAAACTGCTTTATAAACGGGATACTTACAATAAGCGCTGACATTGGCACATCTCCTCTACGTTAAATTAAATTCATTGTATAATTTTTCATTTATTCTAACAATAAAAAAAGACCCTCTAAATTTAGAGGATCTTCCTAACGACGAATCGATATTATTTCGTAAACATTTTCTCCGCTTCATCCATTGCCATTTTGTTTCCTAAAGCAGAATAGTCAAGCCATGGTTGGTCATTGATAATGTATACGTGCTTGCCTTTAACTGCTTTTAAGTCTTTCCAGATTGGTGTTTCTTGAAGTTGTTTAAATGCAGCTTTTGCTTTATCGTCTCTGTTTACAACAACGAAAATAGCATCTGCATCAAAGTCAGGTAATACTTCTTGTGAAATGACTTCGAAAGGACGGTTTACATCGATTTTCTCTACACCATTTGCAGGTTGTAACCCTAGGTCTTGGAATAAAATTGGTCCCATCGGTCTTTTCGTACTAAATACACGCAATTCTTTTGCAGTAACGCGAATTGCCATTACTTTTTCGTTATTACCTAGCTCTTTATCTATTAAACCTTTTACTCGTTTTGATTGCTCTTCGTAATCTTGAATATATTTATCTGCTTCTTTCTCACGGTTTACAAGTTTACCAACTTGTTTTAAATGCTCTCTCCACGTACCTTCATCTAAATTGAAAGAATGTGTTTTTGCAATTTTTTCGTATTTCGCTACATCTTTACCAGCATATTTTTCATCAACATAAATGTCAGTTGGCTTTAATTGAAGTAACGCTTCCATATTCGGATCTGTTACAACACCAAGCTTCTTCGTATCTTTCAACTTCTCTTTAGCGTGCGGTAAGAAATCTTTTAAATCTCCACCAATAACAGAACCTACTGGTGTAATTCCTAATGCAAGTAAATCATTTGTTAAATGAATAGACATTGAAGCAATTTTTGGATCATTACTTTTTTCCGTTTTTTTCGTTGCCTCTTCATTAGCTTTCGTTTGACCACATGCTGCTAATACTAAAATACACATCATGCTAAATAAAATAGTAAGTTTCTTTTTCATATGTTCTCCTCTTTGAAGTATTTATTTTGTTTTTGTAAGTAAATAAAGAAAATACGGTGCTCCTAAAGCTGCCACTACTACACCAGCTGGAATAGAATTTGGCTCAAATATAGAACGACCTATCGTATCTGCTAGCACTAAAATAATCATTCCGATAATGCCAGCTAAAGGAAGAAAGTGTTGATATGTAGTACCTACTAACTTCCTTGCGATATGCGGAGCAACTAAACCGATAAAACCAATTCCTCCTGCCATCGATACACTTGTGCAAGATAATCCAACCGCTGTAGCTAAAAGTAATAACCGTTCTTTTTGAACAGAAACACCAAGTCCTGCTGCTACACTATCACCTAGTGACAATGCATTTAACGTTTTAGATTTTAGCCACGCATAAGGGGTTAGTATGAAAATCCAAGGTAATAATGCAAGGACATGAATCCAATCCCTTCCCCACACGTTACCAACTAGCCATCTAGAAGCGAATGTATACGTCTCATCATTTAACTTGAGAGAGAAAAATAGCGAAATTGCACTAAAGCCAGCTGAAACTGCAATACCAACGAGAATAAGTCTAATGGGAAGTAAACCTTTTGACCGATCACTCGCAAGTAAAATAATAAGAAATGCAGCTAATACTCCTCCGCCAAATGTAAATAACGGTATTAAAATGGATGCACTCTCATTAATAGAATGAAAGAGAGTAACAAATACGATAAGACCGAAAGATGCACCTGAATGCAACCCTAAAATACCAGGATCTGCAAGTGCATTACGTGATAACCCTTGCAAAATCGCACCGGAAATACCAAGACCGATACCGGCTAACATCGTGATTATTATTCTTGGCATACGATAATCATATAGCACGGTTGCACTCTCAAAATTACCATAACCCAAAAGTGTTTCAATTACTCTAAGTGGCGCTATACTCAGTGTCCCTGTATTTAAACTAATTAAAATTACAGCGATACTTATACATCCGAAGATTGTAGTTACAGTAATAGCTCTCTTTTTATCCGTGTTAAAAAGATCTTTCATTTATAACTCCCTCCCAACTTTACGTGCTATATAGAGGAAGAACGGAACTCCAACAAGAGCTACCATAATCCCTATCGCAAGTTCCTTAGGAGGATTTACTGTTCTTGCCCCTAAATCAGCTACAACTAATAACATAGCTCCTAATAATGCTGACATAGGAATAATGAGTCTATAATTAACACCAACTAATTTTCTAGCAATGTGCGGGATAACTAGTCCTACAAATCCAATAGAACCAACAGCTGAAACAGAAACACCTGCCAGAATAACTACTATAATCATCCCTAGTATTCTCGTTCGGTTCGTTTTCACTCCTAAATTTGTAGCAACATCATCCCCCATTGATATGAGTGAAATAGATCTCCCTAGCATTGTCGCGAAAATAATCGTTATAAGAATAATAGGAACTAAAAATTTCAAGTGTTCCCACTTAACCCCTGCAACACCACCAGCATACCAAAACGCTAAATCTTGGCTTAAATCATAATAAATCGCAACACCTGAACTTAATGAATGTAAAAGCGCTGCCATAACTGCTCCAGCAATCGTTAATCTCATTGGTGTTAACCCGCCTGATGTTGCTGATCCAATAACAAAAATAAGTACTGTACTTAAGACTGCTCCAATAAAGGAAACAATCATTAAATAGGAATACGGCATATGCGGAAAAAAAGCAAAACTAAGTGCCACTACAAACATCGCACCTGCATTTATTCCGAGTACACCTGCATCAGCTAAAGGATTTCGTGTTATACCTTGCATAACAGCACCAGCAACCGCAAAAGCTGCCCCTACAACTGCTGCACCAATTACTCTCGGGAGCCTTAATTCATAAATAATTTGGTGCTGCGTTAATTTCGGATTGTAATTCAAAATCGCTGCCCACACCGTTTGTAAATGTATATCTTTTGCACCAAATGAAATGGCTAAAAATATAGATCCAATTAAACATAAAATTGTTAAGCTCATGAAACATATGAACTTAATATGTATCCAGCGGTTATTACCAGCATGTACAGTAGACTTATGTAACATGTTTCATTTCATCCTTTATATTCAGTTGTTTTTTATAATTATTTTTTATTTATAATTATTATTGATAATAATTATCATTTTCATTTAGATATTATATCCCCACTTTTTTTAAATAGCAAACTATTTTTTCACTTCGCTAAATATTAAAATACTCATTACAATTCCCTTCTAAAACTTACAAATACATGCAAAATAGACTACTGGATTATTTTTTAAATTGTAGTATACTTATTAATTATTTTGATTTTTCTAATAAAAATCCCGAAGGTGACACAATGTTCTATATAAAACAACTACTACACTTCACTTACGAGCAAGCATTATCTTGCTTATTCCCAGTCGTTATTTTCTTAACACTAGCCCTTTCAAAAATCGTTTCTATTCCAGGGTTATATCGCTATGATTTCATACTCATCGCATGTCTTCTTATGCAGTGGATTATGTACAAGACTGGACTTGAGACGAAAGACGAATTAAAAGTAATTACTGTCTTTCACCTCATCGGCCTTTTACTAGAAATATATAAAGTTCATTTCGGTTCATGGAGTTATCCTGAAGAGGCGTATTCAAAGATTTTTGGAGTTCCGCTTTACAGCGGCTTTATGTACGCAAGTGTCGCAAGTTACATATGCCAAGCGTGGAGAAGGTTACATTTACAAATGCATTATTGGCCGAAAGCTATTTTTACCGTGCCATTAGGAGCAATGATTTACTTCAATTTTTTCACGCATCATTTTCTATACGATTTTAGATGGTTCTTAACTTTACTTCTATTCATCGTTTTCTTTCGGACATTTGTGGAATTTTCATTACGAGGCTTTACATATAAAATACCACTCGTTCTCTCCTTTTTCCTTATCGGTTTCTTCATTTGGATTGCAGAGAACATCGCAACATTTTTCGGAGCATGGCAATATCCAAATCAACGGGAAGCATGGAATCTCGTTCACTTAAGCAAAATTAGTTCATGGTTTTTACTCGTTGTTATTAGCATTATGATTGTCACGCAGCTCAAACATTTGAAGGAATCAAAAAGATAATGCTGATTATGTAAAAACAGTTAGCCCATCACTCATTAGAGAGTGATGGGCTAACTGTTTTTAGTAATATTTTTTAAACCGTCCTTATCAAGGGAGTTATAATTTACAAGAGTATAAGCAATTACACATTATGAACTGCTACTGGCAGAAGATGTTGCTACAGATGAAGCGGCAATCGTTGCCATCATGGCTGCCTGTTGTGCTTGTATGAGGACTTCTATCATTGTTTGTAAACCTGTGTTAGTAGCTTTACTTTCCTCACCTTTCTGACTTACGAACAGTTGAATAGCAATAAGAATAGTTGTATCTGTATGCCAACGGAACAATTTATCCCCCTGCAATTTTTCAATAAATGCTCGAATAGAATGAATCTCTTTTTCTCCGTCCTCGAGTAACGCTAGTAGCCCGATAGCTGGGTAATGCATCTGTTTTACTTTTACCTTTTCTTGCTTTAACAAATTCCATATATTTGTATATTTTGCAACTAATAGTTCTTCCCTGACATCCTTCTTTAGTGAAAGAATATGACTCAAAAATTGAAGATCATTCCCTTTACGCAAACCAGCTGTCGCTAGTTTCTGATAAAGACGTTCCACTCGGTCCATAAGTGTTTCTACATGCTCTGATTGTCCTGCTAATAAAACTGCGAGCGGATAATCATTTGTACTTGTAAGAAAGAGGTGATCCTTTTTCATGCGTTTATATACTTGCATCGAACGCTGAATGTGCGCGCCATGCTGTTCATTTTCTTCTGTTAAAAGCACAGCTGCTGCGAGATAAGTAAATATACTCCGGCTAAAGCCACCAGTGACCAATTGTTCATATAAATCTAAAAACTTCCGAAAAGCTTCCTTGTAATCTGTAAAGTGAATATCTAATGTTGCGGCCACTACAAAACGATGATAAGACTTTAAGTATGAAAACATCCCTACCTGATTCTTAATATAACTACTAATTTCTAAAAAACGTCCGAGATCAAACAATTTATCACTACCTGCATACATAGCAGCAATCATCATTCCTGTTCGAGAATCACTCGTTTTCCATTTTAGTTCTCCCTTTAACTGTACATATGTATGTTTATATTGCTCCAACTTTTGCTCTAATGTAATCATAGTATTCACCCCTATTTCTAGTTCTTCTCTATTATTATACGTATATTCCACATTTAGGAATATACGTATAATAATCACAACATAAAAAATTATAAAATTCTCTAATCCTTCAAGAAGTTATACAAAAAAGGTAGATAATAATTTATCTACCTTTTTTGTATATATTATTTAACATTACAACTGTATTGCTTGTTATATGCAATTAAGACTAAAGAGCTTTAATAATACGTTCCATCGCCTTCATTTGCCCAATATGATCAGCTTCATGATAAAGCATCATACCGTAAAGCTCCCCTACTGTTTCCAATCCTAGGAATGGCTCTGGCAGTTTATTTTCAAATGCTTCTGCTGGAATTTCGTTAATACGTTTTGCTTGTTCTTTTAATTGAGCCGTTAACACTTCTAACGATGGTCCTTCTGTCGTCCATTTAGATGGTCTTGATCCATATCCAAACATACCTGGATATTCAGTTGGCAATTGTTTAAATTCTCTTCCGAACATGAAAGTCTCTGCTGCTGTTAACACGTGACCGATATGCCAACGAATTGTATTGTTAAAACCCTCTGGCTGCGTATCCACAGTTTTATCATCTAACGTTTCCATAAATTTAAGTAACGCCCCGCGCGTTATTTCAAATTGTTTTAAACCCACTAGTCTATTCATTTTATCGTTCCCCTTCTTGATGTACAATTTATTATGAACTAAGAATGTTCAACTTATTAAAGTTTCACCTTGTTTAATCTATCAGAAACAAATAAGAAATACATCTAATATGCTTATTAAAAATAATAAAAAGGTTCACTCCTCGTAAATATAGAATTACTTACTATGTTAATAAAAGAGGAGTGTACTTGCATGTTACATATTTTAAAACAACAATATAATCTTATTAGCTCTACAAGAGAAACTCTATTTTCGTTTTTGGAAGAAATCCCAGTAGAAAAATTACATAGCACAGTTTCTAATTTCGGAAGCGGTAGCATTATAAAGACTCATATTCATGTAGCCGATTGCTATCGATACTGGCTTGGATCATTCGCATTCAAGCAAAAAAGAGCAGATTTTTCATTTGCTAGCGATTACGAAATTGAGCATGCAAATGTGGAAAAAGTTCGCGCTAGATTTAAGTTAGTAGATGAGACTGTACAACGTTTTTTAGATGAATACAATGACCGTTGGCTCGAAAATATAGCAAATGAAGTGAAATGGCAAAAAGAACCTTGGAGCACAACTCCGCTATGGCTTTTAACTCATACGGAGACGCATGAATTTCACCATAAAGGACAAATTGTATCTATGGCTCGTCACCTTGGATATACTCCTCCTAATACAGACCTTAGTTAATACATTCGTGTTCATTTAAAAGCGGAATGAGCAGCAAGAATAATAGTATGATCAAAAAACTCGTTGATACATTTTGTTGTGTATAAAACATTTATTATTTGTTTTAGGTATACCATGCCATTATAAAATTCATGTAACATCGAATTAAGATTCATATTTTTTATGTAACTCATTGAAGAAAGTTAAGTATTTATACATTCAATTACTAACTAAAGGAGAAAATTATAATGAGATTAGAGAGCGAGAGAATTTATTTAAGGCCTCTTTGTCAGCTAGATGCTCCTATTATATTACAAAGTACAATGGATGATGAAATAAGATATATGACTGGAACTAAGTCCTCTTTTTCATTGGAGCAAATTACGAAACATATAGATCATATAAATAATGATTCAAGTCGCTATGATTTCGCTATTTGTTTACAAAGTACTGACAAGATGATTGGAGAGTTGTCGATTTTAGATATCGATGAGGAGAACAAAAGAGCAGGATTCAGAATATCAATGCTTTCAATAGCATTAACAGGACAAGGCTATGGAACGGAAGCTATTAAAATAGTTTTAAGATTTGTTTTTGAACAACTATCATTAAATCGTTTACAGTTAGAAGTATTTAGCCATAATTTACGCGGAATTAAAGCTTATAAAAAAGTTGGTTTTGTAAAAGAAGGAACCTTACGTCAATCTTTATTTTATAACGATACATACTCAGATGAAATTATTATGGCCATACTTAAAAGCGATTATATAGAGAGACCTTTGTAAATGGATGCAGTTAATCTATTAAACAAATTTAAAGAACCTTACCACAATAAAATGCAGTAAGGCTCTTTCATTTTTATATCAAATAACAGCTCTTAAAACATGTATAATCGTATTAATACCAAATAGTCTCCGCATAATTATATGCATCACTATTCGGAATTGCATGTTTCCCTTGTGCTTGTGCCTTTCTTGGATCTAAATCATATACCATTGGTGTATAGCATGATGTTTGCCCTTTATTTACAACACCATTTCCTCCAGCACTTCCGCAAGTGTATGCCTTTCCATCTGTTTTTCTAACAATCCTTGCATCAGCTTCATTATTATAAACTGCCAGGCGAGTTACAGTAACTTTTGCCCACGCTGTTTTACACTTCGTGCTAAATTTTAATTCTACATAAGAATTTGAATCAATCCACTTCTTTTCTTTCGTTACTGCGGATTGATCACAGCTGTTATAGTAAGGACTTTTCCCATCATATGAATGATCTTCTGCGTATACTTTATCGCTATTAGTCGTGCTAAACATACTAGTTACAATGAGTAAAGATAGCAATAAACATGCACTCGTCTTTTTTAAAAGTTTCATATCATTTCACTCCTTTCTTAATAACGTGCTGTTTTTCCGTAACCGTTATTAAACGTAACCGCTTCAGCATCTGCTGTGTATCCAAAATCTGCAGTTAAATCAAATACCATTCCTGTATACGTGCTCGTTTGACCTGTTTTTATTGTGCCGTTCCCCTGATTAGAAGTGACTGATTTTTGGAATACACCATTTTTATATTTATTCACAACAGCGTACGCATACACTCCTCCAGAAACAGCTGGTGCTGGTTGATCTAATACAAACTTAGCCCATGCTGCATGACATCTATTGCTATAACGTAAATACACTGTCCCAACCTTTTTACTCCCTTCATACACCGCTGTAGACTTTGCATTAAATCCATCTGCATCACATGTTGTACTGCCTCCGTATACTTTCGTTGTTGCTGGATTTTTTCCGTCATAATAACTACTCAGATCGGTAGCTGCAAATGTGCTTCCTTGAAAAGTAAATAATACCCCTACACTCGCTACACTTAACACACATACTTTCATTAACTTTTTAAACATTTTAAATCTCCTCCCTCAAAATAAGTACATATAATAAAGACAATATCCCCCTATGTACGCCCCTCCTTTCATGCTTCCTAGAGGCATCTTACAGAAACGAAAAAATGTTGTAAATTCCCTTACGTTTATTGGAATATACAAAGAAATTTACTTATCCTTTTAAGAAAAAAAGTTGAGAAATACACATTTTATAGCATCCTTTATTTCAAACATAAAAGAACCGATACTTGTTACATGCAAGCATCGGTTCTTTATACAAAATTGCTATTTTTTCTTTTATAGAAAACAAATATTTCTCCACTTAATCCGTTGTAAAAAACTCTCTTGTTACATCAATAAATTGCTGCAGTGGCACTGTCATCCATTTGTCTTTATGCCAAGCGATTTGCGTATAAATCGGAGGAATTGTTTCTTTTAAAACTAACTCCTTTATCGTCCCTTCTCGCATATCTTTTTCTACTACTATGGTTGGTAACACAGCAACACCTAAATCTGCAATGACGCATTGTTTAATTGCCTCGACACTAACAAACTCAATCTTATTTGCTGGATATATGTCTTTCGCACGAAATAACTCCTCAAATAAAGTCCGATATGAGCACCCTAGTTCTGTTAATAAAAGTGTTTCCTTCTCTAAATCTTTTATAGAAACGGAAGTTTGCTGGAGTAAATGATGCTCTGGAGCAGCTACTACTTTTAATTCTTCTTTCATAAGCGGCTCCACATGTAAAGCATCTTCTGTTTTACATTCATCCAAAATAAATGCAAGATCGACTTTTCCCTCCATTAATTGTTCCTTCGCATCTTTATTAGAATGTGCTGGTTTAAATATAAGTTTTATTTGAGGAAATTGTGCTTTAAATCTCTTTAATATAGATGGAAGCCTATATGTACACTGACTTTCTTGTGCACCAATCGTTAACGTACCAGCTATTTCTTCATCATCTTTCACAGCCATTTTCGCTTCGTTACTAAGTCCAATCATCTTATCAGCATATAATTGAAACTTCCTCCCTGCTTCAGTTAAGAAAAGACGTTTTCCTAATCTTTCAAATAACGGCGTACCTAGCTCAGCTTCTAACGTTTTAATTTGCGCTGTTACGCTCGATTGAGCAAAGTTTAATTTCTTCGCAGTTTGTGTAAAGTTCAAAGTATCCGCGGCTATTTTAAAGGTAATTAATTGTTTTATCTCCATTTATCATCCCTCTTTTCAATCGATATTTCCGATTGATTCCATCGAAATAATCCTCTTTGTCTATTGATATTTGTATTGTATGATAAAGAACATCTATAAACAATATAAATGGAGGTATTCCATATGAAAGCACTTTGTTTCGAAACATTCGGAGACGCTAATGTTCTACACTATAAAGAAATACACGATCCAATCATAAGTCCAAATGAAATTCTTGTCCGCACGAAAGCAATCGGATTAAACTTCGCTGATATTTATAGACGCCGCGGCGATTATCATCTTGCTGGCAATCCGCCTTATGTATTAAGTTATGAAGGAGCTGGAATTGTTGAAAAAGTAGGAGCTGACGTTACTACTATCAACCTAGGAGACCGTATTGCATTTGCGGACGTCCCATTTGCAAATGCAGAACTAGTTGCCGTTCCATCTGAAAAAGTAATCCCACTACCAGATTCTATTTCTTTTGAAACAGCCGCTTCTGTCTTATTACAAGGATTAACTGCACATTATTTAACGCACGATAGCTATCAACTAAAACAAGGTGATATAGCTTTAGTACACGCTGCAGCTGGTGGCGTCGGTCAACTTCTTATTCAAATGATTAAACTACAGGGCGGAACAGTAATTGGTCTTACATCATCAAAAGAAAAAGCAAAGATAGCTACATTAGCTGGTGCCGATCACGTATTTTTATATACCGAAGCATGGCATATGAAAGTACTTGAAATGACTAATGGAACTGGAGTAAATGTTGTGTATGAATCAGTAGGTTCTACATTAGGGGAAAGTTTTAACGCTACTAAAATTGGCGGTACTGTCGTATTTTACGGAATGGCTGGTGGTAATCCTGCGCCAGTTGATCCGCGTATGCTTATGGATACTTCAAAAACTTTAACTGGTGGAGACCTTTGGAACGTGCTTACTACTTTTGAAGAACGTAAGCAGCGCTCTACTCAATTATTCGATTGGATCACTAGTGGAAAAGTAAATATCGCGAGTCCTACTACATTCGCCTTACAAGATGGTGCTCTTGCACATAAATTATTAGAGAGCAGAAAAAGTACAGGAAAGATTTTATTAATTCCATAATCATTCCAATAAGAAAAGGAAGTTAGATTTCTCTACCTTCCTTTTCTTATTTCTATTGGAGATTTAATTATATTTCAACACTTTCTTTCCCTTTTGCAACATAACTCATATCTCCAACAGACTCGACTGTGTATGTTCCATCTTGATATACAATTTTCGTCACACTAGCATTTTCCACTCCAAGTTTTGTTTTGCTACTGTCTAACATTTCTATTAAGGTAGTAATCAAAAGCCCATGAACGACAACTAAAACGTTACCGCCACCATTTCCAGCAGCTTCTTCACTAATTTTATCTATCTCTGTTTTTATACGAGTAGAAAATAAGTCCCAATCTTCCGCCTGTTTCGTAGGATCTGCTACTCTAATAAGATTAATCACTTCTTGAATAGAAAACTTCATAAGTTCTTCTGGTGATGCAACGCCTGCAGCTTTTCCAACCACATCCCACATATTCTCAAGTTTTTCACCTTCAAAAATACCGAAATTTAATTCTCGCAAATCTTTTCTTTGCTCAAGTTTTAATTTTGATTGCTCACTATATTTTAATACTAAATTAGCAGTTTCAATTGCGCGGCCGCTATCACTACTATATGCATTCATAAAATGAATATCTTTTAATCCTGTTCCTAAATTTGTGGCAACTTCAACACCTTTTTCTACTAAAGGAGAATCTGCCCAACCTTGCGCGCGATGATTCGTATTTAATATTGTTTTACCGTGTCTTGTAACATATAACGTCACTACATTCTCATTGCTATCTGTTTCTCGCTTATTCATTTCATTCTCTCCCTTTACGTTTCTATATCAATTTTACCACCTCAATTATTCATTGAGCAAAATATACGTCAGTAGATCCGCTTAATAAAAAAAGCTATCTTTCTGTATATCCATACAAAAAGATAGCACCTTTTATGATTACATTTCTTAACCGGTACTCCTACTCAGCAAAAGCACTCGAATATTGTACAATTCCTTCTACACCTCGAAGAGCATTTTCTGTTAATCCCATTATCATAAATACCTCTTCAGGCACTTCAAACGGTGCTTTTACATTTCACTCACTTGCTTTCTTAAAACCAAATTTCGGGTAGTACTCTGGATGTCCCAATACTACAACTGATCCGTATCCAAGTTCTTTCGCTTTTTCTAATGCAGCTACAATCAGTTTTCCACCAATTCCTTTTTTCTGATGACCCCTAGCAACTGAAACTGGTGCAAGCGCTAACGATTCTACAGAAGTTCCATCTTGTTCTATTGTAATTTTCGATAACATAATGTGACCAACTATATCTTCATCTACCGCAACAATTGATAACTCTGGAACAAACGCGTCACATTCTCTAATACGTTTTACAAGTTCATGTTCTGTTTTATCACTAAATTCTTCCTTTAAAAATGCTTCTTTTACGACTTCTTCTGTTTTTCTATAATCATTTTTTTGTTCTTGTCTAATCGTTACCATTTTAACTTATCCTCTATTCTTTCTTATTTCTTTTTGAATTTTACGCAGTGCTTTTTTCGATCCGCGCTCAATATCGTGTTGCATTTTTCTTTCTTTATAATCAACAAATAGTGTATTTAAATCGTATCCTTCTGGATATAACTCCTTCGCTGCTACTTCTAAAGTAATACGTTTTACATTTACTTCAACGAATTCACCGTTATAATATACAACAACGTTATAAAAATTATCTTTTTCCTTATAGATGATACCAAAATCATCATGATCCAATAAATTAACACGATCGCCTATTTTGTACTCATAATGAGATTCTCTTTTTTCTTGTACGAATTTCGGTTTTCTAATTTTACTTTCATTCACTTTTTCTAAAGCGTACTCTTTATTTCCCATGTACTCTTTCGCCCTTTTCAGTACATGTTCTTTTACGTTCATTTTATTCGCAATCCAAAGTGCATTACTTTCTCCTGATTTTCCGATAACTAATTTATAAAGCGGCTCTAACGTTTCACTATTAAACTGCATCGCTGCATTCATAAAGTCATCATGCATTTCTGAGAATCGTTTAATTTCTCCGTAATGCGTACTCGCAACGGTAATACATCCCGCAAAGTACAACTCTTCTAAAATAGAAATTGCAAGTGCTGCACCTTCATTTGGCTCTGTACCGCTCCCTATTTCATCAAATAAAAGTAACGTATTATTATTTGACATCCTCATAATCTCAGAAAGATTTTTCATATGAGATGAAAATGTACTTAGTGCGTTTTCGATACTTTGATTATCACCAATATCTACAAATACATTTTCAAAAATAGCGATTTCTGTCCCTTTATCTCCTGCAATATGAAGACCTGACATTGTAGCTAATGTTAACAATCCAATCGTTTTTAACACAATTGTCTTTCCGCCCGCATTCGGCCCTGTAATAATTAAACTACGATACTCTTGACCAATTTTAAAATTCAAGGGTACAACTTGCCCTGTTAAAAGTGGATGCTTACAATTCACTAAATGAATGTAGCCATGATCATTTAACTTCGGTTCTATTCCATCAATCGATTTACTAAACTTCGCTTTCGCAAATACCATATCATACTGACTAATTAGCTCCATGTTAATCTTTATACTATAAATATTTTCTAATACCATCCCTGATAAAGTCGCTAAAATTTGATATTCTTCAACCGCTTCTTCTGCTTTCAAACCTGCTAGTTCTGCATTCAATTTCGTAACCGTATGCGGTTCTATAAATACAGTAGAACCTTTTGCCGAGGCTTCAATAATACTTCCGGCAACTTGGTTTTTATAGGAAGATTTAATTGGAATCGTATAACGGTCATCCTTTTTACTAATAAAGAATTCCTGAATGAATTTCTTATTTGCACTACTATTTAAAAACTTCGTTAAACGTTCTTTTATTTTCCCATCTACAGAATCGATATTATTTCGAATTCGTTTTAACTCTTTACTTGCAGCTGCATCAATACTATTTCCTTTAATTGAAAAGTTAATTTCCTCTTCAATACTTTTATATTCAGTCATTGAATTTGCATAAGAAGCTAATACTGGTGCAAAAAATTCTTTATCTAACATAAACTTTTTAATCTTTCTACACCCACGTAAAAAGTCTGAAACACTTACTAATTCTTCTGGATCTAAAATCATCCCTTTTTCTAATTTTTGAATTGTACTAGCAATATTAGAAATGCCGAAGAAAGGAACATGCCCTTCTGCATCTAATATAGCTCGTGCTTCTGTCGTTTCATTCAACCGATTTCTCACTACTTTTATACTCGTACTCGGCTCTAATTTGTTTAATAATTCCTTACCTAATCCACTTACACAATAAGATTTCACTATATCCTTTAATTCGTTATATTGTAACTTTTCAAAAGTCATCGTATTCATTTTGTTTCTCCTCACTATGATTGATTTTTATCATAAATGAAGATACCTACTCATTAGATTCCAATGAGTCATATATAAAATTCCATAATTATACAATAAAAACATATACAAAAAAGCTGCGGGGATACCGCAGCTTTTACATTTACAAGGCATGTGTAATAACGTATGAGGAAATAAGCCATAAAAAATAGATGGCAGTCCCTTATTACACGCTTTATAAAGTATTGTAGGTATCTTCATAGGTTTTGAAATAAATGCATGACAAAATTAGGGGTATGATGTACATAAAAATCCCCTGGTCTTATCCGATTTATTTCATTAAATTTTTCCTATTTAATACCTACCGCACTCACAAAAAGCACCTCTCATTAATTTATATTATAGTCATTGAAATCTAATTTATTGAAATCATCATACTATATGTTACGTGAGAAGTAAAGGTGTCATACTTTAGTAGTACGTAACTATAAATTTCAATATTGCTTAAATTAGGTCTATATTCGCTGAAGAGAAATTATAAGAAGCGCCTCCGCTATTGCGAATGTCATTTCCTTCCCCAAATACATTTAATAATTATGACAAGCTATGATAGGAGGTTTACTATATGAATGAAGAGTATAGTATTTTACACGGACCTGCTCTGGAACCAAATTTAATCGGTCCCACACTACCATCAATTCCACCATTTACATTCCCCACCGGACCTACTGGAATCACAGGACCTACCGGCGCGACAGGTTTTACCGGAATTGGAATAACTGGTCCTACCGGAATCGGAATAACTGGTCCTACCGGGGTTACAGGTCCTACCGGAATCGGAATAACTGGTCCTACTGGGGTTACAGGTCCTACCGGAATCGGAATAACTGGTCCTACCGGGGTTACAGGTCCTACCGGAATCGGAATAACTGGTCCTACCGGGGTTACAGGTCCTACCGGAATCGGAATAACTGGTCCTACTGGCGCAACCGGTTTAGGGATTCTTCCCATATTTGGAACAATAACTTCTGAAGTAGGAATCGGTTTTTCAGCAGTAGTTAATACAAATATTAATTTTACCATTCCAGGACCTGCTAGTGGAACTACCCTAAATCCATTAAATAATTCTATTACAATTGATACCACTGGCGTGTACTCTGTATCCTTTTCAATTGTATTTGTAATACAAGCTATATCGTCTAGTATATTAAATCTTACAATAAACGATTCCATTCAATTCGCAATTGAAACGCGAGTTGGTGGTGCTTCTGGGGTGAGAGCTACATCCGCCAGAACTGATTTACTACCTTTAAATCAAGGGGATGTTCTTCGAGTACGAATAAGAGAAGCCACGGGTGACATTATATATTCCAATGCCTCTCTTGTTGTTATAAAGGTCGACTAGCTCTTTTATTACAATAAAGATTTATGAAAAATAAAGTGAAACTTTAATAAGCCCTCACCAATCGGGCTTCCCACAAATAGCGGGATAAATATGCACAATATAAAAAGAAGAGGAAAACTTATATTTCAGTCTACCTCTTCTTTTTCATCACCAAATTATTGTTGAACATATATGGAAACTGATCCTCCACTTACTTGGAACTGCCCCCATCCGTCCTTATTAATTGTTACAGTATTTGTTTGATTACCCGTAATATCGTACCATACTTCCCCTGCGTTATTCTTTCCAACATCCATCCACTTCGCCCCTCCTGGTCCATCAGAGATTAATGTTGCTAAACCAGAATTAGCATGTACACTATCACCTTCTCTTGTCCAGCCAATCACATCTGGATGATCAAAATAATCACGTTGCGTACCATATGCAAAGTTTTTTCGTGCCGTCAAAATCGGATCAATTTTGTCCTTTAACGCTGGAATTTCATAGTTACTATTTCCTTTTGTACCATAGTAATCACCATAGAAAACAGAAGGATATCCCTCTGCACGCGTTAAAATAAATGCATATGCCAACGGTTTGAACCAAGGGCTCACTACAGATTCCAATGACTGACCAGGCTGTGAATCATGATTTTCAACTAGAGTAACCGCAAGTGTAGGATGATTCGCAACTACCGTTCCTTTTAAAATATTTCTCATATCATAATTCCCATTTCCTGTTGAAGCATAGTGAAAATTATAATGAAGTGGTGCATCGAACACAGATTGATTATAATTGACCTTCGCTAAATAATTATTTAAAGTCTGGATATCATTTTGCCAATATTCAGCTACTGTAAACATTTCTTTCCCCGTTTGCTGTCTAACGTGATTTACCCAATCGCGCAAATATTCATGATCAATATGTTTAACAGCATCTAAACGAAAACCATCTAAATTTAATTCATTCGCATACCACGTTCCCCATTTTTTCATTTCATTCGCAACATCTGGATGATCAAAATCAAGATCCGCATACATCAAATAATCATAATTCCCATTCTCGCTAGACACTTCCCAGTCCCATGCTTTACCTATGCCCCTAAATTTATAAATTCGGTTTAATTTCCTTCCTTCATCCCAATCCGTTCCATCAAAATGATACCATTTCCATTTGAAATTAGAATAAGAATCTCCACGTCCTGGAAAGTTAAATCCCGTCCACGCACTAATTTCATAATCACCTGATACTTCATTATTTCGATTGTTCGGGTCTACCTCAACTGCTGTTACAGTTTCTGTATAATCAGCCCCACCTTTATGATTCATAACTACATCACCGTATACATCGATGTTTTTCTTATGTAAAGCGTCAATTGCAGATTTCAATTGTGCTTTCGTCCCATATTTCGTCCGCACTGTGCCCTTTTGATTGAATTCCCCCAGATCATATAAATCATATGCTCCATATCCTACGTCATTTTGCGTAGTTCCTTTATATGCAGGTGGTATCCAAACAGATGTAATTCCTTTTTCCGCTAAATTTTCAACATCAGTACGCAAACGATTCCAATGATTCCCATCATTCGGAGCATACCACTCAAAATATTGCATTAACGTTCCATTGTTAACTGTGTCTGCATATGCCTTACTCCCCTCATATATACTAGGTAAAAACATAACAACTGACAATCCGACTATTGTTATTCTTTTAAACATCTGTACACCATCCCCTTCCAAGAAAGCGTTTGCATAGTTTATCAGAATTATTATAATATTCGTCCCACCGTTAGTAAAGTAGCAATCTCTCACTCTCCCATATTATTTTTAATCTAATTTCAAATATTCAACGTAGTTTTAATTTCACATCCTATTCAAGATTGTTTACAATTTACCTATAAAAGCATAACGGAGGGATTTCGATGACAGACTTTCAAAAACAATTTTTCGCACGATTACATATAGAAGAAAAAGACACAGTTTCATTTGAAGATTTATCTAACATTATGTACGCAATGGCACAAACTGTTCCTTTTGAAAACTTAAATATTCTCGAAAAGAATTTTAAAGAAATATCAAAAGAAAATTTGAAAGAGAAAATTTTAGTAAATAACCGTGGCGGTCTTTGTTATGAACTCAATCCTTCTATATATTACTTCCTGAAAGATTCTGGATTCGATGTTCATCTCGTTTCAGGAACAGTTTATAACGCTGCAAACTCCATATGGGCTGTTGATTCTGGCCATATCGCAACCGTTTTAACACATCATAATGAACTTTATTTAATTGAAGTAGGATTCGGATCATACTTACCTCTTGCCCCTGTCCCTTTCTCAGGTGAAGTCATTCACTCTGTTACAGGAGATTATCGTATTCGTAAAGAAATGACCGAAAAGGGAAACTACATTTTAGAGATGCGAAAAAACAATGAGTTCTTGGATCAATCTTCTGCTGATGATTGGACGTTAGGATATGCATTTTATATAGAAGAAGTGGATGAAGAAAAAGCAAATACAGCACAAAAAATTATCGTTGAACATGAAGGGTCACCCTTTAATAAACTACCTCTTATTGTAAAACTAACTGAAGATGGGCATGCCTCTTTAACGAAAGATAGTCTTACAGTAGCGAAAAATGGTAAAAAAACGAAAGAAACCGTTACAGACATGCAATTTACAAACCTTTTACATTCAAAATTCGGAATTACACTATAAGTATGTAAGCCTTGTTATTTTAGCAAGGCTTTTCAATTTTCAGCAGGGATTTTTTGCAATTTGTTGTATTTCATAGTTATATAGAAATATAACTACATGTTTAGAAAGGAAATGATTATGACAGAACTTAAAGATCGATTACAAGTAGCTGATATAGAAAAATGGGATTTAACAGACATTTACCATACAATTGAAGATTGGGAAAGTGATTTTCATAAAATTGAAGTATTAACGAAGGAATTACACGAGTTTAATGGCAATATTCACGATGGCAATAGTTTATTAGCTTATTTAACGAAGAGTGAAGAAATTTCTAGCATAATATCTTTAATGTTCGCTTATGCACGATTACAATCTGACCTTGATACACGCGATACTGACGCGCAATCTCTTGTCGATAAAGTATCACAATTACACGTAAAAGTAAGTGCAGCTAAATCTTTCTTTTCCCCCTTCTTACTTAGCATAGACGAAAGCACATTACATTCTTACATAGAAGAAACAGAAGGGTTACAATATTATAAAGAAGACTTGTTTGAATTATACCGTTATAAAAAACACGTATTGAATAAGGACCAAGAAGAAATTTTATCACAGATGGGTGAAGCTCTTTCTTCTCCACAGCACACATTTGGTATGTTAAATAATGCAGATATATTATTTGGTGAAGTGACGACTGACGATGGAGAAAAAGTGAACTTAACACGCGGAATGTATGCAAAGTTAATAGAAGATACGAATCGTGAAAAGCGTAAAGAAGCTTATAAAGCATATTACAAACCATATGTTCAGTTAAAGAATTCCATCGCATCTACTTTATCCGCTGCTATTAAAAATAATGTTACCGTTTCGAAGCTAAGAAACTATCCATCAGCGCTAGAGAAATCATTATTTGGCGATATGGTTCCGAAAGAAGTATATGAAAACCTTATTGATACAACGAAAAAAAACATTCAAACATTACATACATACAATGAAATTCGAAAAGAAAAATTAAACGTAGATGAACTAAGACAATACGACTTAGGCGTCGATTTAGTAGAAGGTGCAAAACAAGACATCCCATATAGTGAAGCATTTGACATTATGATTGCATCACTAGCTCCTTTAGGAGAAGAATATATTGAGACATTAAAAAGTTTTAAAGATAAACGATATATAGACGTAAGAGAAACACCAGGAAAACGTTCTGGTGCTTATAACTTTGGTGTATATGGTGTTCATCCTTTCATTCTTTTAAATCATCACGATGATTTAAATAGCCTGTTCACTCTTACTCATGAATGCGGGCACGGTATGCATACGCACTATTCACATGGATACCAACCAAGAATTTCTGCACATTATTCTATCTTTGTGGCAGAAGTCGCTTCTACAGTAAATGAAGTGTTATTAATTCACTATTTATTAAAAGAAGCAAAAGAAACGAACGTGCGTAACTATTTAGTTAACCATTTTATTGAAAAATTCAAAGGTACTTTCTTTACACAAATTATGTTTGCAGAATTTGAAAAAATCACACATGAAATGGCGGAACAAGGTAAACCATTAAATGCACAAGTATTCAGTGAAATTTATGAAAAACTATTTAAAGAATATAACGGTGATTCACTTGTATTTGATGAAGAAGTAAAATACGGATGGGCTAGAATCCCTCATTTCTACCGCCCGTTTTACGTATACAAATATGCAACTGGATTCGCATCTGCCATTCAAATCGCTGATAAACTATTAAGCGGTGATCCGAATGCTCAGAAAAATTATATTGAATTCCTTAAAGGTGGAAGTTCAGACTACCCATTAAACTTATTGAAAAAAGCTGGCGTCGATTTAACAACGCCAGAACCGATTGAAAGTGCATTGAAACAATTCACTCAACTTGTTGAGGAGTTTTCAACATTATAAAAAGCATGCAGAGTATATGCTCTGCATGCTTTTTATTTGAATTACTCTATTCTATATGCTGCTGCGTCACACAATGAATCATACCACCGTATGCATACAATTCGTTAACATATATACCGACAATTCTTCTCCCTGGAAATTGACCTTCAATGATTTGAAGCCCTAATTTATCATGTTCATCACCGTATATAGGTACCAATACAACTTCATTACCAATGTAAAAATTTAAGTACGATCCTTTACAATCTGCTTCTTTTACCAATTTTCTTGTTACTGGTACTGGAATGAGCTGAAATGGCTTGCCATCTATATTTCTTGCTTGTCGCAATTCTTGATAATGCTTTTCGTACGCCTCCAAAAGATATGACTCTCCTTCACCGAAAGGATCGTATTCATACAATATCGTATTTTCATTTACAAACCGTGCCGCGCCATCAATATGATAATCTGTATCTTCATCATAATTATCCTCTCCGCGTATACCAGTTATCCATATAAAATTCGTTACTCCTAAATATTTCGTTAACTCCATTTCAATTTCTTTCTGACTTAGTGTAGGATTTCGATTTTCATTTATAATAGACGTTTCCGCCGCCATTAAGGTCCCGTTTCCGTTTATCTCAATTCCCCCGCCCTCTAGACAGACACTAGATTCAACTTTTGGAATGCGATACATTTCACTTATTTTATTCGGAATATTAGCGTCGTTTTCGTACGGATATTTATCTCCCCAACCATTAAATATCCAGTGCGTTAGATAGCGGTTCCCTTCTTTATCTTTTACAAAGATTGGTCCGTTATCTCTTATCCAAATATCATCAGTTTCTTGAATTAAGAAATCAATTTTATTCATATTCACGTTAGCTTCCATTAACTTCGATTGGACATGTATTTTTTCTTCTTCATCACATACAACAATATGGACATTTTCTCCATAGTGAAGCTCCTTTGCCATCGATATCCAAATATCATCTAACTTAGCTCTGTAACCTTCACCCCTATGTGTTTTATCATGTGGCCATTGGAGCCATGTACCTTCATGTTTCTCCCATTCCGCAGGCATATAATACAAACTATTTTCTATATTTCTCATACGTGTTCACCCCTTATATGAATGTATGTCCAGTCTATACTTTGACATCGTGTTAAGGTCAACAGGAATATATTCATTTACTTGTAGCAACTTTATAAGGTGACTCTTTATTTCTCCTTGTGATACACTACTTCTCCTTGTAAAACCGTCACTAAAACTTTCGCATTCGGAATCTTATCGGCACTCATTTTAGTAATATCTTCATTTAGTAATACCATATCAGCTGATTTGCCTACTTCAATCGAACCTGTAATGTTATCAAGACCTAGCGCTTTAGCTGGCTTAATTGTATAGGCATCAATAGCTGCGTATACATCAGACAAGCCCTTTTCATCAATGCTTAATGCATTTGAAATCGTCACAAGTGGATTCAGTTCGTTTACATCCCAATCACTACTAAGTGATACATTCGCACCGGTTTTCCAAATTCGCCCTAACGGCATAATTCGTTTCATTTGCTGATTTGTAAAATACGTACTTGCCCAGCTTTGTTTTGGATCTTCCGTAAAATCATGACCTACTTGAAAATCAGCGCTAATACCTAACTTAGCAAAACGATCTATATCACTATCTTCTACCATTTCCACATGCGTAAGTGTATAAGGCTGGTTTGCACCTTCTTTTTTCGCTGCTTCAATCGCATTTAAACTCTCTCTTACCCCAGCATCTCCAATTGTATGAATAAGTGCACCGTAACCAATTTTATTTAATTCGGTTAACCACCATTTCATTTTTTCTTCTGGAATATAATTCAACCCATACGGAGTTCCTGTAAACCATTCAAATTTATATTTTTCTAGTGTTTTGGCAGTGCTATTAATACTAATTCCATCACTATACATTTTCACTTGATTAATAAGCATACGGGATGACACATCATCACGCTTAATTTTTTTGAAATACTCCATTTGTTCTGCTTCGTTTAAATTTGGATATACCCATGGTCGAAGTACTACGCGTGACGTTAGCTTTTTTTCGTCATTTACTTTATTCCAAACGTCTAACCAGCCTCGCTTCCAATAAAGACGTCCATCACCAACTGTAGTAATACCATTCTTTGCAACCTCATCTAAACCGTCTAATAAACCTTCATAATTTTTTTCAAACAGATTTGGTTGAGAATTCCATGCTTTTTCCATCACGATATCTCCTGCTGTATCATAAAGAATACCAAACGGTTCTCCTGTCTCGGAATCCCGAATAATCCTTCCACCTTGTGGATCTTTTGTATCTTTATTTATTCCAGCTAACTCGAGTGCCTTTGAATTAACCCATACAGAATGGGAGGTTCTTTCCATAATTAATACTGGATTATTAGGAAATAACTCATCAAGAACTTGTAATGGGGTTTGTTGCTCTGATTTTTCGTCCATATCTTTTAACAACGCTTCCAAACTGAACCCCGTTCCACTTATCCATTCGCCATCTTTCACACCTTTTTTACAAGCCTTTAAATACGAGCGTTGTTTTTGCAGAGAAGCATCTGGTGAGACACTACAATTTCCTGCTGCTGGTGATTTTGCTTCAAATATATGATTATGATTGTCCACAAAACCAGGAAGGATAAAACGTCCTTGTAAATCCACCACTTTCGTATCTTCATTTATAAATTCCTCTACATCCTTGTTTGAACCAACAAATATAATTTTCCCCTCTTTAACGGCTACAGCCTCTACGATGTCTTGCTTTTCATTTGAAGTATAGATTGTACCATTTTTAAACACTACATTTTTAGGTAACTGACTTGGTAGTACAGCGCTACCACTCTCACCTTCTCCTACTCCAGCAGTACATGCGGAAATCCATACCATACTTAGAACGAGACAAATAATCATGATTGTTCTTCTCATATTCTCTCTCCTTTTTATTATGATAAATTGCTTTCATACATAGAATAAGGATTGACATAATGTTAATGTCAATCCTTATTCTCATTCTATTTTCGTAACTAAAAAACAAATTTGTGTCACATACTCTTCTGCTAAACAATCACATTCAGGTCCCTTTATATAAACCTCATATGGCGAATTAATTATCACATACCCATTTCTTTCAATCCATTCTTCTAACGCTATATAAGCGTAACCTATATAGTCATAACTTCCATAATGCATAGTAGTAACGATATGATGTGGACTTAGTTGTTTCATTTCATACTCTGGTGCTACGTCTTCATCATTCCCCTGCATAACCGGAATTCTTAACTCAATATCACTGTTACTTGGAATATATTCTTCATCATAAAAGACTGCAGATGGAGAACCGACTATTTGAAAGTTATTTTTTTGTACCTCTTCATATAAGTCATAAAAATAATCATCCATATCATCTATATCTATTTTTACTCTTTGAGTAATTATCGTTACTTCGTTCCTCATTCCCATTAATATATCGTAACTTCTATGGCGAGCAATATTTAGACTACTATTCACCATTACCATTTCATTCATTTCTGAAATAACCTGTAAATTTTGCTTCACTTCATGAGACAACTCGATAATTTGTGATTGTATATGTTGAACAAACGAATCTTGATCCGATGACTGCAAAACAATTTTAATTTTTGGAAGAGGAAATTTATACTCCCTTAGCTTTTTTATTTTCAATGCTACTTCCAGCTGCTCTTGTTCATAATACCTATACCCATTAACCGGATTCACATATGCCGGTTTTAATATCTCCTCTTTGTCATAATGTCTTAACATCCGCGTACTCATTTTACAAATCCGAGAAAACTCAGCGATGGTATACATATCAATACTCCTTGAATATATTTTCTTTTCATTACTTATTTATTAAAACCAATCAAAAATCTTCTTCATTGAAAAATCTTCATTCTGATTTTTCAATCTTCTCATTTTTGAAGGTAACAAATGACTTGGACAATACCACGTTAAACAATTCATCGCGCCTCCCATTGTTGATATTTCTCCTACATGAATTTGAATAACTTGTTTCTCCGTATACTGTTGAATATATCGTAAAACTTCCTCATCTTTAGCTAGTCCAAACTTAGGAACATAAAGAGCATCACATGATTCTAACATATTTATATACAACCCTTTTGCTGATGCTATCTCTTGATCATATTGTCCTTTCTCTGTATATGATGAAGGAACAACTATAAATTCAGCTTCTGGCATTTGTTCTTGAATAATCTCTTCAACACTATATCTAAATTCATGATCCCCTAAAAAATCACTAATAAACATTGTATGTTCATCAATAAATTTAACCATTCCGTCTGCGTGTGCTAGTACATCCCCTTCTTCAGCAGGAATAATAATAACTCGGCTCACATCTAAATCCCATTCTAACTGCTCAATAATTTCCTCTTCTGTCCAATCATCGTTATCATCAAATATACGTTCTGTTAATATTACGGTATCTTTTTTATTCCAAATAAGATTACCACCATCTAATATTAATGGGGATTTCACATATTCAAAGTCATTCTTTTTCAACCATTTATTAAACTGTTGATCTAAATATCGCCCTTGATCATCTGGCAAATAATTTGGTCGATATTTAAATTTAACTAGATGATTTGTGACAACCGGTGCAACATCTCTTAGCCAAATATCATCATACTCAAAACAGCTCGTATGAAAGTCTTGTTCTTCAACAGATAAAGATATAAGTTGATCCGCAATTGATTTCTTTTCATTTAAACATTCATTAAAGTAAATCAAGTCTTCATAAAATGGTTGATAATATTCATTTGATTCGTTTGGTATTGCAGTAAAAATAATGCCATTATGTTTTTGTTCCATATTATTTACCTCGCTTTTTAATAGTAGTTACATAACTGATTTTACAAAGCCAACTATTCCTCAATTTATGTCTTTTTTCATTACAACTCATGCAACATGTACATTTCATGAATGGATTATAGCATGGAGAAATATTATATATTTATATAAAAAATATAAAGCTGACGTTAAGCCTTAAATTGACTCTTGACAATTTTTTTTAAATACCATATTTTAAAACAACAATAAATGATTAAATGATTTTTTTATCAAGATTCAAACCCATTACTTCTAATAGATCATTTTGATTATATAGATTCACCAAATGCGCTTCTACTCCTATACAAATTCCTTCTAGCGGAAGATCATTTGGATCCTGACCAAAGGGATCTTCAATTTCAACCCCTATTGCTTCAATACCTATGAATGCAAAACTTATAAACGTAGTCGCAAGTACTGTAAACCATCCGAGACTATCAACAAGACCAATCGGTAAAGTTGCACAAAATATAATCAATAAAATTTTTATATGAGCAAAATATGCAAAAGGAATAGGTGTTGTTTTGATACGATCACATCCACCCACAGATGTAAGTAACGTATTCAAATCTGTTTCCATACTAATTATCGCATTTGGATGAATTTGCCCCGTTTTCAAACCTTTTGATAGTATAGTTTTCAACATAAAAACTATACTAATCGGTAAATGATTGGACTCAACCAAAAATGCTTTTTCCTTCTCAGAACAGACAGCAAGCAATGATTTCACTTCAGATAAATCTTTTTCCTCTCTCAAGTGTCCTTTCGCTAACTTTGGAAATGCAATTAATAGATGTAAAAATTTTATTTTTTCCTGCTCCATACTCTTCCCTTTAGAATCCCAATGACACAAAAAACTAATTGCTAAATTTCTAGTACAAGCACCAATCGCGCCAAACAGCTTTCTACCTTCCCAGTACCGATCATAGGCAGTATTCGTACGAAACACTAATAGTAATCCTAAAGCTCCTCCGACGATTACCCAAGGAGTCTGATTTATATTTATTTCTGTATAGTAATAATTAATCACAGCTACTATCGTTGAAATACACGTATATAATACGATTTGTGGGAAAATATCTCTTATAATTGTCCCTTTTAATGTAAATATTTGATGTAAACTATTTTGATTATTGTAATGAACCATATTTACAAAAACCTCTTTCTCTATTAACCTTTTATTCTTTTAAATCATGAAAGTATACAATTAAATAATAGAATCATAAACCCTATCATTATGAGGCTGGTTAAGATTATTTCTTTCAATACCGTTACTCCTTTTTTGCAAAAAGATAAAATATCTTATTTAATTCAACAACAAATGTTTACTATTCTAAATCCCGACGCATCATTTTAGAATTCGCAATGAACAATGCACTAATTAATACAAAGATTGCACAGGCATATAACAATAAATCTAACGGACTATCGTGATCTATAATGATGAGACGCACAATAGCTGTTATACCTATATATATAAAATATCGTAATGGAAAATGAAAATTCATTTGAAAATACTTTATAATCATTACGATGAACTCGAAGTACAGAAAGAATACGACGATACTATCAATTAAATGATAACTAGATTCATTACCATCCAATTTCAGTTCTTGCATAAACTGAATGACTTCTTTCATAAGAAACACACTTAGAACAACCCCTAAGCAAATTAAAGCTACATTTAAAATGTACTGTAAAACGATAGGGAAATACGAAAACACTATTTTAAAATTCTTTAACACAAACATTTTTCTCCTTTACCATATAAAACGAAAAGCGAATATACACTACAATTCATTTATCATTATATTTAAATTTATTTTTATAAATAATAAGGAATGACAAAATAGGTAATAAGATTCCACCTATTTTGTCTATATAGCAGCACAACGAAATTACAATTAATTACTTCAATGCAATTGGTTGTTGTTGTGTCACACAATGTATCATACCGCCGTTTTTATACAACTCCCTCACATCAATACCGACTACTTTACGATCTGGGTATAACTTCTGAATCGTATCGTTTGCGATTTTATCATTCGGATCATTATAATTAGGCACTAATACAACTGTATTCCCAATATAATAATTGATATACGATCCCTTATAATCGAGAGTTTTTCCATTCTCTAAAGCAACCTTTTCTTTACTAAGCGGCAAGTATTCATACTTATATTTCTGTCCTGAAGCATTTTTGGCATCTAACAATGTATCCATATCTTTATTGGATAAACCCCATTCAGCTAGGTCATCTTCTTTCATCGTTACAATGGTAGATTTATTATGGAATTTAGCAAATCCATCAATATGAAAATCCGTAATATCTAAATTAGGTACTCCGTCTAACCAAATAAAGTTTGATACCCCAAGATCACTTATATATTTTTCAATCTCCTTTTCTGATAAATCAGGATTTCTATTTTTATTCGTTACCGCACTTCGAGTTAATAACGCAGTCCCATTGCTGTCTAATTCAATTGCGCCGCCTTCAAGGACAAATTTCCCCCAATCAATTCTTTCAATTCCTGATTGTTTACTCACATTCTTACGTATTTGAGCATCATTTTTATAAGGTGTTTTCTTCCCCCAACCATTAAATGCTGGATCTAATATTTTGAGATTTTTATTGCTGTCATAAACAAAAATTGGTCCACTGTCCCTCGCCCATACATCATCAGTAGGCGAGATAAAGAAATCAATCTTCTCCATATTTAACCCTTCATCTGTTAAAAGGTTATTGATTCTTTCTTTTTCTTCCTGGTCATATGCAACAATGTGGACTTTCTCACCCTCAGTTAAAGCACTTGCCATCTTAACCCAAATAGGTTCAACTTCCTTCTTATACTCTTCACCATATGTGTATTCATGTGGCCATTGCAGCCATGTACCTTCATGTTTATCTTTTTCATCTGGCATCGTATATTTCCCAGCATTTTTCTGTACCTCTACTTTTTCCCCTTCTTTCCCTTTAACATTTTCATTGTTACCCTCAAAAGAGCATCCACTAATAATTGTTGTAGATAATGTAGCTATTAAACAAAACTTTATTGCTTTTTTCATTTTTTCAACCTCCTGTTCTTGTCTCCAATAATATAAAGCTTCACATAGTGTGAAGCTCAAGCTTTTTTATCAATGTAAAAATTACCAATTGTTCTTTGCATTACTTAGCATTTAACTACCTATTTAGATTTATTCATATGTCAATCACCTTTCTTACCTATTTACCCCGCTATTTATGTGCAGTAAGACCCTCACCTCAAAATTCAGCGGAAGCAAAAAAGTTAGGTGGGGGCCCTGCTGTCCGTAAAAGCCCGATTGATGAGGGCTTCTACTCAGTGGGGATGAACAAAGCCCCTCCACTGAATAAAGTTTCACTTTATTCAGTAAGTAAAACTTTACAAAATAAAAAAATCGGTATTGATAATTACATATCAATACCGATTTTTTATAATTATTTTCCTTCTATTAAATCATTCGCCATTTTCCTAAATTCTTGATTAAATGCGTCATTCATACCATTTTGGACGTTAGAAAATAATATGACAAACGTTCGTTTATCCCAGTTAAAATTATTAAAAGTGTTCCAGCCAGCTAATACACCGTGGTTATGATAATAATCTGGGTAAATATAGAAACTAAATCCATATTTTCTTGCAGGTGATGCAGAAAACATATCTGATACACTTTGTTTAGAAAGTAGTTTACCATCCATAATAGCTTCATCTAACTTTTTCATATCTTCAACAGTCGTATACATTTCACCACAACCATACAGCCAGTTCATTTTTAAGCGCGGCGTGGCTATTAACTTATTATCTTTTTTCGTATACCCTTCTGCTAAGAAAATATCTTCTGGAAGTGTTGCGCCCATTCCAGATTCATTCATTTCAACGGGAGTCAAAATATTTTCTTTCACATATTCAGCAAGTGGTTTATTCGATATTTTTTCTACAATATATGCAAGCACCATATAATTATAATCTGTATATTTCCATCCTGTCCCTGCTGGAAATTGTAACGTTTGTGCCCCAATCCACGTTACTAATTTTAACCGTGATGCTGCGTCAACACTACCTTGTCCCTGTTCTGGTAATCCAGACGTATGTGTTAACAAGTTTCGTAACGTAATGTTTTTATCTGCCGGAAACGATGGGATATATTTATTTACATTGTCTTCAATGTTCAACTTCCCTTTTTCTTTTAGTTGCATAATAGATATTGCAACAACTGTTTTCGTAATAGAACCAATGCGATATTTCGTTCTTGGCGTTGTTAATACTTGATCTTTCACATTCGCATAACCGTAGCCTTTTCGTAAAATGACATGACCTTTACTTGCTACAAGAACACTCCCATTAAATCCTTTATCTTTTAAGTACTGATCTAGTTTTCCAGCTGCAATTTCATAACGCTTTTTCTCATTCGCATCAATTTCCTGCTTAACATCTTTTTGCTTACTATTTACATTAGAAAATGCCTTTGCATCATATTTTTTTCCTTTATTTGCATGTATTAGTGTAACAATACTTCCACAAAAAACTGCAAAAATAAAGAAAACGATTAACCATTTCTTTAACATACTAGGAACCCTCTTTTATCTAGTTTCACTTAACGTACATCCATTCTATTTTATATCTTTTAATTATCAAGTATATTATAATATTATTTAATATTCACTCTGTTAAAACTAGATTCCTTTTTCTCATTTTCAATTTTGACTACTCTCTATTGTATTTCTTTCTTGCAAAATTTCCAACATACAATCGGATGCATTACACTATAATTTCAAATTCTTTTGTAACATTTGTTACATACTAAAAAGAATGGAGATGTAATATGAAAAACACCGATAAACGCAATCGTTTAGATGATAAGATGTTTCATTATCGGATAACAAAAAACAACATGGTATTAATTGAATATTACGGAAAACAGATTATGGTATTAAAAGGAAATGATGCTGAAAAATTTTTAAATAAAATAAATCATGCAAATAACGATAAAGAAAAACAGCTAATTATGGCTAAAATTACAGGTAATTTCAAAAGAGGTAATGAACGGAATTGAAAACGAATCTCATTTACATTTTGATTATACAACAAATAAAAAAAGAAATGTCGCTCATTCAACATTTCTTTAGACTTTCTTCATAAAAAATTTACATTGCTAACATTCCTTCATTTTCTATACTTCCTATATAAGCTAACCGCTGAAATAGGAAGTAATACAACTATGCATAACCACGCATACGTATATCCCTTCTTATCTACAATATAACCAAATAAAGCAGGCGCAGCAATAATGGCAATTTGATTTAATGTAAGTGCAAAACTCACTGTCATCCCTACCGATTCTTCACTTGCTGATTCCGCAACTTCAGTTATGAAAAGGCTAAACCATCCAATTGCAAAGAACCCTAACAATGCACTTACACCATACAATACATTCGTTATTGTATGTATGCTCATTACTAATATTAGAATGAAGAAAATAGAAATACAAACAGTTATAAATAAGAGGGTACGCCTATTCCCCTTATAAAATAAATCACTAGTAGCTGCTAATATAACCCTACCAACCATTCCAGAAAAGAACATAACGGAAAATACTTTTCCAGCTAAAATTGGCGTGATTGATTGTTCCAATACTAAAAATTTTATAAAGTGCGCAACTAACACCATTTGCAATGAAATCATACAAATGCCAGTTATATAAATTGCATATAACTCTTTTTTACACATCACTTCTTTTAACTGCATCCAAAAAGAAAGTTTACTACGTTCTTGTTTAACTTTCTCTTGAATATATGGTTCCTTATAAAATATAAAAAATAAAAACCCTCCAATTATACAAATACATGCAATACTATTTACCGCATAGGCCATATTATATTTTATTGTAAGAAACGGGATCAATACTCCCGCTAATGTACCACCAATCGGTATACCGGCTTGTCTAATTCCCATCGCTAACCCGCGATTTTCTTTTGAGAACCACTTCATTATCACCTTACTTCCTCCTGGCTGCGAAACACTATAAAACGTTCCTACTAATAAAAGTACAAAGAGTAACCCATTAAATCCATTGACCATATTAGTCAGTAAAAACGAACCTCCTAGTAAAAATGAACTTATCGAAATTAACAACTTTTCATTGTATTGATCAAGTAGCCGCCCGACAAAAAGCATACAAAATAGCGGTCCTATATTTACAACACTTACTAACAATCCAATCTCCGTATTCGTAAGTGCATATTCTTCTTTCCAAAATAAAGCAAACGCTCCAACACCATACGTTATAAGTGTCGCTGTTGTTTGAGCAACCGTCGCAAAAATTAACATAACCCACTTATAAGTACTATTCACCCTTTCTTCCATTAACACAATAATCCCTCCATCCCCTTCCATTGTATGAAAGTTCTGATATCATATAAAATAAAGATTTATCATGTAATTCATCAAAAAAAATGATACCTTTTCTGGAGGGATGATACTTGGATATAAAAGATTTAACTGTATTTTACGAAGTTGCGAAAGAAAAAAACATATCTCACGCAGCTAAAAATTTAAACTATGTACAGTCTGGCGTAACAATGCGTATGAAACAACTAGAAAACGAATTAGGTGTGCCTTTATTTTACCGAAACGGAAAAGGTGTAACTTTAACTTCTAACGGTGAGATTTTATTAACATACGCCAAACAAATTATCTACTTAATGGATCAATCTGTTAAAGCAGTTCAAAGTAATGGGATCGAACCAAGAGGCACTTTAAAAATTGGATGTACAGAATCTACAACCGCTGTAAGACTTCCATCTATATTAACGGCCTATTATGAGAAATACTCAAAAGTCGAATTGATTTTAGAATCAAATACGACGGAACAATTGATTAGGCTTGTACTAGAACGAAAACTGGACGGAGCGTTTATAGCTGGCTCTACTCAGCATGCTGAACTTCATACAAATATATTTCGTGAAGAAGAATTAGTTCTCATTAGCAAAAAGCCTTTATCTTCCTTTAAAGACATAGGAGACATGAATTTACTTGCATTTAGTCATGGGTGCTATTATAGAAATTTATTAGAAGATTGGCTTCAAGAAGAAGGAATTTCACCTAAGCGAGTATTAGAGTTTGGAACAATTGAAGCGATTCTCGCATGTGTAAAATCAGGTATGGGCATAGCAATTATGATGAAGTCTATTTTAAGTGGTCATAAACATGACATATCATTCAATCCTTTACCAAATAGCTTCAAAAAAGTTCCTACTACTTTTATTACTAGAAAAGATATATATCACTCTGCTGCATTACAAAAATTTATGGAGATGACTCACAATGCGTGAAAAGAAAATACGTGGTATGAAACGAAAAACAAACACTATGATAAAGCGAATTGAGGAACATACAAAACCGTTCCCTTCTACTTTCTATAACGATGAATATTGGAATATGCTATTGCCAGTTTCTCAAGCTTTTATCGATTCTTGTAAAACGGCTAGAAAAGTAAAACGATTATGTATTCAAACCTTATTAAATCAAGCAAATCATTTAATAAATATAAAACCTAGGGATACACATACATATCGAGTTGTTGTTTTGATTTCTATAAATAATTTTTGGGATTCGCAAATCATTATATTTAAAAATGAGGACTACTTTCATAATTTCTTTAATAGAGATAGTGAATTTCAAAAATGGATTCTTCTTTCAAATGAAATTGATTTTTGGGAGACATGGGAAATGTCAGTTTGTCATTCCTTCAAAACGCTTCACTTTCAAGAAATTATTTATGATGCAGATGAATGCTATGAAAAAGAGATTCTGTTTATCGGAGAGTTAGATTAAAAAGGGTATACCTAAAACACTGGTATACCCTTTTCCACTTATTTTTCCTTCAATACACTATGTAATCGATCCGGATAATTTGTAAACATTCCTGTAGCACCCCATTTGATTAACAGTCTCATATCTGGTTTCTCATTAATTGTATAAGGGTGAATTAACAGTCCATTTTTCCTAGCCATTTTCATATATGACTCATCAATAATTAGTTCCCCGTTATCATTACGTAAGTTTGGTCCAATACCAGCTGCATACTTTTTAATTTCTTGAAAATCATCATTTGTTACACTTTTCGGTTCATGTGTAATGCCAGACCATTCAACAATTTCATTGTTTTCATTTGGATAATACCAAAGCAATTGAACTAACGGAATATTTTCATTCATACTATGAATCTTTTTCAAACTATCTTTACTAAATGATTGAATCATAACACGGCTAGAAGACATGTTTTGGCCTACTAAATTATATTTTTGTAACAACGCCAACAATTTCTCTTCCATTCCTGGATACACATCTGGTGATTTTGTTTCAATATAATACTTCATACTTCTTCCATACTTTTGGAAGATTTCTTCAAGAGTTGGAACCTTTTGCCCAACATACTCTTGCTTAGCCTTTTCTGGATACGCTTTATTAAACCATGATCCTGCATCTAAACTCTTTATTTCACTTAACGTTTTATCGCGTACTTCGCCTGTTCCATTTGTAGTGCGATCAACTGCTGTATCATGCATTGCAATTAATTGGCCATCCTTTGTTAATTGAATGTCTAACTCTAAATAATCCGCTTTCATTTTTTTCACTAAATCATAAGAAGCAAAAGTATGCTCAGGTGCATGTCCACTTGCTCCGCGATGTGCAATATTTAAAAACTTATTCGTATTCCATTCATGCTTTCCTTCTGCTTTCGCATGAACAGCTCCCCCAGCAAAGATACTTCCAGTCATAAAGAAAATAACTAAAACGCTAATAATCTTTCTCATTCTTCTAACCCTTCCTACGTTGCAAATTTCAACAAGCTAATGAGATTTACACGAAACAGAAGACACACTTTCAATATTTTTATAAACCTATATTAAAATTCCAATCTTACAAATATACTTTCTCTATATTATTAATATAGAAAACTAGTATTATCCTATTTAATTTCTATAGCCCTCCTTTTCACATGTAACTCCCTATTTTGTACGGTTCATTCAATAAAAAAAGCCATAAATTATTTAGGCTACACTCCTGTATCCCTAAATAAATTTATGGCTTTTCTCAAATATCTCCGGCCTCTATTAACTTGTCGAATTTAATCATATCAAACCTATTGAAATTTGTGAATATTTTTTTCAGTGCAGTGAAGCACATAAAACAATATTTCCGTAGTTACTTAAAAATCACATAATAAATTTCCCATTACCTCGTCCAATACTATATCTGGATTTACTACCGCTTTTTCTGAACGCCATCCTATAAAGCCATCTGGTCTAATTAATACAGCACCTCCATTCTCTATACCATATAATTTGCTAAAAATATCTTCTGGAGCAATAAAGTCTCCACTTAAGCCAACACGATACCCTTTTATATTTATTCCTAATTTAGCTGAAACAGTATGTGCTGCCTCAGCCCAAGAACTATTTTCTACTCCTGTAAGTAATACAAAACTGTTACCGAATAAGTCTAATGTAGAAACTTTCTTCCCTTCATACGTTCCCCATAAATGTGGCGCTCGCGTTCCAGGTCTTCCGTTCAACTCTATGCTATCCATTCTATGTGGAGTGACTGAATTATTTATAATTGCCTCTGAACAATACTGATATCCAACTGTAACAGCTAAACCATCCATATTATTCAAACTGCCTTCCTCTCTATTCGCAGCACGAAACAGTAAACTACTTGCATAAGCTGTCGTTAATTTTGCAACAGAGTGTCTCTCTTCATGATATGTTTCTAACAATTTTGGTTTTGCCTTCCCTTTTATAACAGCCGCTAATTTCCAAGCTAAGTTATGCGCATCTTGTATTCCTGTATTTGAACCAAATCCGCCTGTTGGCGGCATAATATGTGCTGAATCTCCAACTAGAAAGACTCGATTTCCTTGAAATTTCATTGCTGTACTTTCGGCCGCTTCCCACGGTAAAACACTTAATATTTCTGACTCAACATTTGTACTTCCAATTGCTATTTCAATAATTTGTTTACAACGTTCCATCGTGAAATCCTCTGGTCCCTCTCCTTTTAATGGATCGTAGGCTACATGGTAAATCCATTTTTTTACGTTATCTACTGAGATCAGTGCACCAAGAACCTCTGGATGAAGTACCATAGAAAAACCGAATGCGTCTCCTTGTATAAACTCACTTAAGTCTGCTTCAAAATAAATATTCATATAATAGCCACCAATGGTTCCACGCCCCTCAGTTTTAATCCCTAACTGCTCACGTATTTTACTTTTCGCTCCATCTGCTGCAATTACATAGTCACAATGTATGACACTTTCTTTTTCTGTTTCACGATTTCGAATCTTTGCTTTTACCCCGTTTTCATTTTGTTCAAATGAAACTAATTCATGATAAAAAGATAGTTGCCCGCCTAATGTTTTCGCTTCTTGTAACATCATCTCTTCTAAAATAATTTGATAACATGCAGTTTGTTTTGATGGACTAATCTTTTCTATTTTTTGAAGTAACTCTTCATCGTTTCCGTATTGTGTCGCTCTCATTTGTTCCAATTCTTCTTTATTCGCCTCAGCTATTGTATGAACCGCTATTCTTCCTCGGCAGTTCTCTAATGCTTTACCTGCCAATTTAATTCTTTTTTCCAAGCCTAATTCTCGAAATAACTCCATTGTACGTAAAGTAAGACCGCCTGCTTTCGGATGAATGGCAGTAGAGGGATGCCTTTCAATAAGTAAGTACTCAATGTTATGTTTTGCAAGAAATAACGCAGACGCTAACCCAGATAATCCCCCTCCAACAATTAAAACTGGTACATAATTCGATTTCATATATTTCCCCTCCAAATCATTGTTCTGAGCTCAGTGACATAAATATAATCAAAAAAACATTAAAATATAGACTTATATTTCATTTTGAATTATCATATAGATAGATTACGCCCCAAAATTCCTTTTACCTTTTCATACATCTATAATCCACCTGAATTGTGTCTGTATGAAAGTGTAAAACAAAAGAATGTACTTTACGTTGAACCATGTTCTATCGTAAAATTCAAAAATAATACAAACATTATAAGCGGTCGTAACCTTATGGATTATATAAGGTTACGACCGCTTATTTTATTGTTACATCATTTTTTGTTTTTAAAACCTCATCTATTGTGTTATGTAGTCCTTCCAATCCCTTTTCTATCTCCCTATAATTTTCAACAATAAAAAATTCATTCGTCTCGATTTTCTTTCTCAATATTGCACCTCATACAACAATCATGTAGCATTACCGTATCGAAGTAATGGTTCATCATCTTAAACCTTTCGACTAATTACCTGGAGGCAAAGTGATTGAAATGAATAAACAAGAACAATTAAATATTATAAAGAAAGATTTTATTGATTCTCAAAAAGTATTATTGGCAATTGGTGATGAAACGCGTCAAGCTATTTTATTAGTACTAATGGAAACGGAATGTCAAACAGGATTACGTGTAGGAGAAATCACGAAGCAAACACACCTTTCCCGTCCAGCAGTATCACATCACCTTAAGATTTTACGAGAAGCTGGCATTATTTTAATGAGAAAAGAAGGTACAAAGAATTTTTATTATATTGATATACGTACAAAATTAGGTTTATTAAAAAATCTTGTATTAGATATTGAGAAGCTATTGCAAAACTTTTATTAAAACTTGGAGGTATAAGAAATGAAAGCAATGATAATTGATAGATATGGAAAAGTCCCAATGCGTATGGCAGAGGTACCTACTCCTGAAATTAATGAGTATGAAGTGCTCGCAGAAATTCATGCAGCTAGTATTAACCCAATTGATTTTAAAATACGTGATGGAAAAGTTAAAATGTTACTGAAATATGAAATGCCTCTAATCCTTGGGAATGACTTTTCCGGTGTCATCACGAAGGTTGGATCAAAAGTGACTCGTTTTAAAGTCGGTGATGAAATATATGCTCGTCCAAGAAAAAATAAGATTGGTACTTTCGCGGAGTATATAGACATTCATGAAGATGCTATTGCTTTAAAACCAAAAAATCTAAGTTTTGAGGAAGCGGCTTCGATTCCACTCGTTGGCTTAACTTCCTATCAAGCTTTACATGACATCATGCAATTACAAAAAGGACAAAAGATTTTAATTCACGCTGGATCCGGTGGTGTTGGTACTTTCGCTATTCAGCTAGCAAAAATAATGGGTGCTACTGTTACAACGACTGCTAGTGAAGCTGGTGCAAATTTAGTAACGTCTCTTGGCGCAGATGAAATTATTAATTACAAAACAGAAAAATTTGAAGATATACTAAAAAATTATGATGCGGTATTTGATACAATCGGCGGTGCAACACTTGAAAAATCATTCAATATTATAAAAAGCGGAGGAAACATTGTTTCCGTTTCAGGTATGCCGAATGCTCGCTTCGGTAAAGAATTTGGTTCAGGATTCTTTAAAACTCTCTTATTTTCATTAGCCAGTAAAAAACTTACTGCACTTGAAAAAAAGCATAATGCTCAATATTCATTTTTATTTATGAAGCCAAGCGGGGATCAATTACGTACTATCGCAAACTATATTGAAGCCGGAAAAATCAAACCGGTAATCGATCGAGTTTTCCCTTTTGAAGATGCGCAAAAAGCAATGGAATATTCAGAGTCTGGAAGGGCAAAAGGAAAAATAATTGTAAAAATTAAATAATAATAAAACCTCCATTTTTAAAAATGGAGGTTTTAAATTTGCTGTTAAATAGACATAGTGCAATGAAGTCCTTACAATAGATTGCAAGGGGAAATATTATATTATACTTTTAGTTAACTTTACAAAGAATACATACGTACAAATACATAACTGAAAATACAAAAAGGAGGAGATACAATGACTAAAAATAATGAAACAGGTTGGAATTTAGATAATAGTTATACGACTTTACCACAATCATTTTATACCGAAATCCCCCCTACTCCCGTAAGTTCACCGGAGTTAGTTAAACTAAACCATTCATTAGCGATATCTCTTGGCTTGACCCCTGAAGAACTGAAAAAGGAAGCTGAAATTGCTATTTTCGCTGGTAATGCACTCCCAGAAGGAGCTCATCCATTAGCTCAAGCATATGCTGGCCATCAATTCGGACATTTTAATATGTTAGGCGACGGTCGTGCTCTTTTAATTGGCGAACAAATTACTCCTTCAGGTGAGCGTTTCGATATTCAACTGAAAGGTTCTGGCCCTACTCCCTATTCACGCCGAGGAGATGGCCGTGCTGCACTCGGTCCGATGCTACGTGAATATATTATTAGCGAAGCAATGTATGCACTCGATATTCCAACTACCCGCAGTTTAGCAGTTGTCACAACCGGTGAACCAACCTATCGTGAAACAAAGTTACCTGGAGCAATTTTAACTAGAGTCGCTAGTAGCCATATTCGCGTCGGTACATTTCAATATGCTGCAGCTCGTGGTTCAATAGAGGACCTGAAATCACTAGCTGACTATACGATAAAAAGGCATTACCCAGAAATTGAATCTCATGAAAACCAATATACTGCATTACTACAAGAAGTCATTAAAAGACAAACCAGTCTTATCGCAAAATGGCAACTTGTTGGATTTATTCACGGCGTAATGAACACTGACAATATAACGATCAGTGGCGAAACAATTGATTACGGTCCTTGTGCATTTATGGACAATTACGACCAAGGAACTGTATTTAGCTCTATTGACACACAAGGTCGTTATGCATATGGAAATCAACCATATATGGCCGCATGGGATCTCGCACGACTAGCTGAATCTTTAATACCAATTCTGCACGAAGATGAAGAAGAAGCATTAAAAATCGCTCAAGACGAAATTTCGAAATTTAGCGTACAGTATGAAAAACAGTGGTTCCTTGGAATGAAAAAGAAATTAGGACTATTTAGCAACGAAGAACAAGATCACTCACTTATTGAGCAACTTTTAAAAATGATGGAGAAATATAAAGCGGATTACACAAATACATTCCGTTCATTAACTCTTGATGCTATCGAAAATACAGCTCTATTTGAAAGTCCTGAATTTAAAGAATGGTACAAACTGTGGCAATCTCGATTAGACAGACAAGAACAATCGAAAGAAAACGCCTACGAGATGATGAAAAATAATAACCCATCAATCATCCCGAGGAACCACCGTGTAGAAGAAGCATTAGAAGCAGCTGTTACAAATGACGACTATAGCGTAATGGAGAAACTTCTTGAAGCTTTATCAAACCCTTATGCGTATTCTACAGATCAAGAAGAATACTGCATTCCACCTGCACCGACGAATCGCCCTTATCGTACTTTTTGTGGCACTTGATTGTTTAATATGTAAAAAGATGCGTTCATATAAATTGTGTGAACGCACCTTTTTTATATCCCCCCACTCAACTAAAACTTTAAAATGCACATCCCCCGATGCCATTTCTTTAGTTCAAAACAAATTCTACACTATTCCAATAGACTTACTCGTAAGCTTGTTAAACAAATATTGAGAAATATAAAACATCATTTCTAAATATTTTTATTTTTGATACTATATTTTATAAGAATATTCAAAAAGTGAGGGGATTTCATGAACGTTCAACTACAAGGTAATGAACAAATTACAAAATTATTTAATGACTGGTATAGAGCTATGTTACAGCATCAAACTACCCATGCAACAAAAATAAAAAAAGATATTGAAAATACCATCTCTAATTCAGAAGAAGATACAAACCTACAATTGTATTATTCACTTTTTAATTTCAGATACAAAATTTTAACAGATGGTTTAAATATTAATAAAGATGATTTTAATAAAATTGATTCTTTCCCACTTCCAGAGAATGGGCTATTTTCTTATTATTATCATTTTTTTAAGGCTATTCACAATACAATTATTGGAAACTACAATGCAGCAAAACACCTTTTCGAGAACGCTAAAAAGCTGCTAATACACGTATCTGACGAACTAGAGAATGCTGAATTTAACTACCGCTTAGCTGCCTATTATTATCAAACATATCAACCACTAGTAGCAATCCAATCTGCAAATGAAGCTAAAGCGATTTTTTCAAAACATATAAACTGTGAAATTAATGTTGCTTTGTGTGATAACATCTTTGGTTTATCTTGTATTGATTTAAAACAGTTTGAACAAGCTGAAATTAGACTTGATTCAGCATTAAATATTCTACAGAAGTATTCAGAGGAGACTTTATCATTAAGAGTACGACATAATTTAGCTTGGCTATATGCAAGTCAAAACCTTTCAGAGTTAGCAATGCGTCATATTTCAGAGGTTACAACTAAGCAACCAAATCACTTTAAAGCACTTTTTGTTGAAGCACGTGAATACTACAAGCTTGGAGAATATACCCAGGCTAAAGAACTTATAAAAAAAGGATTAAACATCTCAAATAAACTAGAAAACAAAGAGTTTCAATATCGTTTCATGATTTTAAGAGAACTAAATAATAAAACTTCTATAAATGATTTAGAAATGATAATTTTGGAAGGAATTTCTTACTTTAAAACAGAAAACCTTTGGGAATGTATACAAGAGTACACTGATGTTCTAGCAAATATGTTTTATGAAAAAGAAGACCATATAAAAGCTAGTCAATACTTTTACATGGCCAATCAAGCAAGAAAAAAACATGAAGAAAAGGGAGCTTTGATATAATGAAAAAGATTAAATTGAGCATCATTGGCTTAGCTGTTATTAGCATCACAACTCTTGGGTTAAGCTTCACCTCAGAAACACCGAAAACACAGTTAGGATATGTAGCATTAAACATTGGGGACACCCCTGCACCACAAAGACCTGACCTTGTTCAATCCGTTGACGTAAGTAAAGACTACAACTCAACAACAACTGAAAAAGCACTTTAAAAAATGAAAGACCTTCAATTAAGAAGGTCTTTTTAAATACGCTTATTTAGAATATCTCCCTTTCATGTAGGCTTTATTTTCTCATCAACTCCGCAATCCTCTTACTCTCCTCACTACCAACTTTCTCAAGTTTCTCCACAACTAAATTCCGTCTCTCTACAGAATGATTTTGACTTAACTTCGCTTTTCCTTCTATTTTATTTATCTTTATTTTGAATCCAACTATTCCCTTACTTAATCCTCCCATATAATTTGAATCTACATCATTAAGTGAGTAGGTGCTCTCTGGATCTTCATATTTATTTACTAAATCTTGAAGAGAATCTACTAATGTCTTCTCATCTTCAACAATTTCTAATTCACCGTATACATGCACTGCAACGTAATTCCATGTTGGTACTGCATTGTTTGTTTCATACCATGACGGAGAGATGTAACTATGTGGTCCTTGAAATATAGCTAGTACTTGCTGAGTCCCAATATCTTTCCACTGTTCATTCGGTCGTGCGAAGTGACCATGTAAAGTAAGGGTCTCCCTATTTAGCAACAACGGCAAGTGCGTTGCATATGGTTCTCCGTTATGTTGAGAAAATAATATCGCAAAGCTATTTTGTTCCATTATTTCGTACTTCATCTCTTCATCTTGTATTGCGAAATATTTTGGTATGTACATAAGCTCCCTCTTTTCCGCTCTTTTCTATTTTATTTCCTATTATATTTAGTAACCGCATCAATCAACAGGGCCAGTTTGTATTTGTTTTATAATGGCAGCTTTCTATTTCAAAACAATAGGCAGCATGTATTCCATGCTGCCTTAGTTTATTTTTTCTAATATATTTGTAATAAATACGGTCTTACCTTCAATATAACTAGATCGATTTTTCGACTCTCTTGCTAACTCTTCCTTCAAGTTTCCATACTCATTAGCGACTTTAGTATGTTCACGAAGGTAATCTCGAAACGCTATATGCCTTCTCAATTCTTCACTATTTTTATCACACACATATAAATGATGTTCCATCCAAACTGTATTTCCCTCGTTCCATGGAACGAACGTATCCTTTCTTCCAAACGCCTCTCTTCCTTTAAAGCTCCATTCTAACTGATGATAGTACCCTATCTTCTCAAGTTTTTTTACTACCTCATGAAAAATTTCGTACTCTTCTATTACAACATCAATATCTAGTATTGGTTTTGATGCAAGCCCTTTAACAGATGTACTCCCGACATGTTCAATGGATAAAATGCTGTCTTCCATCACATCGTTAATGAGAGTTTGTAGCTTATTAAATTCACTTTCCCATTTGATGTTATATTCTTCGATAGTAATTCTCTGTTTCAACGTATCCCTCTCCTCAAAAGCAATTATAATCTTTGAATATGAGTATCCTTAAAATCCGTCTCATATTTCAATCCATATCCAAACATTCGATCCATTCCAATATGTGCTGTCCATATTAAGCCAATCATTATAACGGTATCTATCTTAAAATAGACACCTATTAGAACAATTAATATGGATATGATATATGTATGACATACGTTATATATTTTCGCACCAACGTGATTATTGATCCCATACGCTAACATGGATAAATCCGGCGCTAAAAGGAATACAAAAAATATAATCCAACTAAACTCATATATTGAATACATATAAATCGTGGCTAAAAATACAACCATTCCTTCAAAATGTACAATACGTTTTTGCATTATTTATCATTCCTATTTTTCTATATTTATTGATACATTTTCATCGCTGAAAGTGTTCTTTGCATTTTTTGACCAGATGGTTGCTAATATTGGCCCTGCAATGTTATGCCATACTGCCGCTAATACACTTGGGAGTGCAGCAGCCGGTCCAAAATGCAAAATACTTTCCAGCTATATTACTTATCGCTTCTAGTACTTTCATCCACTCAGCCCCTATCTTTTAATTGAAACACCTTATTCGGATTCAAAATATTTTGCGGATCAAGAGCTTTCTTTATTTTCTCCATTACAAATAATGCCGCCCCATGTTCTTCTTCTTGATACTTTCGTTTTCCGATTCCAACGCCATGTTCTCCTGTACACGTTCCTCCTCGTTTAAGAGCATACAAAACGATACTTTCGTTTATTTCGTCTGCCTTCTTTACTTCCTCTTTATCATTTGCGTCAATCATTAAGAGTACATGGAAATTCCCATCCCCAACATGACCGAGAATACCACCAATAAGGCCTACTTTATCTAATACCTCTTTCGCATGTTGAATTGCGCCAGCTAATTCCGAAATTGGCACACATACGTCTGTACTCATTAGCTTTTTACCAGGATAACTATGCACGTAAGAGTACGCTAAGTTATGTCTTGCATCCCACAGTTTATTTCTCGCTGCTGTTTCCATCTCAAACGCAATTTCTATACATTTATGATCAAGAACGATTTCTTTCGTAAATTCAATATCTTGCTTTAACCCTGCTTCATTGCCGTGAAACTCTAAAAACAGTGTCGATTCTTCTCTGTAACTTGTTTCATTGTAATAATTTACTTGTTTCATAGATAATTCATCAACGAGTTCAATTCTCGCGATTGGAATACCTGCCTGTAATATGTTAATTACAGCTTCTACTGCATCATTTATAGTTGGAAACGATGCCCTCGCAGCCATAACATGTTCTGGTATACCGTATACTTTTAAAGTTAACTCCGTGAAACATCCAAGTGTTCCTTCTGATCCTACGAAAATACCATTTAAATGATAACCTGATGATGACTTCACCGCTAAATTCCCGGTATGTATTACTCCTCCATCAGCAAGAACGACTTCTAAATCTCGAACTTGATCACGCATTACACCATACTTTACCGCTGTCGTTCCGCTCGCATTTGTAGCAGCCATTCCTCCTAACGTTGCATCAGCTCCTGGGTCTACACTAAAAAATAATCCATACTTTTTCAATTCTTTATTAAGCTGAGAGCGCGTCACCCCTGGCTGTACTCTCACAAGAAAATCCTTTTCTCTTATTTCAAGTATTTTGTTCATAAGAGAAAAGTCCATTGTAATTCCTTTTTCGTAAGGAATTACATGTCCCTCTAAACTGGACCCTACTCCAAATGGAACGACAGCTGTTCCGTGCTGACTCGCTATTTTCATTATCGCGCTAACTTCTTCGGTCGTTTTTGGAAAAACAACTACATCAGGTAAACTACTAACGTGGTAAGATTCATCTTTACTATGTAACTCTCGTACTGTCATATTTATTACTACTCGATCTTCAGGAAGTATGCCTTTTAATTCATTTACTACATATTCAATTGTTATTTCCATAATCAACTCTCCTTTTTAATTTTAAAACAAGTATACCATCTTTATGCAAAATAATTAGAAAAATAAGATTATTTAACCTGAACATACAAAAAAGAACCTGCAGCACACGCTACAAGTTCTTTTTCACTACATTTTAAACGATTTCTTTACTAACAACATAAACCAAATTAAAGTAACTGCCATCAATGAATGAGAAAACCCTACAATATAAGTTAACCCTTTAAAGTCAGCTCCATTTAACTGAAGAAGCCCTCTCGCTGCTAGCGAACCTAACATTAATGTTAATGCAATGTTATGTAAAACAAACCACTTATTAAACCCTTTCACTTCATGAAACGCGAATACTTTTGCTAATCCTAAAGCAATTAAAAAGAAGAAAAAGCCAAGTACAAGTGTATGTGTATGCAAAAGATTTAACAAAGTAGATCCTAAAATCCCTTTATACTTACCATACTCCCTAGCGAAAATCCCTGATAATAAACCGATAATCAAATACGTAAACGATGCATTATATAATTTCTTCATTATGTACCTCCTTGAGTAGAATGTGTAGTGTGTCATATTTAGTAATAATGATAGTTATATAGTAAAAACTCCTAGTCACCTAGGAGTCATTGTATAAGTATCTCACTCTTTACAATCAATCCTAATTATAAAATATCTCTCTATACAAAACAAACGAACTTTATGTGAACAAACACCCCCATTAAAATATGTTGCACTTTTGTTTTACACAATCCATACTAATTGTTATAACTTTTTAAAGGTGGTGTAATAATTGATAGTTCTTGAAACCGAACGTCTTAACCTTCGTTGGTTTGATATAAAAGACGCTCCTTTTATTCTTGAGTTAGTAAACGATCCTGCATGGATTCAGTTTATCGGTGACAAAGGAGTTAGAAACTTAGAAGATGCAAAAAATTATATTGTAAACGGTCCCATCGATATGTATAACAAACTCGGATTTGGCCTTTACTTAGTAGAACGAAAAGAAGATCTCACTCCACTTGGTATGTGTGGCCTTATTAAAAGAGATTCATTAGAAGATGTTGATATCGGATTTGCCTTTTTAGAAACATTCCGTTCAAAAGGATATGGCTACGAGTCAGCTTCTGCGATAATCGAATACGGTGTACAAAAGCTCGGCATGAAACGAATTGTAGCAATTACTTCTATAGATAACATTGCCTCAGGAAAGCTTTTAGAAAAAGTAGGATTACGATTTGAGAAAATCATTTCAGATTCAGGAGAAGATTTAAAATTATTTGGGTATAACGCATAGTAAAGAAGCTCGCCGTGAATGGTGAAGAAGTTAGTTCCGCTGAAAGTGTGTTTGCATAAAAAGAAATGAATTTAATTGATGCTACAAAAATTTTATTTTAAATCAAAAATATGTAAGAAAATAAGCACATCTTGTTATAAAAACAGATGTGCTTATTTTTTAATTTCTATGCATTTTTACGTTTTAAGAAAATCACTCCACCAACTATTAACAGTAATGCTCCTGCAGCTATAGAGATCCAACTTGTAAGATTAGTACCTGTTTGCGGTAACCATCCAATTTTAGATTGAATTTCTTTCTCAGATTGTGGTTGTTCTTTTACTTGCTCGTTAGGTTGCTCTGGTGTTGGCGTATTTTTATCTGAATTTGGCTTTTCTGGTTTAGGTTGTTCCGGCTTTACCTCTTTAAATTTCACTGTTTGTCCCTTATCTTCAATTTCAGCGTGAATAGCTACTAATATATTATCTTGATACAGTTCTTCAAATACTACTACTTCTTTACCTTGTAATGCAGAAGCATTAAATGTGAAATCTAGTGTGATAGAACCATTCTTCTCTTTAGCAGTAAACTTAGATTCTACTGTTACTTCTTTACCATCAACTAATAATGGCTTGTTTGTTGCTTTATCCATTAGTTTACCTTTTACAACGTACTCTTTACCTACAATTAAGTCTTTGTATTCCACTTTATCTTGGATTGTTACAGATTTAGAAGCATCTAACTCTTTAGAACCATCAGCTTTGTTTGTAGCTGTCGTTTTTACTAATGGCTTAACGAACTTAACTGTTTGACCTTTATCATTGATATCAGCATGTGTCGTAACAACTTTTCCGTCTTTCAGTAACTCTTCGAATACTACTACTTCTTTTTCTTCTAAACCAGTTGCATCAAAAGTGAAATCTAGTGTAATAGAACCATTTGCTTCTTTTGGTGTAAACTTCGTTTCAGCTGTTACTTCTTTACCATTTACAACTAATGGTTTATTAGTCTCTTTATTCATTAATTTACCTTTTAAAGTGTATTCTTTACCTACTTGTAGGTCTTTGTATTCCACTTTATCTTGGATTGTTACAGACTTAGACGTGTGCATTTCTTTTGTACCATCTGTTTTATCAGTAGCTGTTGTTTTTATTGAAGGAATCTTTTCATCTTTGACAATGTGTTTAATGATTTGACCATTCTCTTTAATTTCAAAAGAGAACGTTTCTTCATTTAATACATAACCTTTTGGCGCAACAGTTTCTTTATATGTGTATTTTCCAAATGGTAATTTTTCAAATTTAGCGATTCCTTTATCGTCTGTTTTTCCTTTTACTACTTCTTTTCCTGCTTCGTTATAAATCGTAAATTCTGCATTTGGAAGCTTGTTATTTCCATCAGCTACATCTACCTTTGTAATTTCTAGATCACCTTTGATAAGATGATTAACTGCCAATAACTCAATAATCTTCCCATGTTCCTTTATTTCGAACATAATTGGTTCTTTAACAAGAACGTAACCATGTGGAGAAGCCTTTTCTACAAATGAATATTTACCATACGCTAAATCTTTGACGTTAATCTCGCCATTTTTATCTGTCTTATATTCCCCAACTACTTTTCCGCTTGCATCTTTTAGCTCGAATGCTGCACCTTCTAATTTTTTACTAATATCTTCATTATCTACTTTTAGTAATTTTACACTACCTTTCACTTCGGTATTTTCCACTGTAAAAGTAAGTGTTTTATTGTGCTCTTTAATTTCAAAAGGATACTTTGTTTTATTTCCAATATATCCATTAGGTGTTTTTGTCTCTAAGAAATAATATTTACCATACGTAAGACCTTCAACGTTTGCAATTCCATTTTCTTTTGTTACTACTTTTTGCACTTCTTTTCCATCTTCAGTGAAGACTGTGAATTCAACATTTGGTAAAATCTTTCCTGAATCACTAAGCTTTTTAATTTCGATGCTACCTTTTACTTTGTTATTTACTATTTGGACAGCTCCTGTTTCTCCTGTCTTAACTTCAATAGTTTGTGGTTTATCATCTGAAACATAGCCTGTTGGTGCTTTAATTTCTTTTAATGTGTAAGTACCAATTGGTAAGTTGTTTAATTCTGCCATACCATCAGCACCAGTCGTGATTTTTCCGACTGATTCATTATTTGCATTAAAGACCTCAAATACTGCACCAGCTAAAACTTCTCCATTTTCTCCAACCTTTTTAATTTTTAAAGAACCAGCTGCTTCCCAATTTACTGCAAGATCACTACTAAGCTTTTCTTCATTTCTCTCTAATAGTACTGTAGCATTCTGAACAGTATCCGTACCACGGTAAGCAATTGCTTGAACTTTAGTTAAATTAGCAGCTACACTTAAATTAAATTCACCCGTTTTTGTATTCTTAGGAATTTGGATACGAAATTTTTCTCCAACTGAAAGCTGATCTTTCACTTCTCCATTTTCACTAACAATTCTAACTCCATTAGGTGCATTTTTCGCTACTACCTTATAAGAACCACTCTTAGCATTTGTTTGTACTGAATATAGATTTGTTTCGAAGAATTCACCCTTTAATTCTGCTTTTTGCTTTTCAGCAGGAATCACATTCATAAAAACATCTTGAGTCTCTTCACTATTATTAGCATTACTAATAATAGCCTTAGCTGCTTTTTCAACATTTTTATTCTCATGTTTTAATTCATTTACATCGAGTTGACCTAATGCATTCCAAACCGCAAGTTGCGTTGCATAATGCGCTTCATTTTTATTAGCTACTCCCAGCTGTTCAGCACTTTTTTGCGGGAAACCATTTAATAAGACTCTATATACTACATTATCTGTTTTCCCCATTTCAGGAAGATCTTCACCATTTGGTGATTTTAATCCAAGGGTTAAGCAATAAGCAATTTGACCACTTGAATTTTTAATCATTTCAGTGCGAATGTACTTACCTAGACTATTACTATAACTCCAGTCCATTGAATATTTCTCATGCGTCATAACCTCTGCACTAGCCCTAGGTAAAAATACATTAAGGAATAATGCCAGTACTGATAATAATGTAAAAACTCTTATAATGACTCTCTTACCCAATTTTGTAACCTCCCTAGAATAAATTAATCCGAGTGTATATCGCAATATCTAAAACATTCACGATCGACCCATTTATCATTATAAAACAATAAATTACAAATATTAAATAATTTTAATAAAATAGTCAAAAAATTTACACATTTTATTATTTATCAAGTTTTTTAACGAATTTACTATATACAAATTCTAAAACACGCCTACAATTTAAAAGACAAATATGTATGTTAAATATATAAATAGCAATTCCTTTACTCCAGTTATTAAGCTTTCCCCTATTAAAAAAATATCCTCTTCATTTTCTTGTTAACCTGAGTAACTTATACACCTCTTCTAATCTATTACACTCCTCCATTTAAATATAAAGGTGACTTCTCGTTCAAAGAATAAAGTGAAACTTTAATCCTCCCGATTCCCCTCTAACTTCTTTGCTTTCATTGAATTTTTGGGCGGGAGTCTTACTGCCCAAAAATAGCGGGATACATTATGCAATATTGCATTTGATAATCACTTTCATTGTAACTATAATGATTACAGTATTACTATTAATCCAATATTCTACATGGAGGTTTTATTATGTTTAAAAAAATTATTGTATCTTCTATGGCGCTTACTATGTTCGGTGGAGCTGCAACTATGCTAGAGGCACCTACTGCTCAAGCAGCTTCTTATAACTCAACGTCATCCTCTTACTTTGATGTCACTCCTGAAGAGGCCGTGGCTTTCTATCAATCTCAAGACTATAAAAAATTAAAAGTATTTTTGGATGACTTTGAAGCAAGAAACCCTTATACTCCAGGTGGAGGCTACGCTCAAGGGAGTGTACGTATGCAAAAATTCAACGATGCTCTTAGAGATGCAAAATTAACAAATGTCTATCAAGAATTTATTAGAATCTCATACTACAATCATTATCCAGAACCAAAATAATAACAACGGATTAAATGTTTATTATTTCTATAACTTAGCCTAATTTTAAATGTATAACCTAAAAATAATTACTAAAACCACTCATATAAGGGTGGTTTTTCTATTTCCCCATATAATTTAGCGGAATGTTACATCATCTTTATTTTAATATGTTTTATAGTAGACATTCTCTAGTTGACACAATCTAGTAGGTTAGCAATGGGAATATCAAAATATATTTATAATTATTTTCTGTTTAATAGCAAAAAACGAACACCCTCTCACAATTAGATAAGGTGCTCGTTTTCATTTTTATCGGTAATTCTCAATTCACTTTAGCTTCTTTCCAATAAGTAAAGATTAAATTAACTTAAAAACAAAGCGTTTTAAATTTAATTCATAGATCTTACTGAAACTTGGAATTGCCCCTTAGAACCATCATCATTTGAAACGTAAATTTTATATGTTCCATTCGGCAATGGAGATAAAGCATTCCGTACATTTGTAACATTAATTTGTTGTTCTCCAGGTTTTATATAACCACCAACAATTAGCTCTGTATTTGGACCTTTTACACTATATCCCATTGTATTTTGACCATTATTTTTCATAGAAAAGCTTAAGTCAGTACTCCCATCATATACGAAAGAAGTTACAGCCTCGCCACTATAATCCATTGTTTGGGTTAATAATAAGTCTGCAGAAACATGTTCAACTACATGAATTGGATCATTCGTTTTGTGTACTTCTTCAGCATAAGTATTATTCCCTAACACACCAAGTGTTAATGCTGAAACTACTCCACAACTAAGCACTAGTTTATTTAACTTCATTTTAAGTTCCCCCTTGATGTTTGTATTCTATTACCATCATACATCCTTTTTTAAGTGCGTTTTTATGTAATAATTCATATCTATAAACCTATATATTTTAACTTTCCGCCTTAATAGTTATTGAGAAAGCCACATAGATAAAGCTACAATATTACACTTCATAAAAAACTTATAAATTTTAAAATCTTTTTCTAACAAAGTTTTATACGAGGAAGTACCAAAATACTCAAATAAATAGCATTTCTATTTCAGATAAAATGTACTAATAAAATTTTTCTAAAATTTCACTTTGTAATTTGATATATTCCATGTTAATATAACGAAGGCTACAAAACAGGAGTCACCACACATATCATTTTCACAGAATATTCATACTTAAAGAACCTTATTTTATCAGTAACTCAATCCCAATTTTACCTATACAAAAGTTAGTTTATAATTTCATATGCACATGAATTTAAATAGATTTTTTATCTATTATTTTTTCTATTTTCCTTATCGATTTTAATACGAGTAATATAACAGCACTTTTCAAGTACCCTTCCTTTTTAGATAAAAAGTCTACTAATACTAAACATCTTTGTCCAACTCATACATAATTCTACTTACAAACTATCGGAGATGCAAAACTATGGGAATTTCTACTCTTTTATTAAATACCTTTATTATAATAATTTGTATCCTTAGCTATCACGTACTCTGGCTAGAGTTTAAAGAAAAAATAACATGTAATAATATGTTATTTTCTATCCTTTCCTCCATTGCTATTATTTTTTGTATGACTTTTCCTTTTCATTTACATGTGGGATTTATTTATGATTTACGTTTTATTCCTATTATATTAGTTTTTCTATATGGAAATACAAAAAACATTGTTTTTATAGGAATTTTATATCTTTCTTACCGGTTTTACTTAGGCGGAAATGGCGTTCTTCCATCATTTATTATCTTCACTATTATTTTGGGTATAACAATGCTCTTTCGTTACTTATTACCTATGTATTTTAAAGAAAAAAAGATATTATTAAGCTTACTTCTTATTTTAGTATGTACAGCTTCACTTTCTATTTGCGGTATTGTAACTCAAATAAATACAGGAGGTAAAATAGACTCTACTCTCATAGAATTTTTATTAAATTATATAGTCATTAATATTTTCACAGTATTATTATCAGTTTATTTTATAGAGGAAATGATTGAGAAATATAAAATGAAAGAAAAACTGCAACGGGCTGAAAAATTTTATATAGCTAGCGAACTAGCAGCGTCAATTGCACACGAAATCCACAACCCACTAACCACGGTACATGGATTCACTCAATTATTAAATGAAAAACATGCCTCTAAGCTATCTCAGGAGCAATACTTAGAAATCATGTTAATTGAAATGCAGCAAATACAATCTACTATTAATAACTATTTATCTTTAACCAAACCACAGAACACCCTAAAAGAGAAAATAGATATTAATCACATTTTAAATCAGGTGAAAGATACTATTTCACCACTCGCTCTGTCATACAAAGTTGAAATCAAACAAAATAGTACAGATTCCTTTTATATAAATGGGGACCCCGAAAAATTCAAACTCTGTCTAAACAACATCATCCAAAACGGAATTGAGGCTATGAAAAATGGTGGATTATTACAAATAAATATACAAAAAGTAAAAGAAAATATCATAATTGATATTATTGATTCAGGAATTGGGATGTCATCTCAACAAATAAAACGAATTGCTTTGCCATTCTATTCAACAACAGAAAAAGGAACTGGGCTTGGTACTATGATTGCTTATAGTATTATTAGAGAATTAAACGGAGATATAGAGATAGAGAGTGAATTAGGTAAAGGGACACGTTTTTCTATTAGTATCCCTTGCTAACGTGATAACAATTTTCTATTTAGTTAATTACATAAAAGGATCAGAGTATATCTATTGTTACAGATATACTCTGATCCTTTAGTTTAATTCAATTAAAAACACTTAATATTTATAACTTTTCTTACATCGTGATGAAATACTAGTTCATCGATTTTATCTCATTTACTGATTAGATTTGTTTAATGTAAATATAATATCTCGCGATACTTAATTTGTTATTATCATTAGGGACATTTCCTGCAGTTGTTTTTTCATTAAAGTACAGACCTTGTGCCATTCATTGAAAAAGACAACTCCCTTTTTACTACTTCACTTCCACCGTATAATTCCCTGTTCCACCACCATACTGATACACATGTAAATAATACTTCCCTGGATATGTGTAGTAACTACCTACTAGTTTATTCCCTTGTTGCTGAGCATACGTAACATAATTATTTAAATCTGCTGCAGAATAAAGTACCCAGTTCATTCCGATATTATTTTCATTCGTTACGTTAATTTGAAGGTTTTTAGCATTCTCCACATTAATTTCAAAGAAGTCACTTGTATCGCCATTTCCTAAACTAGCACGTAAAACTTGATTTAACTGCAGTTTGTTTGCTGTTTGGAATGAGTTATTCGGTTCTTTTTCTACACTGTTATCTTCTTTCTTTTGAACAGTTACAGTCGCTGTAGCAGTATTAGTTGCTCCTTTATCGTCTGTTACCGTTAATTTCGTCGTATACGTTCCTTCTTTTGTATATACGTGAGTTGGATTTTGCTCATTACTTACTGCTCCATCACCAAACTCCCATCTATACAAAGTAATTTTCCCGTCTTCATCTTTTGATCCGTCGCTTTTAAATGAAATTGCTTCATTTACATTTCCACTATACGGACCATTTATAACTGCAACTGGTGCTTTATTCTCTGCACCTTCTTCTGTATTAATACCGTGGAACACAACATCATATTCAAATTGTCCTGATGCATTCACGCGATAATTTACGAAGTATGCTGTTACTGTTTTATAGCCTGTCCATTCCTTTTCACTTAAACGTTTTAACGTATCATTAACGTTTTGTGTAATTGTTTTCCAATCTTCATATTCTCCTTTTGCTGTAGTTCCTGTATATGTTCCTTGTAGTGTGAATGTATTAAAGAACTGTGATTCATTTTTCTTCACTGATACATTTTTCAATTTTGCTTCCGCTGTTATTTCTGCCGCAATATCTGAAACTGGCTTCGATGCATGATTTGCTAAATAATCGTCTGATACTAATGGCACATTATATTTCTCACGATTATCAACTAGTATTTGCATATAATCTTGATATTCTTTATTTAAATTCGCATCTTTACTTAATGTAGAGCGATATGCATCATATGCTGTTACATCATTCTTCCTAATGAGATCATGTATTTTATCGAACATATCATATCTCTTATTGTACATATACGATTGTAAAGCAAAGGAATAATTATAGAAATCCCACGTTCCATACTTTGCATTTAACGTTCGCTCTGCCGTATAACGCTCTGCTGGATTTGAAGATAATCCTCCTATAATACTCTTTCTCGGTACAACATTATCCGTTCTCGTTGCCCCTGCAAAAAATTCAGCATTCCCTTCTTCAAACCAAGATAATCTTTCATTTTCATATATTTTCCCTTGTCCCCATAACCCTGGTACTTCATATCTACCTTGTAAATAATGCGTGAACTCGTGTCTGAATAATTCTTCTAAACTATAAATACTTTCTTCTGGCGTACGCTCATAAGTAAAGAACGTACCTGTTCCTTCTATATAAAGACCACCGTTATTCGTTTCATAACCGTACAATTGACGATTAAATTGATATTCTGCTGGGCTATTATAAATAACCATCGTTAATACATCATCAGGATTTCCTTTTTCTAAAGGTTGATCACTTTCAACCGTACGATGGAATTGTGCCTTCACTTCTTTTGCCGCCCAATATAAACGTTTTACTTTTTCTTCTGTCACTTTATCTCCAGCTTTTAAAACAATTGCCCCATCATCAAACGTATACGTTTTTGGCAAATATTTTTTCTTTCCATCTTCTCTTATTTGATCTAAATTCACCACTTTACCATTTGCATCTTTTCCACCATAATTCGTTGCGATTTGCTCAGCAGCTACGAAATATGGCTCCCCTAAATACGGATAAATTTTCATCGCATCTGTTACAACTTGTAACCCTTTCGTTCCTGTACTATGGAACATACCGAGTCTACCTGTATAATAAATGCCATTATTAATAAGCCAACCGTTTTTTTCTGTAATCGTTCCTATTAATGCAAAACGACTTAGTTCATTAATATAACTATCTATTTTCTGATACCATACTGTATCTTTCGGTTCTTTCCTCGTATCGTACAAATACGATTGAATGTCGTAATCAACACCTTGCATAATATCGTAAATAGCATTTCCAGCTGAAAGATTATCTACTAATGTAGAAAAATTATCATTATATTGTTTAAAAATCTTTGCAGCTGATGTTATCGTTTCCACATCGCTCGAAGCATTGCCTATCAACTTTCCGTATGATGATACCACTCTATTTTGCTCTAATGTACCCAGCTTGAAATTTGGGTTGTTAGCTATCGCTTTTAATGCGGGTAAGCATTTATCATGGTAACTCCGTTCATTTAATTTACTAAGTTCCGAATTATAAAATCCTAAATAAAATCCTGAACGTAATACCTCTACTAATGTCTCAATCCCTTTTGAATCATCCCTCGTATATGCTTGTCCTTGCTGCTTCAATTTATCAATAATCGCCTGCATCCTACTATCATTTTGATAGAATGCTAGACTGTCTGTATTAAACTGAAATAGCCCCGTAATTTGCTCCCAATCAATTGTTATAAGTAAATCTACTAACTGCTGATTACTTAATTGATTTAATTCAGCAATTGTATAAGTTTTCGCTACAGCTAATTGCTTACTTTCTTTTTTCACCTCAGGTGGTCTTTGTGATAAATCGGCAAATTGTAGCCTTTTCTCAAAAGACTTGCTTTCGAGCACTTTCGATGAATGAGCTAATTCTTGTACTGGTAGTTGTACACCGACTGGCTCCATTTTGAGCACATTTCGATAAGAAACTTGCTCTCCCCTAGTATCTTCTGCCAAACTGACCCCTTGAAAACTCCCTAACATTAAACTAGCAAAACTTACCCCTACTAACATTTTCTTTGAATAGCCTTTCATGCTCTCCCCTACCTTACATTTTTAGTGTCCCGCTCCATTATTTTACTATTTTCACTTTTTGTCCTGTATTGAGAAAAAATAAGGTAACGTTCACACATGTATCCATTCCATGTAAAATTAACGCTTGACTTTCCGTGCATTTTATATCAAAAAAGATAGATAATAGCAAAATTTCTGCTACATCTATCCTCGTTTTCAACACTATGATTTTAACTTTATAAACGTAACTTCCGGTAATGTTTGCATATGCTGAATAAACTCATTCTTTTCTTCTGACGATATATTTTTCAGCTGCATTCCTACCTTATAAACAGTTTCTGTACCTTGCTGTGAAGCTTCCACCTCATATGAGAGTATTGGGATGCCTTTCACTTGTAGTGTTTCTAATATTTGTTGTATCGCTTCATGTTTATTTACAAACATTTGCACTGTTATATTTTGTGGAAATAGAAATTGCACCTTAAAAATACGACTTACAATTTCTAAACCAATTAAAACGAGAATCGTCGCTCCAATGCCTACTACATACATTCCCGCTCCAATTGCTAATCCTATACCGGCAGTAGCCCATAAACCAGCCGCGGTCGTTAATCCTTTCACCGCCTGCTTTTGAATAATAATTGTGCCTGCACCTAAAAAACCAACTCCACTAACGACTTGTGCTGCAATCCGACTTGGGTCTAGAGACGTATGCTCTTCATACACAATATCTGAAAAGGCATATTTCGAAACAACCATTATTAACGCACTTCCTACCGCTACGAGGAAATGAGTCTTTAATCCAGCTTCTTTCGATCGAATTTCTCTTTCAATACCAATCATTGCTCCTAACAAGCCAGCAACACCGATTCGTATAATAAAATCAAAATCTACACTCACGGGCACTTCCCCCTTTCATTCATTATAGATAGATAAAACAAAAATTATCACAAACATCCATTTATCACCATGAAAGAATACCACTAAAATACACTTAATACTCCGACTGTTTTATGTTAATATTTTAAATATTAACATAAAATAAATAACTCCTGATTTTAAACCTTCACTAATTTTCTAAAAAACCAAAGGTGGATTGCATGAAATTAGGTTGAGAAATTTAAGAAAACGCTTTCATTTTGTTTCATAATTTTTTATAAAAAATACATAAATAAAGGAGCTTACTAACAATGAACGTCTCGTTACTTACACCTACTACTGATTTACAAGAAGAATACTTAGATTTCTATAACGAATGGAAAGATAGCGGCGAAACAATGATCCCGTGGGTTATCTCAAAAAATCCTGCCAACTTCCCAGCTATGGTTCAAGAACTTCTCGATGCGCATAACGGAATAAATATCCCTGAAACTTGGGTACCAGACTCTACATATTGGCTTGTTACAGATGAAAATAAAATTGTGGAAGCTGTTAATATACGTCATAGTTTAACCAAACATTTATTTAACGCTGGCGGTCATATTGGTTATGGCATTCGCCCTTCTGAAAGAAGAAAAGGTTATGCTACGAAGTTACTAGCATTATCATTAGAAAAAACGAAGGAATTAGACATCACGAAAGTACTTGTCGTTTGCGACGCAGTGAATACCGCTTCTGAAAAAACGATTTTACATAACGGTGGGCTTCGTGATGATGATTTCACTGAGGAAGATGGGAATGTAGTAAGAAGATATTGGATTGAGCTATGAATGATCACAAATAAGCGAGAAAGTGATTATACACTTTCTCGCTTATTTTACACTGCTTCTATTTCAAACTGCACTGTAATACCACTTGGATCTACCACCACAAACCCATTTGTAGTTTCATTTATTTCATGTTGTTTTTCTATTAATCTTTCTTTCACTTCATCTAACGCTTCTTTATACGGTAGTACAATCGTATACACCTTTAGTCCAGTTGCATGTACTGGTGGGTGTGGGTTGTTTACTCCGTTCCACGTATTTGCACCAATATGGTGATGATATCCCCCTGCTGAAATAAATAAGCAATCCTCTTCACGCTGTTGTACTTCAAAACCTACTGTTTCCACATAAAATTTATGTGATTTCTCTACATCAGCTATTCGTAAATGTACGTGCCCAACGACAGTATTAGCAGGCAAACCATCAAACTCATAATCAACCAGTGTTGCCAATTCTTTTAAATCAAGTGGTGTACTTCCTCCTGGCCCTTCTCCCCATCGTTCGCGCGGACGGTCTGCATAAATTTCAATACCATTCCCCTCTAAATCTTGCAAATAAAAAGCTTCGCTATATGTATGATCACTTGCACTATTAAACCTTGAAATTGGTAAAATTTCATTTGAATATGTATAACGCCCTTCTTGCTCATCCGGGCTGTCAATTACATTCTTATTACGAAGAACCCCAAATAGCGCAGAAGCAAAAGCTTCACGAGTCGGAACTAAAAAGGCTACATGATATATACCAGTCGTACGCGGTTCTTGCAGTACCCCGTCCTCTAACCTTTCAAGAACAAGTAACGCGTTCTTTCCACCTTTTCCAGATAAATATGCTTTATTCCCCTCTTGCTTAATTACCTCTAATCCTACAACATTCTCATAAAAAGCAATTTGACGCTCTAAATCTTTCACTTTAAATTCAACATGACCAATACGTGTTTTCGGATGAATTTGTACCATGAATAACTTCATCTCCTTATCCCTATATTTTCCCATTACATATAACCGTTACTATGAAGGATACAACTAAAATCATCCTATGTAAATAAGAAAAGTCAGAATTCACATACATTTTTATTTTCATAATAAAAAGCCATCTTTTCTAACTTTTAGAAAAGATGGCTTTTTAACTCTTATCTCATTTTATGTACTTCAGCAACTAGCTTTCCACCCTGAATGCCCATATAAAGCTTCACAGGTGCATCATTCGTATTTTCAAATACTAAATCTAAATATGGATATGCAATTGTAGCATCTCTTCCTTGTGGAACATAGCCTACCGTTTTAGAATGTGTAGTTCTCTCCACCATTTTCAGGCCAGCTTGATCTGCTGCATTGTATAAAGTTGAAGATGTTTGACAAACACCACCGCCATATCCATCTACTAATTTACCATCAACTATTTCTTTCCCTAATTGATATCCTTTATCTGGTGTTGTATCACCGATTAATGAATTAAAAGAGAAACGGTCTCCTTTTGCTAACACAACTCCATTTATGCTCGCTGCTGACAAACGAATATTCTCAATACGGCCACCTGTTGAACCACCTAAGTTCGTTTCATATCTACCAATTACCGTACCATTTCCTTGCGCATCACTTAATGTTGCGACTGGTTTTTTCTCCACGATCGGCAACTGATACGTAGCATCCCACATACCAACATTTAACAATTTATCTACTAATTCTTTTTCCATTAATTCATAAGAAGGTTTTCCTTCTTGCCAACTTCCATCAGGTGCTATACGTGAAGGAACCATTTTTTTATCGACGCTTTTTCCAACCTCACCAACAACCTTTGTTACAGACTTTTTAAATTTCGCTTCATCTTCAAAATAGCCTAAACTAGATAAATCTAATTTTTTCACTTCAGTACCAGTTCGACCATCAACTAAACTAATAGTATCCTGCACTTCTGCTTTAGCCTCTACAGTGTGTCCACCAATATCACTTACCAATGCAACATCACTTACTTTTGCACCACAGCCACTCATTATAGCTACACATAACACCCCAACTAAAATACCCTTTACTTTACGGAACAATATACTCTCTCCCTTTCCCCAACATCACTATTATGTATTTATTTCATTTCTATGTATGTTTTGTTACAATCATTTTACAATATGTTTATAAAATGTTACAAGTTATTTTTCACTCTATATAAATTACTCTTTTCTTTTATAAATGTCTATACATATTTACATAAAAGTTTGAGTTTGATAGAATTGTAACTTTTATGTAAACTCTCTCTTTTATCCAGTATATACCATTAAGCAAAAGAAATACAAATCAAAAACCCTCAAGTTATTTTTTATAAAGTGAAACTGTAATCAGTGAAGGTTTTACGGGCATCCCGACCCTCTTTATTTCCGCTGAATTTTGAAATGGGGGTCTTACTGCCCAGCAAATAGCGGGATAAAGAGAAATCCCGTCAACATAAATAGGTATTTGCCGTGCCACCGCTCCGCTTTTGCACATACATTATGGTGAATTCAACCTATTTTAAAGAAATGGAGGATGTTATTATGTATCCCTACAATCCATATGATCCATATAATCAATATGTGTACCAACAACCACAGTATGACTTACAAACACAATATCAATCTTATATAGATCAAGCAGAGCACACGAATCCATATGACCAAAATAGACAATTCCAACTTCCAATCTCTTTTCCTGGCACTGGAAATCGTCAATTAGAAAGACGCGTAAATGCGCTTGAACAAAGAGTACGTCAACTAGAAAATACAGTTGAGCGCCATACACGTAGACTCAACCGCTTAAACCAACGTTTACGCACAGTAGAAAACAGACTAAACATTCCATTCGCAGCATTAGAAGACGGGTTTTAATCGAGAAAATAAAGATTATATAAAGGAAGGGGCTTCCCCTTCCTTATATAAATTGACGAAAGTTTTTTCCATCTCTATACTGATAAGAGTTAATGAAATGAAACAAGGTGATAAATATGGATTTTGAAATAAATTATCTTTCCTTTTATGTTGTACAAGTAGAAGGAAAAGGTGAAGCAGTTGATAAACGCTACAAACATTTTCAAACTTTAGACGCTGAAGAATATGAAGATAGTTCCTTAAAAGAATTTTTGAATGGTGAGTTATTAAAAATATCGAAGCGAAAAGTAGAACGTCATGCAAAAACAGAACAAGCCCCAACAAAAATTGGTCGCTTTATTGTAGAAGAAGGGCACGAACTTGATTCAAACCCTCATTACAACCTTTTTAATCGTATTCGCTTTGCAGAAACAAAAGAAAACTTTAAAGATATGAGCGAACCTCTCGTTTATACATATCTTGACACAAGCGCTGTACGTGGTGGTGTATTTTTAATTGCTCAGGCAAAACTACGCAAATACTTTGATGATCCATTCGTATTCGTAATGAAATGCGACTTTGAACCAAAGGTTGCTTCTATTTCTGATGAATCAACACTGATTCGTAACGTTGAAATGGCCATCACAACAAAGAATATGAAATCTATCCAATATCCGTACATGCCTGAAGAAGGTATGGTTGAAGTAGGCGAACTAAAAATACACCAAGCATCACATGCCCGCTACTTTGAAGACTTCTTAAAATTCGTCGAATACGAACGCTCTATGCCTGAAATTATGAAAACACAAGTAATGGACATGGTATACGACCAAATTGAAGATGTATTTGAAGAAGGTACAGAAGAACGCGAACAATTCGACCAAGCGATGGAAGTATGGGCTGCCAGTCCGAAACGCGAAATTATGGAACAATTTTCAACCGAAGAAGTAATGGAAGCAACTGCTCAAATCGTCGAGCATGCTCCTGAAGTCGAATTAAAACTAAAAGCAGATCATATCTCTGTGAAGGCCCTGCTTGCTGATTTCGGGGATCAAATACATATTGCGAAGGTAAATGATCGATATGTACTTATGATTGAAGCAGACACACTTACATTTGAAAAAGGCTTCTCTCCTATTGAGTTTCTGAAGCCAGATGAGCTGCAAGATGTGATTGAGCGGATTGAGAATAAGCAGCAGTATTCGTTTGATCCGAGCGGTATTGAATAAAATGAAACTTTAATCAGTGGGGTTTTGTTCATCCCCCACTAATTATTAACCCTCACCAATCGGGCTTTTACGGGATAAATACTTCCATATAACTGTTGTTACTGGGCGCTTATAATAAGCGCTCTTTTGTTTATATTAAAAACCGATTCTACTAAGAATCGATTTTTCTGCTTTATAATAAAACATGTTTATTTTCAAATTTTTTTGATGCAAGATGACATTTGTTGCAGAATCAAATATATCCCTTCCTTGTTATACAAGCTTATTTCCATTAGAAATATCTACTTCAATATTTCTAGTTGACCAAGACCTTCTATAAGTTGTTAAGATGCAAATTTCACTTTACTACCTCAAATTTATTGTACTCGTAAAAAGATAATTGAAAACGATATTCCGGATGTTCTCTCACCCAATCGTAGGCTTCTTCTAAAATTTCCATTTTGTTTTGCAAGTCATTAAGTTCACTACATTCGTCCCTTTTCTGTTTGCACAGAGGGCAGAATCCATTCACTATTTCCGCACTCGTCGCCCTAATAGTTTTACTTTCTAAATCAACTACTAGACGAAGAATAACAGAATGCTCTTCTTTTGTAGTCACCTTCATTTCAGCAATCCGATCCTCATTCCAAAAGACACCGTTTAATTCCATCTTTACTGTGACATCTTTAATATCCAAGTCTACCACTATCACACCTCCCTTGTACAAAACTCAATCTTACTCTTCTATTTTAAACTTTAATACACCACAACTTAAAGAGATATTAAGTTTTTTCCAATTCTTCTTTACTATGAAAGAAAGTGTAGTTAATGCTAATTGTGTGGTAAATATTATCCCAAAAACTAAAACAGTTAAAATGTTAAAGATTGTTTCCATTAAACTACACTCTTTTCTTTATATATATATTTATTTTATTAATACGGTTTAAAACTCTTATTACGTCTTAACAATCCCAAAGCAATTATAATGCACAATCACAACAACAAGTTGATGCCTATTTAATATCAATACGCTGTTATTACATGTATGTAGTTAGAGGGGGAGGAGAAATTCATTTAACCTCTGTATTCTCCTCCATCTCAGCCAAATACCTAATCTGCCGTTCCGCTTTTCTCACTGCTGTACGAAAATGTTTTTTCAGGAGTTCTACTGTATTTTCACTTATATAATATCTTTCCGTTATACTTTCCCACGTGTCACCACTTTCAAATGTACTCCATTCAAAAGGGCGTTCTGTATTTTTCTTTAGTTCTTTAAACACCCATTTTCGCATCTTTTTTTTCGCTTTTTCTGTTAGTTTTCCGTTTTTTACAAGTTCAAGTTCACCATGTCTTTTGTATCGCTTATTGATATCTCTCTCGCTATATACTTTAAGAAGTATATTTGCTGTATTTTCAGCATCTGCTAAAGCACGGTGCTGTTTTCCTTCCCACGTTAAAGCGAGCTGTTCTACCGCAAATTGTAAACTTGGCGTATGTTCAAACAATTCCTCATATGCTTGGAAAACAAATTTTTGCAAATCAATTCTATTTTCTTTTTCTATACTTGGGCATTCAACACCATATAATGTACAATCATGAGATAGAAAACGATAATCTTCTTTTCCCCATGAAACAAATATAGAACCTTCGCCGATGAACTGAATAAATTTCTCTATAATTTGAGGGAATTTTTCTACACCCATTAAATCTTTTTTCGTAATACCGGTTAATTTTGTTGTATGACGAGTTAATCGTGCACTTGGTTTTACTAACTCCGAAAATTCTTCAATTATCTTCATTGTACCTATTTCTATTTTTACAGCTCCGATATCAACTATTTCTGATGGATCTTCTGATTTATACGGTCTGAAATTCCTTTCAATATCAAACACAATGAAATGTGTAGCGTTTTTCAATTTATTTACCTCTTTCTAAATTCCTTTTCACACAAACACTTTATTTTCAGTATTTATTTATTCATGTACTTTATACAAAAATACTCCGAATAAATAAATGAAAATTCAGTCTTGTTATGATATGTAAGTAGGAGGACATCTATAAAAATGCAAAAAAAAAGAAGGGCGAGCCCTTCTTTTTTCAAAAATTACTTCTTGTTTACGTTAGTAGCTTGAGGTCCACGGTTACCTTGTTCTACTTCGAAAGTAACTTCTTGACCTTCTTCTAAAGTTTTGAAGCCTTCGCCTTGGATAGCTGAGAAATGAACGAATACGTCTTCTCCGCCTTCAACTTCGATGAAACCGAAACCTTTTTCTGAGTTAAACCATTTTACTTTACCGTTTTGCATGAAAAAAATCCTCCTACAATGTACCTATATGTACATATTCATTTTCAACCACCTTACAATAATAAGCCAGATATTAAAAAACTGCAACCCCTGAGGAGATTTAACATTGCTATCCTCCTCGGAAGTTACAGCTCATTTAAATCTCTATATTATTAAAAGTAAAATGGTTTAAATATACTATATCATATCAATATAATAAAAGTAAAGTTTTTTTCTTAAATTATTTTTTGTTCCCACTGCATTGCTTTTAATTCACCTGATCCGGCTACTACATAACCATCTTTTTGATTAACAATGCGCCATCCGTGCCCTTTAACTGAATCACATACTGTAACAATACCTTCTTCAAGAAGCACACGGCACACACTACTAATCCCCGCCTTATTTTGCGTTGAAGTTGTATATAAAACATGTTGATCTACACTTAAGTCTAAATAACTACTTGCTTTCTGCTCACTTTGACATGTATGCCAATATATTTTTTCACTTGCAATACTTTCATCTATTTTACAATAAGAAATATTTCCGCTAACTCCCTTGCACGATCCACTTGCCGCTACTAAATAAGAATTGTGTAAAGTCAACGCGGAGATCATTTGATTCATCGCAATTTTAATCCTCTTTAATTTACGTGTCTTCAAATCAAAGAGCCAAACACCACCATATTTAGCATGTATTTTCGTACCAATAAATAAGTAATGTTTATATAAAAATAATGATCGAATAGACGGTGCCGCACTGCCATACTCAAGAAACGGATGAATAGTTTCCCATGTCAAACCGAAATTATTAGAAAGATACAGCGTTTTTTCTCCATGAGCAACAACAGTTCCTTGTACATTGCTACATACATTCCAACTCGTTGCTTTTGTTGGAAAACGCTGAATTGTCCAGTTCTCTCCACCATTCATACTGCGAATAAAAATCCCTTCGTCACCTACACCATAAACTACATTATCTTCGCTATGTAAATCCCTAATTCGTTTTTGAAAACCATTTAAAATTCGTTTCCATTCTCCGTCTTGTTCAACAAATAAGCCATTATATGTAGTAGCTAACAACAGTTTTCCATCTCTTAACTTTGTAATAGCAGTTGCACTTAACATTGTCTCCACGTTGACACTCCCATTCTTAGAACTTCTCAGCAAATGCAATTGCAAAATTACTGCATTTTTCAACATCCTCTTCATCTTCTGGAGCTAATTCAATTTTCAGCCCTTCTTGTACAAGCTCTGCACCGCGTTCCACAAGACGTTCTTCAAATATCGTTACCGCTTCACAAAACAGTTCATACGCTGTATCACCCGATCCGAATACCGCTACCTTTTTCCCAGCTAAATCTATATTTTCTAAGTCATCATGAAAATCTTCCGCTTCAAATGGTAATTCACCATCGCCCCACGTATAAGATCCTAAAATGATTCCATCATAAGCTAATAATTCTTCAGCGTCCATGCCTTCCATTTCTTGCAATACTACTTCATGATCAAAAGCATCTAAACTAACTTTAATTAAATCAGCAATACTCTCTGTATTTCCTGACATACTTGCATAAGCTATTAAAATTTTTGCCACTTTGGCATCCCCCTCTAACAATAAATGATTCTCATTCTCATTATATTAATAATGAGAATCAATTTCAATTGATTTTTTCTACTTTTATTTACATTTCACATTACTTATTTCAAATAAGGTGAAACTTTAATCAGTGAGGGTATTCATCCCCCACCTAACTTCTTTGTTTCCGCTGAATTTTGAGGCGGGGGGGCTTACTGCCCGGCAAATAGCGGGATAAAGTGAAAGTTTAATGAGTCCTCACCAATCAGGCTTTTTCAGACAACCCACAAAGAGCGGAATAAATAAAAAAGCACAGATGACTATACAATCATCTGTGCTTTTTTATTATTTTTTAAAAATACCAAAAGGCTTTCCTACTGGTAAAACAACTTTTCCGAAGTGTGTATTTAACACTGCTGCTGCTGAACCGTAGAAAGATAATAATGAAATAAGAAGTTCAGAATATGCTGCTAAATTATGCATTGCATGCGGCATAACACCTAAAGTACTTAATGAAAGACCGATAAATAAGAAATCAATAAGGACGAAAATCATAAATAATACTTTATGTGTTTCCATTGCACCAATTGTCATAAAGATTGTGAAAATCAAATATCCGATAAAGGCTACACCAAGCTGTTTTGAATCTGCAGCTTGTGCTAATTTTTCGCCAAATACTCCAAGTTGAATTAACCAAGTCATTCCAACACCTAGCCAAAATAGACCGTACGCACCGAATGCTGTTGTACCGAATGTATTGTTATGCTTTGCATCATGAATGCAAGCAAAGATTTGTGCAAATCCTCCTAAAAAGATTGCCCACGGTAATACAAGTGAAACGCCATCTGTTAAGCCTAACTTTTGAGATGATGCTACAAGTGTTACCATCGCTAATCCAAATAGACCAATTCCAGATGGATCCGCTGTTGTCATTTTCACATGATGTGTAGTAGTTTGATTGCTCATATAAACCTCCTGATTATAAACATACTCGAATACAATACTTAAATCAGAAGACTATGTCAATGGTTTTTTTTGTATGTTGTCAGACGTTATATTTTATAATGATTAAATATATTTCTGACCACTTCATAAGGTTTTATATTCACTTTTTCCAACTCGTTTATCGGTAGCCATAACGGAATATAATTTCCCCTACCTTCCAGCTGAAATTCCTCAGCTGTTCCGCTTCCGAACACTCCGCCTGTAATATAGGCAGCATAATAATATTCATTTCCTTTATATTTTACCTTTGCAATAAGGTGCTCCACTTGTATATGTACCCCTAATTCTTCGTATACCTCTCTTTTCGTTGCCTCTTCAGGCGTTTCACCTTCCTCAATCCCTCCGCCAGGAAAAACATAATATCTTTCCTCTTCTCGAATACGTTTTATAAGAGCGATTTTTCCTTCCTGTACAATGATAGCGGCTCCGCGATTTCTTATCATTTTATTACCTCAATACGAATCGCAACTGTTCCCCACTCTTTTTCTTGTTCTTTCGTATATATTTTGTATGTACTTTCTAACATTTCCTCTAAACTATCATTTTCACAATCCAATAATTTTTTATCGATTTGTTCATATATAGCTTTAAAGCTCTCGTATCGCTTTATTTCCGTTACTTTTACCGTCATCATTTCTGTTGTCTTAAGATTCGTAAATACGATTTCATCGTCTTTGTTTATTAGTTGACGTTTTTTATCGTATAGGCGTACTTCATATACTTTTTTCCCTGATCGAATTGACTGAAACGGTTTATTATATAAACCCATTTCGTATCGCATACATCCCACTCCCTTTTGTTCATTTCACCTATTAATACAGTTCACATTACTACATCTTGCATATAATATTCCATACGTATCACTTAATTGAGAAAGGAGGCTGAAGAAGCATGTTATATTTAAATCAAAAACCTGAATATAATAAATATGATATTGGTGATTATACTTATAGTAAAGTAGGGCCAACCATTTTTTCTTGGAACGATGAAACAAAATTAAAAATAGGTAAGTTTTGTTCATTAGCAGAAGAAGTCGTTTTCATACTTGGCGGTGAACATCGCGCAGACTGGATAACAACTTATCCATTTAATGCACTTTTTGATGAAGGAGCACATATTACTGGTCACCCTTCTTCAAAAGGTGATATCGTAGTTGGCAATGATGTATGGATTGGTTATCAATCCTGCATTTTATCTGGTGTTACAATTGGTAACGGTGCCATTATTGGTGCAAAAAGTGTTGTTACAAAAGACGTCCCTCCATATGCAATTGTGGCTGGTAATCCAGCAAAATTTATTCGATATCGTTTCCCGCAAGAAACAATTGACAAACTAGAGAATCTTGCATGGTGGGACTGGGACATTTCTGTTATAAAAGGAGCTATTCCATTACTACTTTCCGACAAAATCGACGAATTTTTCACCTCGCCCGAAAATGAATCTATATGATTAAAACAGAAAGAGCATCCAATTATTTTTCAGGATGCTCTTTCTGTTTTTATTTTTTATGTCCATGCAAATGATTACACGGAGAACATTGAAATGGAATCTTATCTAAGCAATTAAAGTTTGTTTCGCAAATTTGTTCAATCGTTGGAACAAATGGAATGACAACTATGTTACTTTCTACTATTTGTGTAACAGGTGGCAATACTGTGCCTACTTGATGTTCAAAACGAATACTCGCTTGATTTATATAATTTCCTGAACCATTTGGCGCGCTCTGTACTGCTACTTGGAACGAAACTGTCCTTGCTTCACCAGGATTTAAACTTCCGATAAGAAACCCTACTGCCGGGCTTACATTCGGCACTGGCGTATTATCAACCGTTACACTTCCAGGAACAAATCGAACACTACTATCTAACATATCTTGAAAACGAATATTTTGCATTACAGTATCACCCGTATTTGTGATGACTGTCGTAAACGTAATGACATCTCCAATTGTTGCTACCTGTAAATCTGTCGTTTTTACGACTGTCGTTGAGACATTTTGAGGAATAAACGGGATAACAACTGTATTACTATCACCTTCAACTACTACTGGCGGCTCATTCGGATTTACAGTTGCAAGCCCATTCGCTGTAGCAGTATTTGTAACTAAATTATTTACTTGCCCTCCTATTATTACAACTTGGAAATTAATAATTGCTGCATCATTTGGCTGAAAATCACCTAACGGAATACCAGTATTCGGATTAGCAAATGGAAGAGGTACATCATTTACCGTTACCGTACCATTTATAAATAGCGTATTCGGATCAATGATATCTGTTAACACAATATTGGTCACAGGAACTGTACTATCATTTATAACAGCGATTCCGTAAGTGACAACATCCCCTATCATTGCTACTTCAAAGTTTGCTCCTTTTGCAACAAATAAGATTGCAGTATTTACCGTCACTATAACTGTATTGCTTGTATCCATCACTGTAACTGGCGGCTCCCCTGGTACTAAAATATATTCTGCTAACGCCCCAGCAACGTTCACTACTGTACCACCATCCGGAAAACTTGTAATCGTAGCTTCATATGTTACAAGTGCCGTCTCACCAACTGGTATATCAGGTATCGTAAATCCAATCTGCGGATTTAACCCCGGTTGCGGAACCCCATTTATCGTTACACTATTTGGAACGAAATCAGCTTCCTGAGATAGCACATCGATAAATTGAACATTCATTGCATCAGCAGTACCAGTATTTAATATACGAACAGTATACGTTACCGTTTCTCCTACACCAACAACTGAATGGTCTACTTCTTTTAGCATATCTAAGCTGCCTCTATTTACCGGCGTAACCGTCGTATTACTTGAATTTGTAATTGTAGACGGAGGTTCTCCTGGAATCAATTCGAAATCACCCGTTACTCTTGCTGTATTCATAATGCTACTAGAAGGCGGAACTGCGATTACATTTACTTCAAATGTAATTAATACACTATCCCCTACTGCAAGATCAGGCAATGCAAAGCCTACAAATGGATCTAAACCTACTTGCGGAATCCCATTTATTTGTACACTTCCAGGAACGAATTCTAAACTAGGTGATGGAACATCGATAAACTGAACATTCGTTGCTGTTACCGTTCCCGTATTTGTAACTTGCACACTATACGTTAACGTATCTCCTAATCGTGTCGCTTCTTTATTTACAGATTTTATAACGCTGAATCGTCCTCTATTCACTCTAGTTATCGTCGTATTACTCGGCTCTGTTACTACAACTGGTGGTTCTCCTGGCACTAAAGTAAAGCTTCCTGTTATATTTGCAACGTTCGTAATTGTTCCTGATGACGGGATGTTTGTAACTGTCGCTTGAAACGTCACTATAACTGTTTCACCAACTGGGATATCTCCAACTCCAAATCCAGTAATCGGATTTAAGTTTGGTTGCGAGGCTCCATTTATCGTTACACTATTTGGTACAAATGACGCCCCTGCTGAAATGGTATCAACAAACTGAACAGCATTAGCTGTTACTGTTCCAGTATTTGTTATTTGAACCGTATACGTTAATATATCTCCAACGAGAGTAGCAACCCTATTTACTTGTTTAATAACATTAAATTGCCCTCTATTTACAGTTGTAAGTGTTGTATCGCTCGGCTCTGTTACTATAACTGGTGGTTCTCCTGGTACTAATACAAAACTTCCAGTTACATTTGCCGTATTGGCAATTGTTCCGTTTGATGGCGCACTAACAACGGTTACTTGGAAGATGACTTCTACACTTTCACCTGGGTTTATATCTGGAAGCGGGAATCCATTATTCGGATTGAATCCAGGTTGTAACACACCGTCTATCGTTACAGTGTTCGGCACGAATGCTATAGAGGAAGGTAATACATCACTATATTGAACATTCGTTGCTGGCACTGTTCCTGTATTTTGAACTACTGTTGTATATGTGATTGTATCGCCTACTGCAACAACCGGCTGACTCACTGATTTTAAAACATTCAAACCAGGCTCATTGATTTCTGTTAATGTCGTATTACTTGTCGTTGTTTCCGTAATAGGCGGTTCTGTTTCACTTACAGCAAATGTAGCTGTAACGTCTACAAAATTAACAATCGTTCCACCTTCTGGTATGCTTGTAACCACTTCCTGATATGTGACAAGTACAAAATCATCGACAGGTATATTTGGAACTGTAAAACCAATGAAAGGATCTAATCCTGGTGCTGGTACCCCGTTTATGCTCACACTTCCTGGTACAAATGCTACACCAGCAGAAGTCGTATCGATAAATTGAACATTGGTCGCTGGCACTGTTCCGAAATTAAATATCAATACATCATACGTTAATATTTCTCCTACAGTGGCTACTTCTTTATCTACTAGTTTTAACGGAAAAATAGACGCTATATTAATTGTCGTAACGACTAAATTCGTTAATATCGTTTCTGTAATCGGTGGTTCCTGCGGATTCGGTTGTGAAGTAAATGTAACATCTGCATCATTTAATATGACTTCATTATCTGGAATTTCTGTAATCAACACTTGGAATGTGACCTCAATACTTCCACCAGCGATTAATAATGGAGTAACTGTAAATCCTATTTCTGGATTTACACCAAGTTGCTGCACTCCACCTATCGTTACACTATTGTCAACAAACGTCGTTCCTTCTGGTATGACATCTTGGAAGAACACATCTGTAACAGGGATAATTCCTACGTTTGAAATGAGCACAGTATACGTTAATACATCCCCAACGGCCCCAGTTGCAACATCAACTGTTTTTGTTGCAGTTACTTCACCAGGAGGAGGTAACGGTATTGTAACTACCGTTGTATTACTTGAATTCGTTGTTGTTACAGGTGGCTGTAAAGGATTTAATAAGAAAGTGGCTGTAGCAGATGCTGTATTTAATACCGCTCCACGTGTAGACGGTGCAACTACCGTAACTTGGAACGTTACTGTCAATGATGTTCCAGCTGCAATATTAGGAAGCGGGAAACCAACATTTGGGTCAAATCCAGGTTGTGGCGTTCCATTTATCGTTACACTATTTGCTACAAAAGTTGTTTCTAAAGCAATTGGATCAAGGAAAGAGACATTCGTCGCTGTTACTGTACCGTTATTTCGAATGACAACAGAATACGTGTAAGTTTCTCCAAGTGCTGCTTGTTGTACAGATGAAGATTTTTGTATATTTAACTGTGCTGTGTTTACTTGCGTCACTACAAAATTACTATTTGTAACAGTTGTTACTGGAGGATTTTCTGGATTTATAAGAAAACTTGCAGTAACGTTAGATTGGTTTCTTATATTTCCACCGCTCGGTACACTCGTCACTGTAACTTGAAACGTAATCGTAGCCGTTTGCCCGACCGGAATATTTGGTACTGGGAAACCTAGCATAGGATCCGCGCCTTGCTGTACGACTCCATTTATCGTCACACTATTTGCCACAAAGACAGTACCAGACGGAATTGGATCTTGAAAAATAATATTTGTTGCAGGAACAGTTCCTGTATTTTGAATAAGAATCGTATACGTTAACGTATCTCCTACACCGGCTTGTAGTGTATTTACACTCTTCATTACATTAAGTGACCCTACATTCACTCGCGTCACAACAATATTACTAATCGTTACAATTGTAATTGGTGGCTGGAGAGGACTTACTTGGAAATCAGCAGTTACATTCGCATTATTCGGAAGAACTCTATTTGGTGGTACACTCGTAATTGTCACTTGAAAAGTAACTGTTACCATCCCTCCTACTGGAATATTAGCAAGTGGAAATCCAGTTGTTGGATTTAAACCAGGTTGAGATATCCCGTTTATTGTTACACTATTCGCTACAAACGTTGTTCCAGATGGAATTGGATCAAGGAACGATACATTGGTTGCTGCTACTGTCCCACTATTTTGTATACGTACTGTATACGTTAGCGTATCTCCTACACCAGCTTCAGTAGCGCTTACACTTTTTATTACATTTAACCCTGAAGAATTTACAACCGTCATAACAGTATTACTTGGTTCTGTTACAGTAATTGGTGGCTCTGTTGGATTTACAAGGAAATCCCCTGTAACATTCGCACTGTTTACAACATTATTTCCAAGTGGAACTTCATCAATTAATACTTCAAATGTAACAATTACACTCGCACCAGCGGGCAAATTATTTAATGGGAATCCGAATTCTGGATCTGCCCCTTCTTGTAAGATCCCATTCACAAAGACACTGTTTTCAATAAATAATGTACCTTGTGGAATTGAATCTTGGAAAAATACATTTGTAGCTGGTACACTACCCGCGTTTATGACTTCGATTGTATATACTAAAATATCTCCTACCGTTGCAACATCCGTATTTACTGATTTCACAACTTCAAAGTTCCCTGATTGTACAGTTGTATTCACAAGGTTACTCGGAACATTGATTGTTACGGGGGGTTCACTCGGGTTCACTTGAAAACTTGCTGTTACATTTGCTTGATTTAAAATATCTTCATTTTCTGGATCCTGTACAATTAATACATCAAATGTGACTACAACCGTTTGAGCCGCAGGAATATTCGGAAGAGAAAATCCTGTATTCGGATTCAATCCACTTTGCGGTACTCCATTAATTGTTACAGAATTTGCAACAAATGAAACAGCGGAAGAAATAGCGTCTTGGAAAAATACATTAGTTAACGGGACGTTTCCTGTATTTTGAACGGCAATTGTGTATGTTAAAGTGTCTCCTACTGCTGCTTGCGTTGTATTCACTTCTTTTATTACATTTAAACCGCCTGTATTAACTTGTGTCACAACTGTATTCGTTTGTCTATTAATCGTTATTGGTGGCTGATTTGGAATAACGACGAAATTAGCAGTTACATTTCCGCGATTCGCAATTGTGCCTCCTGATGGCGTTGATGTCACTCGTACTTGAAAAGTCACTGTCCTACTTCCGCCGGGAGATATATTTGCTACTGTAAACCCAGTCGCTGGATTTACCCCAGGTTGTGAAACCCCATCCACAGTCACACTATTTGCTATAAATGTCGTTCCAATTGGGATTGGATCTTGAAAAATAACGTTCGTTGCAAGTACATTTCCTGTATTTTGAATTGTTACCGTGTACGTAAGAACGTCGTTAACCGTTACAAAAGCTTTATCCACTGTTTTTCTCGTTGTTATATCAGCTATATTAATTGTCGTAACTACAGTATTACTTGTCGCTTGCCCTGAAACTGGTTGTTGACCAGGCACTGGAGTAAAGGTAAATGTTGCACTCGCACGGTTCGGAATTGGGTTGACAAGAGGATTAGATGTTACTCGAACTTGAAATCGCACTACAGTCGTTTGCGAGGCATTAATACTTCCTAGATTAATACTACTTGCTGGATTTGCTCCTGGACGTGCTACTCCATTTACCGTAACGCTGTTTGCGACAAATGTTGTTCCTGCAGGAATACTATCAACAAAAATTACATTGTTCGCAGCGACATTCCCATTATTTGTAACATTAACTGTGTATGTTAATAAATCATTAAGTGTCGCAGTCTGTAGATCTACAGATTTTTGCATACTTATAGTTGCTTGGTTCACTGTCGTTTGTACTGTATTTGAAGAAGATGTACTTGTAATAGGAGAACTACCGACAAAAGGACGGAATTGATATGACACCATTGCCCGATTTGGAATAGGGTTTGGGTTCGGAAACGATGTTATTCGTACTTGAAATGTAACAACTCTTTGCGTGTTATTTGGGATTGTTCCTAAATTAATTCCATTAGCAGGGTTTGCATTCGGCTGCGTTACCCCCCCTATCGTTACACTACCTGCAACAAACGTCGTTCCGCTCGGAATACTATCACGTAATACAACGTTTTCTGCACTTCCTGTTCCTGTATTTGGGACCGTAATCGTATAAGTGAGAGTATCCCCTACCCCTGCGACTGTTCTATTGACCGATTTAACAGGATTAATAATTGGACCTGTTGCATCAATTTGAACACCAAAACCAGCTGCAGCGTATCCATCTCCATTTGTAACAAATCGAACAGTTGCTGACGTTTGATTGTTTACTAAAGATGCGGAGGCATCTACATTCGTAATATCCCACCCCTGTCTTCGGACAGCCAAAGCTACCCCTAACGGCTGATTTAAATCTCCAAATGTACCGCTCGTATCTAAATTTCCGCTGTCATTACAAATTTGAGACTGGAAGAAATTATTTGCAGGATTTCTCGGCCCGAATAATGCAACTGTAGCACTCGCATTCGGTCCAAAGCGAAGTTGATCTCCAGAAATGTTAGAATCACCTTCTTGAGCAGTTACAAGTACCCTTCCTGTTACAGCTCCTGTAGCTGGCGTAGCAAATCCGGAAATAGTAGCATCAACTGGTGGTGATGAAGCATCAATAATTTCTTGACCTGCATATACTGACAAATTTCGAAGTGGTAAACTTGCATTTTGATACACAACCTCAAGCGTCCAGCCCGCTGAACGGCTAATTGTTGGGTCAGCTGAAGTTCTTGCAGCTGGCACGGCACCTGTAGTATATGTGCCTGCTCCACCTGCACTAACAAGATTCGTTACATTGGCAGAGCGAGCATAATAAAACTGGTTTCCTACTGAACCTTGCTGCGCGGTAGCAGGATCTGGCGTAACAGAAAACGTCCCTGCTGGCGTTGTAAATGTAATGTTATCATTTAAAAATGGTAAAACATCTTCCGTATCAGTCCGGAAAGTACCAGCCCAAACTAATTCTGCATATAACACACTGCTTCCCGCTGGAAGATTTAAAATTGCACTTGAAGAATTCAATTGCCACTCATCTGTTGTCCCCGCTGGGAATCCTGGTACTTGCAACGCTGTATTTACTGTCGTAAACACAGCAAGTGTACCAAAAATATTACCTGGTGCAGGTGATGTAGGGCTAAGTCCCAGCGTATTCCCAGTAAACGTGACGGCACCAGGTACTGTTGTCGTAAACCGATTTATAAAAGGCACACAATCATCTCATTTCAATTATAGTAAAAAGTGCTCTATACTATAAAATGTAGACAAACTATACAATGTACGTTGTCCAACAAAATTCCGCACATATGAGAGGGGTTTATAAAACTATGCGCTACGTTATTATAACAGGAACTTCACAAGGTTTAGGTGAGGCTATTGCCACACAATTGTTAGAAAAAAATACAACTGTCATCTCTATTTCTAGAAGAGAAAATAAAGAGCTTACGAAACTCGCAGAACAATATAATAGCAATTGTGTTTTCCACTCCTTAGATCTTCAAGATGTACATAATTTAGAAACGAACTTTAACAAAATCATTTCATCTATTCAAGAAGACAGTGTATCTTCTATTCATTTAATTAATAATGCGGGTACGGTTGCTCCTATGAAGCCAATTGAAAAAGCAGAAAGTGAACAATTCATTACGAACGTTCACATTAATTTACTTGCACCTATGATTCTCACCTCTACTTTCATGAAACATACGAAAGAATGGAAAGTAGATAAACGTGTTATAAACATCTCATCTGGTGCAGGAAAAAATCCTTACTTCGGATGGGGCGCTTATTGTACAACGAAAGCTGGCGTAAATATGTTTACACAGTGCGTGGCAACGGAAGAAGCAGTAAAAGAATTTCCAGTAAAAATCGTCGCTTTTGCACCTGGTGTTGTTGATACAAATATGCAAGCACAAATTCGGAAAACAAATAAAGAAGACTTCACAAATTTAGATCGATTCATCGCATTAAAAGAAGAAGGAAAGCTATTATCACCTGAATACGTTGCGAAAGCTATTCGTAACTTACTAGAAACCGAAGACTTCCCTCAAGGCAAGGTTATTAGAATTGATGAATAACAAAAAGGCGTGCTATTTTAGCACGCCTTTTTGTTCTACTTCTCTAAAAATATAAGCACAGACTCCGCAATTTGCTCATAACCAATTTCTTGATAAATTTTATTCGATGTCGGATTTGCCAGGTCCGTATATAATGTCGTTGTTTTGTAACCTTCATCTAACATACGTTGACTAAGTGCCGCTACGCAATTAGATGCGTATCCCTTTTTCCTTTCTTCTTTCGGCGTATATACAAAATTAACTGTTATATTATTTTTAGTTGGTCTCGTTTTTGCAGCTACAGAAACGAGTTTCCCATCCACTTCCAAACCAAACAGTCGATTTGTAGTTATTAATGTATATGCAGTTTGTTTTACTTCTTCTTTCGTAGTAGGAAGCTTTACATCTTCACAAAATTGATATATCCACTGTTCTATTAATGGTAATTCATCATTATTTACCGCTCGAAAAAGTCCATTCGCATTACACTTCTTCTTTACTCTGTTCAACTCATACACACCTTGCTCCATTGCAACATGGGTTTTTTTATTTTCTAATACTGCAATCTCTTTCGCTAATTTCTGTACAATTTTCTTATTACCGATCAATCCAGGAATATCCGGATATATTTTCGTTAATTCTTTTGCAAGTTCCTCAATAGTTACTCCCGCAATTTCAGAAGTTGCAACAATGATTTGTTTCTTCTCTTCTGTTTGCAGAAATACAACCGCAATTTCTTCTCCTTGTTTCGCTATCCCCATAAATATCGGTTCTTGGACCATTTGTAATACACCTAATATGAGATTGTTTTCCTGCTCATTCTTTTCTAGAAATGGTGTAACATCTTCTTTAAAATGAAAAATCTCTTCATATACATGTAATTGAATCATCGACAATCTCTTCTCTCTATTTATATTTTAATTAAGTATTGGCGATTAATTCATTAAATCCCTCTTTTACGATTCAATAATATTCAAAGCTAATGTATTTAAAGTATTTTCAGCTTGTAAAATTCTCTGTCTTTCCTTTTCAAATACATCTTCTTCTTTTCGAAATGACTCTTTTCGATTTTTGATCATGCGTTCCATTTCTTTTTTACTCGGTCCACCGTATACATTTCTTTTTTGAATAAAAGCTTCTGGCGATATAATTTCTTTCCACTCTTTTTCTAATAGATTTATATTAAACTTTTCTTGTAAGTATATATTTACGTCTTTCAAATGCAATTCATAAAGCTCCTTTTTCTGCTCCAATGACATACTTGCAATAGTACTTGCTGCATGATGAGCATGCCGAAATGGAATTTCATAGTTTTTCGTTAACACATCTGCGAAATCTGTAATCGTAATTGCATGTTTATAGGAACGATTTTTCAACGTTTCTTCCTCTACTTTCATCGTTCGAATGACTGCATTCATAATAGAAAAAACACGAATAGTCTTTTCAATCCCTTTATATAAATATGGCTGCAAGTCATCTTCCGTATCGACAATATCACCAAATGGTGTATTATGAATCATTTGAAACACTGTAAATGCTTCTCCTAAAGCACTACTCGTAATTGCACGAGCATGCTCAATGGAAACCGGATTTCGTTTTTGCGGCATAATACTACTGATTTGTACATATGGCTTTGCAACAGTAATACCGTCATATTCTTTCGTTGCTAACAACAAAAAGTCATGAATCCATCTACTCGTATTCGTCATCATTACCATAAGTAGCGAGCTAACTTCTAATAAATAATCCGCTCCGGCAACAGCATCATATGAGTTCTCAATTACATTTGCAAATCCAAGTAGATGAGCAACTCGTTCTCGTTTAATCGGGAAACTTGTTGTAGAGAGTGCAGCCGCCCCCATTGGAGACTGATTTAAAAGCTGGTACGTTTTTTTCATTCGTTCTAAATCTCTTTGCATCGTATCATAAATTGCTAACGTATAATGACCAAATGTTGTTGGCTGCGCTGGTTGTGTATGTGTATAAGCTGTCATAATCGTTTCCTTATGATCATCGGCAAGTTGCAGCATACTTTCTTGCAATAACAAATGATGTTCCATTAATCGTAGTACGTATCGCCTTAAACTCATGCGATACATCGTTACACCCATATCATTTCTACTTCTACCAATATGCATATTACTTACAAAATCGCATTTCGCTTCTTGAAAAATTAAATGCTCCACTAAAAAAAAGAGATCTTCATGCTGCTCTGTATAGAGCAATTGATCTTTTGGAATTCCCTCTATCTTTTTTAGTGCGTTTAATATAACTTTAGCTTCTTCTTTTTCCAATAAATTTTCTTCCGTCAGCATCATAATATGCGCTTTATGCACTTGAAACATGTCTTTCAATAAATAATTTCGTTGAAACTCAAATACATGTTGTAATACGCAATTCACGTATGTTTTCCCAGGGAAATCAGCGCCTTCGCTCTTTATAAACTCTTCTTTACTTTGTTTCATCACCTTTTCCCCTCTCACCTAAGTATTACTAACCATCATACCCAGAGATAGAAAAAAAGTGCTTGTACATAAAAATAAACTCGGTGCTCTCTGCACCGAGTTTATTTAATAAAAGTCGCATCATACTTATCACTTTGCAACACTTGGAAATGTAAGTTTGCTAAATGTTTCCGTATTTCTGCACTATCGTCTTCATTTAAATTATTCGCCAAAAACACAATCTCCGTACAGTTTCCACGTTTATCCATAGCGTAAACTGCTTTTGTAACCGTCCATGGTGTATAACCATTCTTTTGCCCAGCATGTCTAAATGTTTTACGGTATTTCTTGGCACTCATGTCTGTTTCAACGATATTTGCCCACACTTTTTCTTCAGCTTCTGTCAAGCCACCTTTATGGTTTGCCTTTTGAAGTAATACCATATAATCATTTGCAGAAGCTGCTGGTAATCTATCTGACCAAATTTTGTCGTAACGTTCCTCTAAATAAAGCGGAATTTCCTTCTGTAATAATGGTCCCTTCTTCTTTAAGCGTTCATGAATAATCATTGCATATTCACGATATTGCTCTTGAGACATTTCTTTTAACTTTTTCTCTATTTTATATTTTGGAACATGTAATTCTTTATGCAAATATCCCGGGATATATAAAGATGAAACGATTGGAAATAGTGGTTGATGTGCAGGAAGTGATAAACTTTGTAAATTCCGATTAATATTATCTAATCCTAACACTTCCATTAAGTACTCAGCATTTGCATTTGAACTAAATTTAACCATTCCTTTTGCTACTTCTTCTAAAGAAACCGCTCCTTCAGTTATCTTTCCTTTCTTTTCCAAGTACCTTTGCCATCTATCTTGCGCACCACCATCTGTATTCGGTACATAATACCGATTCACATCATTAATGGAAACGAAACTAGAAGAATCAATTTTCCCTTCCGTAACTTGTTTCGTATATTCAAGCGCTACAATTAATTTCATCGTACTAGCAACTGGCAATACAACATTCGGATTTACAGAATAAACAACTTTATCATTTCTCTTTACTAAAAGCGCACTATTTTTTTCATCTTTATGTTCTTCAATAAAGGATGCGATATACTGTGCATCATCATTATTTGAACTCCAAACTTTTTTCACTAAAAAATTACCCGATATTAGCAAAACGAAAATACCCACAATCACTGCGCATACTATAGTTTTTTTCAAGTAAAATTCCTCTCCTATTGTGTAACTCTTTCTCTTTATCTTTAAAAGAACAAAATAATGGAGATGGTTATTTGAATAACCATCTCCATTATTTTAACTTGTATACTCCCATTATGTCTATGTCATGATTTTCACAAAATCCTCAAGGAATTTTTTATAATGTAATGACCAACCAATTCGCACCCAATTTTTTAAGGCTTTTGCATCAGGTTGAGGACGGAAATCTGCAATACTTTCTCCTTTTGCAATCCCCACTGTATCTACATCTACACGACGATACACATAATCCAATATTGAAGGATTCGCCGCGACCATCATTGTAACAACATCATGTACCGGACTTCCTGTTATTTTCGGATTTAACTTTCTATAAGCTTTATAATAATACGTAAAAATCGGTTCAATTAATTTATTAAAACTCGTTTTAGAATGTTTCGTAATGTACTTTACCATCTCTGGCGTAATTATAGCTTCAGATGTAACATTAAGCGGCACCAACGTCACATTCTTGGCATTTTGCATTACTAATTGTGATGCAATAGGATCACCATGAAAATTCGCTTCTGCGACTGGTGTAACATTTCCAGGCATTAAAAAAGCACCGCCCATTATATAATATTCTTTCACATACTTCATCAATGGTTTTTCTAAAATAAATGCTGTCGCAAGTGTCGTTGACCTCCCGGCATCAACTATAATTAATTCTCCTTTATATTTTTCAAGAATGTCAAAAAACTCACAAAAAGGCCTTATATTTGGAGAAAGATTTTTTGGCGGTCGAATTGGTCCTAAACCTTCCGCCCCATGAATTTCTGGATAATACGTTGTAATATCTCCAGATAAAGGGATTTTCGCACCATTAATAATAGGTATATCTTCCCGCCCTGCCAGTTGCAATAAATATGCCGCATTACTTGTCGCCTTTTCTTGCGTTACATTTCCATACCCCGTTACTACACCAACAATATCAATATCAGGATGTAACAATCCATACATAATTGCCAAAGAGTCATCAATTCCCGGGTCTCCTAAAAATAATACTTTTTTCATCGCCCTCAACTCCATCCCCTCAATTGTTATTAATTTATGAATATTCACAGGCTTACAGAATAAAAAAGAACAAATTTATCCGAAAAAACGCAGTCCTGTAAGGACTACGTTTTCATCTAAACTATACTGTTTTTCTTCACAGCAATCATGCTTCCTAAGATGTAAGCGATAAATGCAAAACAAATCGGGAAGACAACTGTATGTACACCGAACGGATTTGGATAGAAAAGATGAATACATATATATGAGCCTACTCCAACTAAAATAGACGCAAGCGCTCCTGTTGCATTTCCTTTCCTCCAATATAAACCTAATACGATCGGCCAAATAAATGCTGCTTCTAATCCACCGAAAGAAAATAAATTTAGCCATATTAAAAAATCTGGTGGTTTAATCGCCGCTGCATAAACGAGTAGTCCTACAATACCAGTAATCCACAAACTTCCTTTTTTTATCGTACTGTCTGCTGCATCTTTATTTATGTAATTTACGTATATATCTTTAATAATTGACGAGCTTACAAGTAATAATAAAGAGTTTACTGTAGACATAATCGCTGCCATCGGTGCAGCTAAAAAAACTCCAGCTAACCAAGGTGGCAACACTTCCATCGCAAGTAGCGGCATTACTTTATCTGGTACCGTTATACCTGGAAGTACTACTCTTGCAAATACACCAGTTAAATGCATACCAATCATAATTGTACCAACGACAACTGTTCCAATTATTAAAGCTTGGTGCATAGCTTTTGAATTTTTATAAGACATGGCACGCACGCTAATTTGTGGTAAACCTACAACGCCAATTCCAATTAAAATCCAAAATGATGTAACATATGATTTCGTTAAACTGCCATCTGCTCCGAATGGTGTAATTAACTTTGGATTAATTTGAACAAGTTCCTGCATAATCTTTTCAATTCCACCACCAGCAATGACAGTAGCAATTAAAATGATTGTCGTTCCAACTAACATAATGATTCCTAATAATGTATCTGATAGAGCAACTGCACGAAATCCACCAATTAATACGTACACAAGTACAGAAAAAGTAAATAAAAATAGTGCTGTTGTATACGATAGACCCGTTAGTGACTCGATTAATCGTCCACCACCGACCCACTGGGCTACTGTCGCTGAAAATAAAAAGATAATAATACATAACGCAGAAAGTATAACAACTGCTTTATTATTGTATCTCCCTTTTAAATAATCGATAAGAGTAATTGCTTCCATCTTCCTAGCGATAATTGCAAACTTTTTACCGATAACCGTTAAAACGATATAGCCTGTTACAACTTGAATCGCAGATAACAGTACCCATCCAAGACCCATATTGTAAGCAATACCAGGGCCACCAATAAAGCTACTTGCACTACCGTACGTAGCAATCATTGTCATCGCTAATAATAAACCGCCTAGCTCACGCCCACCAAGAAAATATTCTTGTAAAAATTTATTATGAGCAGTTGCTTGCACACGTCTTGAAGCATATACACCAATTAAAAATACAACGATAAACGAAATTATCATTGGAATGATTACATACCAATTCATCTATTATTCCTCACTTTTTTCTTCCTCATCGAGTGAAATATCTTGAAATACAAAACGAACAACTAAACTAAGTAAAATAACCATAACGATAAATCCAACGATACAGCTATAAAAAAACCATGCGGGAAAACCTAATACATATGTATATTCATTCGGATTTTTACTACCAAGCCCATAAGCAAATCCGTACCATATTATAAAATTAATAATAGCAAGTCCAAGACCAATTAACGCTTCTCTATGGGCTATTCGAAAGCGTGGATCATCATGATAATCTTTCATTTTTACCCCTCCTCTCACGATGTATTATTGTACCATTGTTCTTCTAGTTTTTCCTACTAGAAAGCAAAAACAAGCAGGATTTTTTATAATCATATAGAAGATTCTCTTACATTACATATTTTTTACAATTGTAACACAAATGAAATTTGAATTTTCAGTATTTCTTAATTATGATTTTAATTAGAGGCTTTCCATCTAGTTTCCACATCCTTGATTTCGGAATAAGCGCCGTCTCGTACTGCGTTTACATTATATTTTCAAGGGGGTTATACAATGAGTCAACTAGCTGTAAATCTTCATGAAAAGGTAGAGAAATTTCTTCAAGGTACAAAAAAGTTATATGTGAATGGATCTTTCATTGAAAGCGCTTCCGGTAAAACATTTAAAACACCTAACCCAGCAACTGGTGAAACACTTGCCGTCGTTTCTGAAGCTGGTCGCGAAGATATTCATAAAGCTGTAGTCGCAGCTCGTATGGCTTTTGACGAAGGTCCTTGGTCTCGTATGAGCACCGCTGAGCGAAGCCGTCTCATGTACAAGTTAGCTGATTTAATGGAAGAACATAAAGAAGAGCTTGCACAGCTCGAAACATTAGATAACGGAAAGCCAATCCGTGAAACAATGGCAGCAGACATACCACTTGCAATTGAGCATATGCGCTATTACGCTGGATGGGCTACGAAAATCGTTGGTCAAACAATTCCTGTTTCCGGTGATTACTTTAACTATACACGCCATGAAGCTGTTGGTGTAGTTGGTCAAATTATCCCTTGGAACTTCCCGCTTCTTATGGCAATGTGGAAAATGGGAGCAGCGCTTGCTACAGGATGTACAATCGTTTTAAAACCTGCAGAACAAACTCCACTATCTGCTCTATACTTAGCTGAATTAATTGAAGAAGCTGGATTCCCGAAAGGTGTTATTAATATCGTACCTGGATTCGGTGAATCAGCTGGACAAGCTCTCGTTAATCATCCACTCGTTGATAAAATTGCATTTACCGGTTCTACTCCTGTCGGTAAACAAATTATGCGACAAGCATCCGAAACATTAAAACGCGTTACACTTGAATTAGGCGGTAAATCACCAAATATCATATTGCCAGATGCTGATTTATCTCGCGCGATTCCTGGTGCACTTTCTGGTGTTATGTTTAACCAAGGACAAGTATGCTCTGCTGGATCACGCTTATTTGTTCCGAAGAAAATGTATGATAACGTCATGGCTGATCTCGTCCTCTATTCTAAAAAACTAAATCAAGGTGTCGGTCTTAACCCTGAAACAACAATTGGCCCTCTCGTTTCCGAAGAACAACAAAAACGTGTAATGGGCTACATTGAAAAAGGGATTGAAGAAGGCGCTGAAGTACTTTGCGGAGGAAGTAATCCATTCGATCAAGGCTACTTCGTTTCTCCTACAGTATTCGCTGACGTAAATGATGAAATGACGATCGCAAAAGAAGAAATTTTCGGTCCAGTTATTTCTGCAATACCGTTTAACGATATTGACGAAGTAATTGAACGTGCAAATAAATCACAATTCGGCTTAGCGGCTGGTGTGTGGACAGAAAATGTTAAAACAGCACACTATGTTGCAAGTAAAGTACGTGCAGGTACAGTATGGGTAAACTGTTATAACGTCTTTGATGCAGCATCTCCATTTGGAGGATTTAAACAATCTGGTCTTGGCCGTGAAATGGGATCTTACGCATTAAATAACTATACAGAAGTAAAGAGCGTTTGGCTTAACTTAAATTAATGAAAAGAACCTGACCTACCTGGTCAGGTTCTTTTCATTATGTATTCCTTTAAACTTGCAGTCCTCCGCTCACATTTAATACTTCACCTGTAATATAAGATGCGTATTCTGATGCTAAAAAGGCTGCTGCGTTCGCAATATCTTCTGGTGTTCCAATTCTACCAACTGGAATAGCGCCAACCATCTTTTCTTTCACTTTATCTGGTATCGTTTTGGTCATATCTGTATCCATAAACCCCGGACAAATCGCATTACAAGTAATACCGAAACTTCCAACTTCTTTCGCTGCTGTTTTCGTTAATCCTACAACTCCTGCCTTTGTAGCCGCATAATTTGCTTGACCTATGTTTCCTTCTCTACTAATTGAAGATATATTAATAATGCGTCCATACCCTTGTTGTCTCATGTAAAGAAGCGCGGGTTGCATACAATAAAAAACTCCAGTTAAATTCACTTGTAATACTTGTTCCCAAGCAGATTTCTCCATTTTATGTAACATTGCGTCTCTTGTAATTCCAGCATTATTCACCAAAATATGTAATGTACCAAATTTTTGAACCGCATATTCAATTAACGACTTTGCTTCATTTGGATTACTCACATCACATCGATATGAGCACACTTCATATCCTTCATCTGATAACTCACGTGTCGTTTTTTGTAGATTCTCTTCATTTACATCGCTAATTAATACTTTCGCCCCTAGTTTTGCATAAACCCTTGCAATCTCTTTTCCAATTCCCTGTGCAGCTCCTGTTACAACAGCTGTTTTCCCGTTTAAAAACTCCATCCCTATCCCCCATTTCTATTACTTATACTGTATATTTCGGCTTTTTACTTTCCAATTCCTCTTTGTATAAAAAAGTCTATTTGTGTCAAACTAACTTTGCAACGTCGCATAAACGCAAGGAGATTGTGTCGAATGAACAAAAAGAATTTCAAACAAAGCAAAGCAGCTGATGGCATTGATGTTGAGTTCTCTCGCGAACTCGCTGACCACAATGACTTAGAAGCAAACGCACGTGCAAATGCCGCTGATGCACGTCAAAAGCGCCAATCAACCGAAAAATAAGGTACATCACAACCTTATTCTTTTCAAAAGGGACCTACTACCCAACAAAATAAACCGAGAGACATCTCTCGGTTTATTTTCTATATTTTTTTGCATAATGAGCCAAAGTAAGCAATGGATATATATGAGCATAACTATGATAACGAATATAAAACCCACCTGGTAAACCTGTTCCAGTAGGATATTTTTCATTTATATAAGAGTTGGAGAGCAAATATGAAATACCTTTTCGAATGACTGGCGTTTCTTTATCATAGTAAGAAATGAGGGCATCTAACGCCCATGCTGTTTGGGATGGTGTACTAAATGGCAAAGTAACAAATCTTTTTTCCACACTACTTTGGCAAGATTCTCCCCAGCCACCATCTTCATGCTGTATATGTTCAAGCCATAAAGCTGCTCGTTTCACTGATGGATCGCTAGATGGTATTCCTAGTGACCGTAAACCAGTCAACACTGCCCACGTACCATATATATAACAAATTCCCCATTTCCCATACCACGATCCATTTTCCTCTTGTACATTCATTAACCAATTTATCGCACTTTGTTTTTGTTTCTCGGGCAATTCATTTTGCGTATACGTTCCGAAAAATTCTAATACTCTTCCTGTAATATCTGGTGTAGAAGGATCTGTAATCATATCACTTGCATTTTCGATTGGTAAATTTGCTAATATACGGCTCGTTACCCCTTTTTCAAAAGCCCCCCAACCACCATCATTATTTTGCAATCCTTTAACCCAATTAACCGCTCGCTTCCAAGCAGTGTCTACATTTTCGTTCCCTCTACTTCGCGCCAATGCTCTTAACGCAGCAGTTGTATCATCAATATCTGGAATCGTCGTATTCACATCCGAAAAGCCCCAACCACCCGGGAAGAGATCCGGTGCATGTACACTCCAATCTACTTTCTTCGTTTGCTGTTTTCTTAGTAAATATGCTGATGCATTGTGAATCACTTTACTTGCTTTCGGAACTTGAGCTTCTTGCAAAGCATAACTGAGTAAAGCTGTATCCCATACAGTTGATGGAGAGTTTTGCAAATGGCTCCCTCTCTCCATCTTCCATATATAAGATGTGATTCCCGTTATAGCTTTTTGAATAATTGGTGATTGAATAGAATGTCCTAATGCAAGTAAAGCATAAATCATATAAAACGAGGCAGTTGCGTAGCTATATAATGTTCCATTTTCATCAATACGCTCTTTCATAAAACGTTCTACTTCCTCATATCCTTTATGATGCAAAGAAAGTGGATACGTTATAATTTTCTTCACGTCACTTACTAACGTTTGAAAAACTGGAGACCGATCCTCCCGAAACCATTCTCCGCCCCCGCCTGCAATGTGATTTAAATTTGGCAATAACTTTTTCCCTACTCGAAATCTTTTATTTAAACACAACATCATCGGAATTAAATGAATACGTGCTGAGCTACTCAGTTCAAAAATACTGAGAGGGGAATCATTCTGCAGAAACATAATTGGTGTTGGCAAATGAAAGAGAGAAGGATATTCATATTCTCCATGAATAGCTAATAAAAACTTCGTCATAAAATGAGCACGCGCTACCCCACCGCGCTCATTTATAAACATTTCCGCTCGCTTCATATTCACATCTTCTTTTGTATATTTTTCCGATGCAAGTAAGGCAGCATAAGATTGAATTGTAGCAGATAAATTACCACCCACTTCATCTTCATACAATTTCCATGTTCCTTCATTTGTTTGGAGTGATGCTAATCTTTTTACAAACGGTTCTATCTCTTTATCTTTACCTAATAATTTTAATAAAAAAATCATATGACAATCTGTTAGTGGCGCTCCTTCAAAACAAAACCGCCACGTACCATCTTGCCGTTGCATTGTTTGAAGTGCAGTTGTTCTTCTCGCTATTTCTTCATGCACTTTTTCATATAATAACAAGTTGCTCACCCACCCTTTCGAAATCCGTATAACGATATTCAAAAAGGTAGCTGAATATGTATAAAAACAAAGAAAAGCAGAACATATAAAATGTTCTGCTCATAAACAATACCCTACTCCGACAATAATCCCTAATAAAGCACCGACTACTACTTCATACGGTGTATGCCCAACAAGTTCATTTAACTTCTTATATTCTGTTTCTCTACCGTGAAAAAAGTCATTCAATATTTTTGCTTGTTTACTTACTGCAAGCCTTACTCCTGAAGCATCATACATAACAATAATGGCAAAAATTGTAGCAACCGCAAACATCGAGCTTTCCACACCTTCCACTACTCCAACTCCTGTAGCAAGCGCTGTAACTGTTGAAGCATGAGAACTTGGCATCCCACCTGAAGCAAAAAACTTTGCAAAATCAAATTCACCTGTTTTAACTAATTTGAAGACTACTTTCGTTAATTGTGCTAAAAACCATGAAATTACAGCTGCCATAAGCGGATCATTATGTAAAATTGTTTCCATGTTCTCAGCTCCTTACTGACTATAATGGAAATTCTATATAATATAAGTATAAAGAAAAATGCGTAGAAAATACTACGCATTATGATACTTTTGCTGATTTATTTTTTATAAATTTCGGTTGTTTCTGCACTAAAAACTTAGTCTTCGCTACCGAGAATACAAATAATGCAACCCATATACAGAAAAATGCAATCATATGAGTAGATGTGAAATGTTCACCAAATACGAATACACCTAAAATTAAGCTAATTGTTGGTGCAATATATTGTAAAAAACCTACCATATAAAGCGGAATAAGTTGGGCTCCTTTTGCAAAATAAAAAAGTGGTAGAGCTGTAACAATACCTGCTCCTATTAATAGTAATGTCGATAACATTGAAATAGATCCAAATGAGCCGAAACCATGGGCGCCTGTCATAACAAGGTAAATGATTGCAAGCGGTGTCACTAACATCGTTTCCATCGTAAGTCCAATTGTAGCATCATAGTTTAACAGTTTTTTCGTTAATCCGTATAATCCAAATGAAAAGGCAAGTGAAAGAGAAACCCACGGAATAGATCCGAAACGCACTGTTAAAATGATAACCCCCACTCCAGCTAAACCAACTGCAACATATTGCCAGAAGTTTAACTTTTCCTTTAAAACGACTGTACCAAGTAAAATACTAATAAGCGGATTAATATAATAGCCAAGACTCGCTTCAATAACATGATTATGATTAACGGCCCATATGTAAACAAACCAGTTTCCGCTAATCAAGACTGAAGCTATTGTTAATGACATTAATAATTTAGGTCGTTTAAAAAGATTCACAAATTCCCCAATAAACTGACGAAACCTCTTCGTAACACCTAATACGAGTAACATAAAAACAAATGCCCAAACGATGCGGTGTGCTAATATTTCATCTGCTGGAACTTCCTCAACCCATTTCCAATAAATCGGTAGGATTCCCCACATCGTGTAAGCACCAGCCGCGTATAGTATCCCTTTTTTTTGCTCTGCTGATTGACTCCCCATCTTCCTTTTTCTCCTCTTCTCATTTTTTCTCCATTATACGGTCTCACATGCTCACTTTACCAATAATCAATCTGCATTTCTTTCGACATTTCTCATACAACGAATAATAAACATACCGTTATTACAACAAGTAACGGTATGCCGAAAACAAATTTCTTTTTATGAGTTTTATGATGAAACATATACATGCCGATCCAAGCTCCAACTGCTCCTCCAGCTGCCGCCGATAAAAACAACGTACTTTCTGGCGTTCTCCACTGTTTCTTCTTTGCTTTTCGTTTATCAAGCCCCATAAGGCTAAAAGCTATAACGTTAATAATAAGAAAATAAATCCATTTCATCGCTTTCTCTCCTTATGAAAAATTCGATTAATAGTAACACGAAAAAACGACGGAAACAACTGAAGAACTCTTTTTATCCAACTAGTTTCATTCCTTTTTCTTAATTAGTTACCTTCATATTTACATAACCAACTAAAATCGCAGTTAAAGCATTTAATATAGAAAAATGTTATGAGTAGAATCTTATATTTCATTACATTCATCCACTACCATATCATCAAAAAAATTGCTCTCAATCACTTTCTCATCAAAACGAAGAACTACAATTAGCCCTACATATAAAGAAACAAAATTTAGAAACCATTCCCCATTCTCATCTTTCTTAGCTAAGCATTTAAATATCTCTTGAAATTGCACCCGCTCGTCTGCAGCAACAATGGGACGTACACCAAAATATTTCAATACAAGATTCAGCTTCAGCTGTACGGATAATGATAAAATATATTTTAATAGCTTCGTATACTCTGCACTATCTTTTTGACTATACAACTTCACAAGCTTTGGATGTAAATTCGAAATCGATAATTCCTCTTCAGTCACTCTAGTTACTTCTATCGTTTCAATCATCTTTTTCATATCCATCACATTCACCCCTTCTGAAAAAATTCTAAAGCCAAAGAGTACTTAATTCAAAATGTACAACAATTGTGCATTTCTCGTCTCTCGTTCTTCCTCACTGACTAAATCATACTTTTTTAGGAGGTGAAAAACATCATTTAATAATTTCTGTGAATGAATACCTTGCAAAAAACTCTTTAACTCTTTAAAGATCCCTTCAGGTAAAAAATTCTTTTGACTTTCAAGCTTATTCATCACATCTTCAATAGAATGATCAATGTTACATGCCATACTAAACTTCCCCCTCTATCCTCTATAAATAATATCCTCAGCTAACGATGTAAACACTTCTCCAACAAGAGAATCTTCATCATATACAGATGAACCATTATTTTCTTCACGTTTCGCAAAAGGTATTTTGGCAATTACTTCTGTTTGCAATTGTTCTGCAAGCATTTCGCCGCCACCTTTTCCGAAGAGATAATTTTTCGATCCATCTTGTTCTTCATAATAAGCCATATTTTCCACAATACCTAAAATCTCATGCTTCGTATGTTTTGCCATTACACCAACTCTTGAAGCAACGAATGAAGCTATATTGTGCGGAGTTGTAACAATTATTTCTTTCGCTTGCGGAATCATCGCTGCAACATCAATCGCAACATCTCCTGTACCTGGTGGTAAATCAAGTAATAAATAATCTAATTCTCCCCAGTGCGTATTCGCAAGGAAATTTTGAATCCATTTATTTAGCATCGGTCCGCGCCACATCACTGGGTTATTTCCTTCTGTAAAGAATCCCATCGACATGATTTTAACACCGTGACTAATGACTGGAATTGCCGTTTGATCAATCATCGTTGGTTTCTTATTCGTTTCCATCATAGCTGGAATACTAAAACCATATATATCTGCATCTAATATCCCCACTTTTTTGCCCATACGAGCTAGTGCAGTTGCAAGATTAATTGTCACCGTTGATTTTCCAACTCCGCCTTTTCCGCTCGTTACCGTAATAAAACGTACTCCTGAATCCGGGCGAAGTATGCTCGGCATACCAGTTTCTGTTCTAGTATTTCGCTTTAACTTCTCTGTTAAAGCTGCACGTTCTTCTTGTGTCATAGAACCAAATGTTACCTCCACTTTAGAGGCACCAATTGCGTGAAGCGATTCTTCAATATCTTGTTGAATTTTTGCTTTTAACGGACAACCTTGGATTGTTAGTACTACTTCAAGTTTAACCTCTGTTCTGTTCATTTGTATATTTCTAACCATATTTAATTCTACAACACTTTTGTGTAACTCTGGATCCTCTACATGTTTTAATGCATTCATTATTTGTTCTTGAGTAAGCATAGAACTCATCCCTTCTCTTATTCTAATTTATATACAACATTTTCTTGGCACTTCATCTGGTGAAAAAGCTTATTATCCCCCGCTAACGGGTGGGATTAATGCGACTATATCTCCGGCTTTTATCATCTCTTCATTCATTACAAACTCTTCATTAACAGCCACCATCACTTTATCCAGCGATTGTAAACAATAGCTGGCTTTGAGCCATTCTTTTAATTGCTGCACTGTCATTTCTTGCTTTTCTGAAATTACTAATCGATCCAATCCAACTTCCTCACGCAAATTTGCAAACAGTAAAATTGTAATCATTTTCTCATTCTTCCTTCTTTGGTTTTCCTTCTGGATAAGGTGTGTTTTCAAGTTGATCTCCACCCCACATCGTTCCATCTTCCCAAAATTCTTTTTTCCAAATTGGAACGATTCGTTTTATACGTTCAATCGCGTACTCATTCGCTTCATAAGCTACTTTACGATGCGGTGATGAAACTGCAATGACTACCGCAATATCCATTATTTCTAGCCGCCCTACACGGTGCGTAATTGCTACTTTTGCATCCAGCCATCTTTCACTAATTTCTTCACCAATTCTCATAAGTTGTTTTACTGCCATCGGTTTATATGCTTCATACTCTAAATGTAGCGTTCGTTTTCCTTTTGTTAATTCTCTCACCGTACCAATAAATGTTGTAATCGCACCTGCTTCCCTTCTTGCGACTTTATTCGTTACTTCTTCAACTAAAATCGGTTTATCTACAATCTCAAATAGCACTTGTCCCATTAAAACCACCTCTCACTTTATGAAATGTCCAAGGCCATTCACTACCTTCGTTATCTTCTAATAAAAGAACATCGACAAACATATCTTTTTTATATCCTCTTGTCCCGCCCGGCAATACGATAAACGCGTTGGATTCTGCCAATGAAGAAACTGAGCTAGATTTATCAAACCCTGATGGATAAGCGATTAATTTCCCCTCATCATATTGCAATTTTGCTCGTACAAATCTTGTAAATGGATTCGGTTTTAGAAAATCTTCTCCTAATAACGCTTTTTCTCTTTTTAAATGTACTTTTTCACTAAACATATACGTCCGAATACACGGTCTTACGAATAATTCAAACCCTACGTAACAAGCTGATGGATTCCCTGATAAACCAAATAATAACTTGCCATTTAATTGTGCTACAGTCGTAACACTTCCTGGTCGCATTGCAACTTTATTAAAAAGAACAGATGCACCTAACTTTTCGTAAATAGCTGGTAAATAATCATAATCTCCTACTGATACACCGCCCGTTGTAATTAACATATCTACTTGGCCAAGCGCTTCTTTCACAGCTGTAAAACACGTATTAAAATCATCACTAAACTTCCCAAAATATTTTACTCTTCCGCCCGCTCTTCGAATTTGAGACAATATCATGTACGTATTACTGTTTCGAATTTTCCCTGGCTGTAATGAATCATTGACATCCAGTAATTCACTCCCAGTCGCTAACAGTCCAATTACAGGCTTTCTCGCAACTGGTACTTCACTATAACCGAATGTAGCAAGAAGAGCTGAAATACCTGGATTAATGTACAATCCCTTCTTTGCAAGAACTGTTCCTTTACGAGCATCTTCACCTTGAAAAGAAATATTGTCGCCCGTTTTGAATGATCGCTTCACTTCCATATAATTGTTGCCATTCTTCTCATATTGACGAGTCAGCTCTAACATAACAACCGCATCACACCCATTCGGAATTTGTGCTCCTGTCATAATTCGAACTGCTTGAAATGGACCTACTTTCTCATGGAATAGCGATCCTGCACCAATTTCACCCACTACTTCAAATACAATTGGCGTTTCATAACTTGCTAAATTAGTATCTTCTGCTCGAATAGCAAATCCGTCATACGGCGAACGATTAAATGACGGTACATCATGGTCAGCTACTAAATCCTCTGCTAATATACGTCCATAAGCTAATTCAATTGGTAATAGCTCCTTTAAGCCTTTATCAGCAAATCCCATCACTTTACGAACAGCTTCTTCAACCGTAATTGGCACTCTTCTTTCCATTGTTGACACCCTCTCTATTAACCGAATACGCGATAATATAGTTGTTTCGCTTTCGAAATATCATTTGTACCATGAATGAAAACACGACCATCTTGAAAAATAACGACGCGGTACTCATCTAGTTGGCAAGATAGTAAATACGGATTCCGATCTACTTTCCCTAGTTTATTTAATACTTTTTCTATATCATCAAAGTTGTACTGTCTATTTTCTACTGGTCTAATTTGAACTGTATTTCTTCCGCACAAAACAGCTACCTTCGTTTGATTTTCGTATGATAAATAAGGATAAGTTCGATTCAAACCGCATGAGAGACAAGCGTCTGTTTTTATTTTCCCTAATTTTATAAAATGATTTTGATTACTCCATATATCAAACATGAAAAATGTTTTTCTAATTGCTGAGAAATTTTCCACTAAAATTTTGAGCGCTTCTGCCACTTGATATGCTGCGACGATTTGAACAGTCGGGCTAATAATCCCAGCAGTATCACACGTCACACCTGTAACAGGGATATTTTTCAGCATACAATGTAAACACGGTGTCTCTTGCGGAATAATTATATAACTCATACCATACGATCCAACGCAAGAACCATATACCCACGGAATATTATGTTTTTGTGATAAATCATTTATTACAAATCGAATATCAAAATTATCTGTTGCATCAATGATTACATCTACATTTTTTAATAGACCTTCCATATTTTCTGAAGTTGCATCCATTACGAAAGCATGTATTTGCACTTCCGAATTAATCTGTTCTAGCCGATTTTTTGCAGCAATTGCTTTCGGTATTTTCTCTCTCGCATCTTGTTCAGAGTACAATTGTTGCCTTTGTAAATTACTCCATTCAACGTAGTCACGATCAATAATCGTCAACTTGCCAACACCTGCACGTACGAAACTTTCGGCACTTGCACTTCCTAATGCGCCTGCCCCTACAATTAACACATGTTTATTTCGAATTTTTTCTTGTCCTTTATTCCCAATTGGTTTGAACAACTGTTGTCGTGAATACCGATCAGCCATTACATACCCCTTCCTCTCAAGAACTCTATTTCATATTAGAATGTTGTTTCTGATAACAAGCAAAGTAAGCAAAACCAACAAACCCAGCTCCTCCAATTACATTTCCGATAAAAACAGGAACAAAATTTTTAGCCAGATCCATCCACGTTAGATGACCAGCAAAAATAACAGCGGAAATGACAAACATATTTGCTACTACTTGCTGAAATCCAATCACTACAAATGCCATAATTGGAATCCAAATTCCGATGATTTTCCCGACAAAATCACTCGTCCCGTAAGCGAGCCAAAGAGCAAGACAAACGAGCCAATTACAACCAATTGCTAAAATCAAAGTTCTCCCAAATGATTCATGTAACTTCCCTTCCGCTATCGCTACCGTTTTATTTAAATACTCTCCCTCTGTTAATCCGCCAAGATGTCCAAAGCAATACGCAACGAAAATTGCCCCAATAAAGTTCATGAGAGTAATCCAAACCCAGTTATTCAGTACACTTATCAATGTAATTTTCTTTGCATAAAGCGCCATAGACAGTGACATCATATTTCCCGTAATTAATTCTCCTCCTGCTAATACTACGAGCATGAGTCCAACAGGAAATACTGCTCCTCCTAAAACATTCACTAGACTTCCCCAGCGCTCAGGTAAATTCCCTAAAACTCGAATGTTAAGTAAAAAACCTATCGCAATAAACGCTCCTCCTAAAAAACCGAGAATAAGCATCGCTGGCAATGTCTGTCTTACTTTTTGAACACCGGCCTCAATGACAAGCTCAGCAATTTGTTCCGGCTTATGAAATGCCATTACCCATTCCTCCATTTTCTCCAAATAAAAAAGCAGCTTCAAAAAACCTCCTCAAAATAAAGGTTTTTGAATGCTGCTTAATTTCTCTGCACATCTTTTACAGAGATATCAATCATCACTTTTACTATAAAATAGAAAATCCACAACTCTTGTAAATTTTCCATTTTTCACTATGACGCTAGCTTTATATATTAACCACCGATATGTGACATTTCAATTTTAGGTATTGTTTTCTTATTTGTATGATTTAAGCGTTCATCTGAATAACGATCTTCCCTATTATTCCATATATCGCGTACTACATCTGTAATGTCCTCATCTGTATGTTCAGAACGAAGCAATTCTCTTAAATCATTTCCTTTAGAAGCAAATAAGCAAGTATATAATTTTCCTTCTGCAGAAATACGAGCTCTCGTACATGATGAGCAAAAAGAATCTGTTACTGATGAAATAATACCTATTTCCTCATCGCTTCCTATATAACGATACCTAGTAGCCACTTCACCAGAATAATTTGCTTCTATCCGTTCTAACGGCATAACTTGATGAATCGTATCTACTATTTCTTGTTTAGAGACGACCTCTTTTAAATCCCAACCATTATAATTTCCAACATCCATATACTCAATAAAACGAAGAATATGCTTATTTTCCTTAAAATATTGCGCCATCTGCAAAATGTCCTGTTCGTTTTTTCCCTTTTGAACGACCATGTTTATTTTAATTTTCATTCCAACTTCAGCTGCAGCCTGTATTCCTTCCAGAACCCTTTGCACTTTGCTCCTATTACCATTTAAATAGAAAAACCGCTCTTCTTCTAAGGAATCTAAGCTAACTGTTACACGTGATAGTCCCGCCTTATATAAATCAGGAGCAAACTTTTTAAGTAACGATCCATTGGTTGTTAAACCGATATCTTCTACACCATCAATTTTATTAAGGCGCTCAATAAGCTTTGGAAGCCCTCTTCGAAGTAACGGTTCTCCGCCTGTAATCCGTAATTTTCTCACACCTAAAGAAACGAAAATACGTGTTATCCTTTCAATTTCATCAAAAGATAAAATTTTATCATTAGACAAAAACGAGTAATCAGGACCAAATATTTCTTCTGGCATACAATATCGGCAGCGAAAATTACAGCGATCAGTAACTGAAATACGTAAATCCTTTAACGGACGTTGCAACTTGTCTAATGTAACTGATTTCATCTTCATTGCCTCACTTTTATTTTATATTTAAAACACGTTCTGGATGGGTATATACATTTAAGGAGTGATTACGAATAAATCCTATTGTCGTAATACCTAAATCTTCCGCTAGTTGCAAAGCTAACTCAGTTGGAGCTGATTTTGATAGTATAATTTCACAACCGATTTTTGCAACTTTCAATAATATTTCCGAAGAAATACGACCACTAAAAACAATGATTTTATCTTTTATAGAAATATCGTTTCTTAAACAATAACCGTAAATTTTGTCTAGTGCATTATGCCTACCAATATCCATTCGGCTTAAAATAATACCATTAACATCACATAAAGCTGCATTATGAACCCCACCAGTATGATGAAACGTATCCGCAGATTGCTGCATTTCTTTCATTAACCGAAAACAATCATCGGCAGCAACCTGTACATGGACACCCTTCATTTTTTTTGCACTTAGTGCATCATTTGCAAAAACAAACCCTTGCCTACTCATACCACAACAAGACGTAATATAGCGTTTATTTTGCATTTGTTCATAATACGGATTTACTTTTGTCGTTGTTACATGCACAAATCCTTCTTTCTCCTGCACCCATACACTATCAATGTCTTCATACTTCCGAATGATTCCTTCAGACGCTAAGAAGCCTATTACCATATCTTCTATATATTCTGGAGTACTAACCATTGTAACAAACTCCTGTCCGTTCATTTTAATGGTGACAGGAAACTCTGTTACAATGCTGTCCTCTATATGTTTAAATGCTCCTTGTTCATAACGAAAGATTTCTCTTTCTACCTGTATCGGTTTCACGATCAGTATCCTTCTCTCACGTTATATTTTTATCAAAAACAAATACAGAAACTGCAATATCTTCTTCTACTTTCATATCTGAAAACAAATTCACTAATTTCGCTCCAACAAGTTCCTCCAAATGTTCACGTGAATTCGCAGCATACACTTCTTGAATCATTTTCGTTCTAGCCATATGAACCATTTCCGCACCGTCCATCGTACTTGAAATAAATTTTTCAGTAGGTGTTAAGTTTCCATAAAGAGTCGCTATAGCCATATTTTCCGCAAAAACAGTATGAATTCGTTCTGGTCCTTTTCCGAAAAGTTCCTTTCGAAGTTTTCGTATCATATCATTAAATTCATGTACTTTTTTTGACATACAATTATACCTCCCAAAAGCCTCATTTTACTCTATTATATATTTTACCAAAATGAGCCTTCCGCCCAAACTATTTCCTACAAATATTTGGGCGGAAAGGTTCACTTCATGAAGTTTATTCGTCTTTTAACCCTTTCCCCATACCTTTTAAGAAATGAAGCCCAAACCCGATAGCACGGTTAATATCTGGGTCTTTCAATACTTTCATAAGATCGAATACCCCTACTTTTTTATTACTTTCTAGATGTTCATTACCTTCTTCTAGCCCGACTAATAAACTACCTATAAGCTTTTTCGTAAGTTCTGGGTCAAGTTCAGTTAACGCACCTGCAGCGCCCATCATATTATTAATTAAATTTGTAACAGGCTCACGAGTTACTTGACCTAGAACAATTTTCGCAATTGGTTCTTTCGCTTTTAGCATTGAATTTGCAGCTTCTAGCATTCCAATGTCATTTAATTCCCCTACTATATTAAACATCTGATTTAGAGCTTCTTCATTATTAGTTAGAAGCTCTTTTAAATCATCTAACTTTTGCTGTTTTATTTCTTCCTCAGTTAATTCTTGTTTTTGAATCATTTTTATAGGTGCAGCCATAGTTTTCTCCTCCTACTTATCCGTTAAATGCACATACCCTGGACGTGCCCACTTACGATGTACCTCAATTCCAGCTTGAGGGTGACGTTTTTTATTGCGTGGGTTCGCTTTTGGCATCGGATTTTCGCCATCAACTTCTAATACTTCCATACGTACTTTTGTTTGTTTATACGCAGGTGTATTCGTACGTACATCCACAGCAGGACCTGTTAAGAAATTAATTGCCGTTTCGTTATCTGTAGAGTTCATCGGTAAATATAACTCATTCGCTTTTACACGATCTGTAACGAGTGCACGTAATTTTAATGCTCCAAAAGGAGAGACAAGACGAACTAACGAACCTGTTTTTACGCCACGTTCTTTTGCAAGGTCTGGAGAGATTTCAACGAAAACACCAGGTACTTTCGTTTGAATACCTGTTGATTTATTTGTCATATTCCCTTCATGGAAATGCTCAAGCATACGACCGTTGTTAATGTGAAGGTCAAACTCAGCTGGAAATTCAGCTGGACGTACCCAGTCAGCAATCGCAAAACGAGCCTTTTTATCTGGGAAGTTAAATCCGTCTTGGAACAGAAGTGGTGTATTCGTTCCATCAAAACTTCCCCAATGGAAACTGTTCCATCCTTCAAGCACTTCATAGTTCGCTTGCGAGAACAATGGTGATAAACTTGCCATCTCAGCAAAGATTTCACTTGGGTGGCTATAATTCCAGTTTGCACCTAGTTTATTCGCAACTTCCTGGACGATCCACCAGTCTGGTTTCGCATCTCCTAGCGTAGGAAGAACTTGATATAATCTTTGGACACGGCGCTCTGTATTTGTGAAAGTACCTTCTTTCTCAAGAGATGGCGCTGCTGGTAATACAACATCTGCATATTGAGCAGTTTTAGAAAGGAAAACATCTTGCACAACGAAGAAATCAAGGCTCGATAACACTTCATGTACATGATTTGCATTAGAATCTACAAGAGCCATATCTTCTCCGACAAGATACATTGCTTTCATTTTTCCTTCGTCAATTGCGTGAAGCATTTCGATATTATTAAGACCTGGTTCACTATCAATTTTTACTCCGTAAGCAGTTTCAAATTTCGCACGTTCCATTTCGTTAGTAACGTGCTGATATCCTGGAAGCCATCCTGGTAAAGTACCCATATCACAAGCACCTTGTACGTTATTGTGGCCTCGAAGTGGGTATGCGCCTGCTCCTGGACGACGGTAGTTCCCTGTTGCAAGAAGTAAGTTTGAAATTGCAGCGGAAGTATCAGAACCACCTGTATTTTGCGTTACCCCCATACCCCAAAGGATACATGTACCATCTGCATCACGAATCATTTCAGCCATTTGAATAAGCGTTTCTTTTGAAATGCCTGTTACTTCTTCTGCATATTCAAGTGTATATTCCTCTAGGCTTTCTTTGAAATCTTCAAAGAAGTTTACATTCTCATTAATGAATTCCTGATCATGCCAACCTTGATCAATCATATATTTCGTAACAGCCATTAACCAAACTTGATCTGTTCCTTGTTTTGGACTAATAAAGACATCTGATCGCTCTGCCATTTCGGTTTTACGAAGATCAGCTACAATTAACTTTTGTCCGTGTAATTTATGTGCACGTTTAATACGTGTAGCTAGAACAGGATGACCTTCTGTCGGATTACATCCTACAATAATAACAAGACCAGATTGTGCAATATCTTTAATCGTTCCGGCATCACCACCCATACCAATTGTACGGAACAAACCATCCGTTGCTGGTGATTGGCAATAACGTGAGCAGTTATCAATATTATTCGTTCCAAATACTTGTCGAGCTAATTTTTGAATTACATAATTGTCTTCATTTGTAATTTTAGAGGAAGAAATAAATCCGATAGAACCTTTACCGTACTCTTCTTTAATAGCGCCTAATTTATTTGCAACTACATTCAGTGCTTCTTCCCATGTAGATTCAACAAACGTTCCATTTTTACGAATTAAAGGTTTTGTTATTCGTTCTTTAGAATTTACGAAATCCCAACCAAATTTCCCTTTTACACAAGTGGAAATTGCGTTAACTGGTGCATCTGAAGATGGCTGTACTTTAAGAATTTTACGCCCCTTCGTCCACACTTCAAACGAACAACCTACACCACAAAATGTACATACTGTTTTCGTTTTCTTCGTACGAGTATCACGCATGGCCGCTTCCACTTCTGATACCGCAAAAATACCGCTATATCCAGGCTCAACTTCTTTAATTAAATCTACCATCGGTTCAAGAATATCTGGTTTTAATCCCGTCATAAATCCAGCTTCACCGAGCATCGTTTTCTCCATTAAAGCGTTACAAGGACAAATCGTTACACATTGACCACAGCTAACGCATGAAGAATCATTAATATTTACTCCTTCATCCCAAATAACTCGTGGGCGTTCCGCTTCCCAGTCTATCGATAACGTTTCATTTACTTGTAAGTTTTGACACACCTCAACGCATTGACCGCATGCAATACATTGATTAGGATCATAGCGATAAAACGGATGCGTCATATCAACTTCACTTACATCTACTTTCGGTTCATACGGATATTTTTGATGTTCAATTTCCATTAATTCTGCTGTATTATGCAGTTTACAGTTCCCATTGTTGTTGTCACATACTGTACAGTATAATAAATGATTTTCTAGTAACCGATCCATCGCCTCTGTTTGTGCTTCTTTTGCGCGAACAGAAGCACGTTCAATGTTCATACCTTCCGTTGCTATCGTCGAACAAGAACGCATTAACTTTCCGTCAACTTCTACAATACAAGTGTCACATGTTTGAATAGGATCTACTTCTGGCACGTAACAAATTTGCGGATGTTCAATCCCGTTCTCATTAATAACACCCAATATCGTTGAACCGGGCTCCGCTGTATACTTTTTTCCGTCAATTGTAATATGAACCATGTTGTTATTCATGGTCTTTCCCCCTTTTTGAGAATAAAAAAACTCCACCACGAAAATATACGCACCACATTTCGGCACGTTATTATCATGGTGGAGTAGTTTATTAGCACATCTTGCTAAAATACCAATCCATTTATTCATAAATAAAACGATAGAGTCATAACAGGTCATATCACGATTCCATCTTTAACACTATAATTATAGCGTTAAAGTTAAAAATATACAATATAAAATTTAAACTACGCATATGTCAGCTTGTAACTATCCATAATAACCCATATAAAGTGAAACTTTAATCAGTGGGGGGTTTTCTTCATCCCCCACTGATTATCAGCCCTCACCAATCGGGATAAAACATAACAAGGAGTAAGCGAACAAATGGGGTCTTTTAATAAATGGATTCGTGGTGAAAAATCTTTTTCTACCCAAGAGCAAGCTGATTACGCATTAAATAAATCTATCTCTTCTTCCCTTTCCCTTAATTTAAAGCACTTGTCCAAAATGTTTAGCGGTATTCCAGAATTAATAACACGCACTTTTCCATTAAAAAACGGACAGGAAGCTGCACTTATATATATGGAAGGACTTGTAGACAAAACTGTTATTAACGTAAACATTCTTCGTCCTCTCTTATTTAAAGAGTGGAATGAAGACGATTTTTGGGAAGCCTCTGTTTCTATCGGAAATATTAAAAAAGTTCAACAGTGGACAGACATTGAACAATCTCTTTTACACGGCAAAAGTATTTTATTTATAAACGGACAACTATCCGCTTTAGAGCTTGATACGCAAGCGGCACCAAAAAGGAGCATTGAAGAACCTACAACAGAGAGCTCCATAAAAAGCTCACACGAAGGATTTAATGAAGTAGCGAGCGACAGCCTTGCACTTATTCGTCGATATATTCCAAATCGCGAATTGAAAGTAAAGGAATTCACTGTTGGTGAACGAGCTACTTCAAAGGTTTTTTTGCTTTATCTAGCAGATGTTGCGAACGAAAATGTCGTAAAAGAAATGGCATCCCGTATCGAGTCAGTAAAAGTTGATGCGATTCTTACTACTGGTGAATTAGAGGGGTTTGTTGAAGATAATTCCTTTACTCTCTTTCCGCAATTATCAATAACTGAACGCCCTGACACAACAGCACATCATATTCTTGATGGGCGAATTGCCGTTGTTGTAGATCGCTCACCAGGCGTATTAATAGGACCTATGACCTTTTCATCCTTTTTTCAGACGATAGATGATTACAGCTTCAGACCTATGATTCCATCTTTTATACGACTTCTTCGTTTCACTGGGCTATTTATTGCAATATTTGCTCCTGCTCTTTATATTGCTATGATTTCCTTCCATTATGAAGTGATTCCGCTCAAATTGTTGTTAACGATTGGAGAATCTCGAGCCAAAATTCCTTTTCCTCCCATATTAGAAGCTTTATTAATGGAATTAGTTCTCGAAATGCTCCGAGAAGCAGCGATTCGGCTTCCTGGGCCTGTTGGACAAACAATCGGCGTCGTAGGAGGAATTGTAATTGGACAAGCTGCCGTTCAAGCTGGTATTGTTAGTAACGTTATGGTTATCGTCGTATCAATTACTGCAGTCGCTTCTTTTATCATTCCTAACCTGGAAATGTCAGCAGGAATTCGAATTCTTCGCTTTCCGATGATGATAATTGCCTCTTTATTTGGCGTCATTGGAATTATGGTTGGGATGGCGATCATTATTATTCATATACTTTCTATGGAATCTCTCGGTGTTCCTTATGGTAGTCCTTTTTCTCCGTTATTTGCTTCGGATTTAAAAGATATTCTTGTACGTTTACCATGGAAAATAATGAAGAAACGCCCACTATCTCTTAACTTAAAACAAGAAAATCGACAAAGTGATATGGAAGAAATGGAGGAAGATAAGTGACAAAGCGTGCAAAGAGGGAGATTAGTTTATTTCAATACATTTTAACGATTAGTGGTGTTCAAGTAGGATTCGGTGTCCTTACACTTCCGCGTGAAGTTGCACAAGGTGCGAATACAGATGGCTGGATGTCTATTATTATCGGATGCGCTATCACTACTTTAGTCAGTTTATGTATTGTAAAAATTATGGAAAAGCATCCTGGATATACTTTACTTCATGTGCTGACTCGTTATCTTGGGAAGTGGCTAGGAAGAATAGGAATGATTTTTTGGATTTTATATGCTGTACTTGCAGCAGTCTCCTTAGTTTTTTCCCTCCTTTATGTTATTCACATTTGGATTTTACCTAGATCTCCTATGTTTTTAATTATGATTTTGCTCTCTATTCCAATGCTTATGCTTGCAAGTAAAGGTGTACTTATTATTAGTCGCTTTGCCGTTTTCACTGTGATTTTTACCCTTTGGATGCCATTACTATTGTTTATTCCTCTTAAAGATGGTCATTGGATATATCTTCTTCCCTTTCTAAAGGAAGGATGGATACCAGTTGTAACCACAGTGAAATCAACTATCATTGCGTTTCTCGGATTCGAGTTTGCATTCGTCCTTTATCCCTATCTAACTAACAAATCAGCTGCAAAAAAAGGAATCGTTATTGCAAATATGATTACTTTATTTGTTTACCTACAAGTTACGTTCGTTTCTTTCGTTTATTTTAGCCCGGATGGTATAACGAAATTTTTATGGCCGACTCTTTCTCTTGTTACACCATTTCACTTTTCATTTCTGGAACGATTTGAAATTATCTTTTTATCATTTTATCTCTTCATTATTTTCGATTCTTGTATTCCTTATATTTTCACTGCTTCAGATGGAATCAATCAATTACTTAACAAAAAAGGGAGTCCATTACCTGTTTGGATTTTATTATTCGGGTGCATTTTCGTTCTATTCTTTTATATCCCTTCCTCTTACCAAATAAGTACGTTGCGAGAATTTTGGGGAACTGCCAGTTATTTTATCGTTTTTCTATTCCCAGTCGTATTTCTCTTATACATGACACTTTATCAGCATTGGAAAAGGAGCAAAATTTAAATGAGGCGCTTTATTCATTTCACTATACTTTGCTTTCTCATAACCTTATTAACAGGCTGTGGAGACCGGCTAGACTTAGAAAAACAATCGATTTCATTAATTTACGGCTTTGACGCAAAAGCAAAAGGAAAATTAATTGTGTACCACGTGAATCCTATTTTTAATGAAGACGTAGAAAAAAAGTACGAAACACATGAAGCGAAAGTACGTACACCTCGAGAAGCAAAAGCAACGTTTAATAGCTCAAGTGGCGGTTTAGTATCTACAGAAAAGTTACAGCTCATTTTATTTAGCACAAATTTTTTAAAACAAGAAGGGGCTATGCCTTACCTTGATGTTTGGTATCGTGATCCTAAAAACACTGGAAACATGCGCATGGTTGCAGTAGACGGTCCAGTTTCTTCAGTTATATATAATAACTTTAAAGATAAACCTGCCCTTCCCGAGTATTTAACAGATTTAATTAATACAAATAAATTATACAATCGGACAGTTTTCACACCATTTCATGAATTTCATAGGCAAACGTTTAATAAAGGTATAACACCTGCTATTTCAGAAATAAAAAAAGGTAAAAAGGATGTTATCGTTACTGGTTCCGCGCTATTAACTTCTCGCGGAATTTATAAAATGTCATTAAATCGTTATGAAAGCGCCCTTCTTCTTTTGTTACAAAAGAAAGCGAATACACCGGTTTCGCTTACATTGAAAATCCCTTCTACTTCAGTTGAAAGTAATAGTGATTTAAAAGATACCGATGGCGGCGATTTCGTAACAATAAATGTTCTTAGCATGAATCGTGATATCCATACAGATTATAGCGATAACCACTTCAAATTTCATGTTAAAATGGATTTGAAAATTGCTGTCTCTGAACTTACATTCAATATGGATATAGACAAAGATAGAAAGAAATTAACTTCTCTTATTACAAAACAACTAAACAAAGATTTGAACGATTTAATCCACAACATTGAAAAACAGCAACTTGATCCATTCGGATTTGGTGATTATGCGAGAGCGTTTCAATATAAAGAATGGAAACAAGTCGAAGATGATTGGCCGAGTGCCTTTTCAAAAGCTAATGTGAAAGTGGCACCAACTATTAAAATTTTAGAAAATGGGATTATTAAATAGAAAAAACACGCTACTTGTTCTTATATGAATAAGTAGCGTGTTTTCATTTCCATTACAAGTATTATTTCAATGGACTATACTTTATTTCTATTTCTATTTCTATTTCTATTTCTATTTCTAACATTACTATGTTTTTTAGCATATACAAAATATATGAAAACACCTATTATAATCCATGCCACAAAACTAATTAAAGTAAGCTTAGAAAGGTTCAAAGCTAAATATATACAACTTACTATCGAAACGATAGGTAAAAAAGGTACTAGAGGAGCACGGAATGGCCTCTTCATATTAGGATGTGTCTTTCTTAATACAATGACAGCTATAGATACAAACACAAATGCTGTTATCGTTCCCATATTCACTAAATTAGCTAATAAATTCAAATCCACTAATCCCGCTAATAAAGCTGCTAGTATACCTGTAACCCATGTATTAAAAAATGGAGTTTGTAAACGTTTATGGACACTTGAAAGTCTTTTTGGTAACAATCCATCTCGACTCATCGAGTAAGATACACGAACAAATGCAAACATAGCTACTAACAGAACTGTTGTTAGCCCTGCTATCGCTCCCACCGATAACAACCCAGCAATTCTATCTTCTCCTACAGTGCGCAACGCATATGCAACAGGATCAGCAACATTTAATTCCGTAAACGGAACCATTCCAGTTAACACGAATGAAACACCTACATATAGAACCGTACAAATGAACAAGGAAACAAGTAGCCCAATTGGCACGTTACGTTGTGGACGCTTCACTTCTTCTGCGGCTGTTGCAACTGCATCAAATCCTAAAAAAGCAAAAAATACAGTAGCAGCGCCTCCTACCACACCGTGAAAACCAAACGGTAGAAATGGTTGCCAATTCTCTGGTCTTACATATTGTGTCCCTACAACAATAAACCCTACAATAACAGCCAGTTTAATAATAACCATTATATTATTCATTCGTGCACTTTCTTTTGCACCACGGCTTAATAAAAATGTAACAACTAAAATAATAAGAACTGCTGGTAAATCAATGATTCCACCCTTCCCCATTCCTGGTGCCGAAGCAAAAATCGTAGGAATGTGAATATTAAAACCTAGTAGCAATGACTGAAAATATGCTGACCAGCCTGCTGCAACCGCAGAAGTCGCTAATAAATACTCCAGCATAACACACCAGCCAACTATAAATGCAAAAATCTCACCTAGTGTCATATATGTATATGAATATACACTTCCCGAAACTGGAACTGTAGATGCAAATTCAGCATAACAGAAAGCTACACATGCACATATAATTGCCGCTAATACAAAAGATAATACAATCGCCGGACCAGCATGTTTCGCTGCTACAATACCAGTTAATACGAAAATACCTGTACCAATAATTGCTCCAATCCCTAAAAGAGTTAGATCAATCGCTCCTAAAGTTTGATTCAATACTTTTTTCTTTTCTTCATCCATTGCTTTCTTTATGAAAAGACTCATTCTTTGAAACCTCTTTTTCAAGTTTATCTCTTACTTGTTACATTCTTTATTACTGTTCTATTTTAAAAATAAAAATATACATAGTTCACTTCCCCTATAGACTTAGTAACCCGCCTCAAAAAAAACAGAAAAATCAATCTCTTTATGCCGTATTGAATTTTCAAAATATTAATCGTACCAAAAAACCATTAAGAATGCTGATTGAATTTATCATACAATTAATTATATTGTCAATAATAAATCAATCAAAAACAATCGGTTGATTATGTATCAAATGTTATTTTTATACATAATTATTTTCTCAAAAACATTGTTGTTTTCCACCTTAATATTCATACACATTTTATTACATTGATTTTCATACAATTTTCATTACATACAATGCAATAAAAATTATAATAACCTCAAATGAATTATTATTTAAAAATAATAATTCATTTGAGGTTATTTTACCATTTTAATACTAACAAAAAAGTGCAGATTTTCATCTGCACTTTTTTTATTCTTCCGCTTCAGCTTCTGCACTACTATTTCCAAGATGCTCCTTCTGAGCTTCCTCTTGCAGCTCCGCTGAAATCATCCCATAATAAAGTTCCGGATATAACCCAAATATTTGATATACACTTCCTAAAAACGGCATCAGAATCCCTCTTTTCTAAAGTTGTATTGCCACTTTTAAGGATTCCCTTTTCATTCATTATACATTCGTTTTTGACGTTTCTTCTTCATCTTGAACACCTAATAAATTTTGCCATTTTTTATACGGAGCGCTATTTGGATCTACATATCCTTTCGCATGCGAGCGATCCCACAATTGTTTAATAAACATTTCTTTCTCTTTCTTTGCCACCATATCGGCACCTGTACCGTAATAGTTCTGGAAATACAACTCGATTTCATCAAGGAATAGTCTTAATAATTCATCTGATGTTTCTTCTAACGTCGGATCATACTTCGCTTCACGATCATACATTAAAATCATATCTAAAAGATTGTGGACATGTTCTTTTCTAAGCCATCTTACATCTTGGGCTCCTAATACGAACGGATGTGTATATAAATGTCCACCTTGTATCATCGCCTTTTCTTGCTCTTCTTCAAATCGTGACAAGATGTTTTCATAAATAAACGGATTATGAAGCAACGCTCTGTGTAATTTATAACTTTCGCTTGAAATATTTTTCCCCATTGACTGAATTAAAAAGCTACGTCCTACACCGTTATATTGATACACAAACTGTCCATCAACAGCAACTAAACTAATCCAGCGATACATATATGCGTATAGTAATGCACGATTACATTTATCATAATCTAATTTTGTTTGAGTCGCATTTAAATCTGGCATAAAGGCTGGTAAGTGCCAATACTTATCTAAATGCGGCGTTAAACTAGATTTTTTACTATTTAATTTGTTTACACGGCGATAATACGATTGGAAATAGTCACCTTTATCATTCATAAATCCACTTGAAATATGTCCTGATGATAATTTAGGAAAGTCTTGCAGCGATAAGCCGTAATGCGCTCGATAACAGATCACTTCAAATGGCGAAAAGGCTTCATGTACTGTATCTTTTTCTTTAAACATTTCTTGAATTAATTCCTCTTGCAACTCTTTCTTTAAAGAAGGATGTATACCCCAATATTGTAATTCCCTATGATGAGCAACTTTCGGAACGAATGGACTCGCTAAATGGAACAGGTCTTCAATTTTTTCACGAACGTATTCATCGCGATCACGTTTCTTATAATCTGCTTCTTTTCGCAACGCTTCAATAATATTCAGTTCTAATTTATCACGATAGCGTACTTGCAGTTCGTCATAACAATAGCTCAGTATATGTTCTCGGTAGAAATCCTCTACCTTTTTCGACTGAATCTCTTCTGTTTTCGCATCACGACAATATTCCCCGTACAAACTCATGTAAATTTCCGCTGATATATCTTTCGGTAGTACACCTAAATTTAAATGTTGCTGCATATCTTGCCATATCTTTTCTTGCAGCTGTTCCTCAGCTAATACATATACATTCGTCGGGTTTGTTTTCCCTTCAAATTCCTTACTGCGCTTTTGGATTTCAAACAGTAAATTTTCACGTGTTTCATGTAAATTATCAAAAAATCTTTCCCAATATTGAATCATTTTATTAACTGCTTGATATAGCGATTGATATACAAGTTCTAATAGCATTTCTTTTCGATATTCATTTAATTTGTGTACATATTGCGTTACGATGTCTTCAAATTCTCTTTTGAATAAACGTTGCTGATTATTAATCATTTTTCCGAACCAGCCTTGTTGTTGAGCAATTTCTACTCGGCGTACAGCCGTTACCGTTCCATCAATATTACCCACATTAAATTTTTTATCGTAATTTTGAATTACATTACGCTTTTGTTCATTATTTTCATGTAGTCGATTCATTTTTTCTACTAACTGCTTTCGAATTTCATATAACATAAAACGCGCTGCTACTGGGTGAACGGGATCTGTTTTCTTTAAAAACCATGTATTTAATTGATAGGACTGCCCTTCAGAACCACTTGGTGAAAAGCGGTCTGATTCAATCATGTCATATAAAAGTGTCGTTACATGTTCATGTACCCGGCTCGGAATCGCATACGCATATAAACGCACCGCATGATCCACTCTTGCCACTTCACCCTTCATCTGTTCCATCATTTTCAGTTTCGTAGCTGAAATTTTACACTCATGTTGCAGACGATTTAATTCCTCATCTTTTTGCACCGTTCGTTGTACATAACTTTCTACAGCTTCTAAAAACAGTTTTGATTTCGCAACTCCGAGCTTACCACCCTCTGCTCCTTCACGTGTTTCATTGTACATTTGTCTATAGAAAATATGAGCTTGCTCTGGACGGGTAGCAAGATGCTCCAAGTCCTCTAAATAACTTTTACCTCTCTCCGGCTTTTCACGTTGCATCCCACGTTTTACATCTTGATCGTATCTTTGCTTCTTCTCTTGAAACAGTTGATCTAAATGAAGCCACGATTCATCTAAACCTTGCACGGCCCATTTTAAAGCACAATATTTTAACACATGTTCATATGGATAAATGAGTTTTGCCGTTCCTGCCCCGCAATATCGTCCTTTTCCGCTTGATTCTGCTAATTGCTGAATTTGATTGTCTTCCTGTGCAAAATGACTTGTGGACATCGGGCTAAATAACTGTAAATAAATTGTATTTGCCATCTGTTCCATATAGTCTGATAAATTGTGTAAATGGTGTCCATGTAGGTTTTCGTAATCGTATAAGAAACAATAATTGTACGGTAAATGATGTTGTTTAATTGTATGATTCGTTCTTCCGTCTTCATCTACTTGATCAGGGCGATACTCTAATTCAATTGTTACACCGCCGCGTTTTGATAATTCTCCAGTAGACCCGAGCGTAATAGCATGTAATTCTTTTAAAGATGCATAGCCATTTGCTTGCACCGTTTCAAATTCTTTCGCGCTAACCGTTCTCGTCTTTACTAAAACATCCGGCATTAAAAACGCACCGCGTATTAAAATGTTATGATGCTGCAATTTCTTCCGAAGCATTTCACGTAAATATAAAGCAATTTGCAGAAACATCCCTGAACCTGTTCCGCCTGCTAGTGATGTTACTATAATGACACGCACACCATATTCCGTTTGATCACTTGTAACCGGAAAGATTTTCTCGATTTCTTGCCAAAAAGACGTCAATTTATCTTCTTTCATCGCAGCACGTAACGCTAAACGTGAAATGACGCGTAACTGTCCTGCTCCTTCTGTTAATGGTTTATCAAGTATAGTCGGATCCATCGGAAACCACTCTGGGATCGTTGGATCTCCCGCAATATACTCCCTAGGCGTTTTACTAGAACTTGTTTGTGTCTTAAACTTTCGAATATGATCGAATTTACTTAATGTATTCACATCTGTATCAAATACGTGCATTGCTACCTTTTTCCGGCGCTCTTCAGGCAGTTTTTCATATATTTGATGCGTCACAGTACTACCGATTCCACCTAAACCAATTAATATTGTTGGAACTTGTAATGTCATGTGAACCACCTTCCTATTCTTGCTTGTTGGAAAAAAGGAAAGAGGATCAATACTCCATCCCCTTCTTATCCCTACCTACTATTCACACTCGTATTTGTAAATCTCCTTACCATATCCTCTATCAATTAGTAAAAGTTCATTTGGATATAGTGTCTTATGTTCCATTCCTACTTCATCCTCTGCTATAAACATTCCATCAATAATCATTCCAACTACTTGTGATTCTTTCGCTACAAAGACAGATTTCGAACCTTTCTTCGCTATAAACGTAACGGATTGCACGGTTTTTCTTTCTGCTCTAAATGGGATACCAAAATAATGGTTCCACCATTTATTCCGAAGTAATTCTGGTTCAGATTGATATAGCCAATCTTTCGCTACCTCTTGATCCCATTCATAATACAGTAGTGCTTTCCGGTGAAATCTTGGCCGAATAATCCATCCTAAAACAATGATTCCTACTACTAGCAGTAATAAAGTGATAGGAATGACAAACTTAAAAATAAGCGCATATTTTTCATAAAACGGAGCATCTTGAATATGGAATGTTATGTTTTTCTTTACTTCTTGTAACTTTGAATCCTGCACTACGATGGTAGCTTCTACGGTGCCGGTATCTGTAAAATTGAATGTGTCGGAGTAATGCGGTCGAGGATAAATGTAAATTTGATTACCATGCTGTTTTATTTCATAGTTGATTGATTGTTTAGATGTGACACCAGTAGATTTTAATAGTTTTTTTACAGCCTCTTCTGTCATCGGCTTATCATCTAACTGTGGTTGTATAATAAATGGTTTACTATTCTCTAAATTTGTTACTTTTTCTTCATAATCTTTCGTGACAGTTTGAAGTGATAATTTAGGCTTTTTCGTTGTTTCGATTTTAAATTCTTTCGTCTGTCTGTAAAACCCCTTTATGTTCATATGAACTTTCCCGCGTACTAATCCTTTAGTAAGCTTCGTTTCGTAATAAAATACATGTCTTTTATCGTCCCACTTCATCGCATATTGCTTCCCGTCTATTTCTACTTCTGCCTGAAAGTAAGAAGACTGAACTGGCAACTCAGTAGGTTTTGCTTCAATAACAGCTGTCACATCTTCATACATTTCCTCAACATTTTTTCTATCCTTATCCTCTTTGTCATAAGTAGAAACAGTATAATTAAGTGCCGGTTCGACTAGTACTTGTAATCCTTCTTTCTCAATATCTCGGTCCACTTCTATCGTATACGTTCCTGGTTTAATAACTTCTTCATTTTCCGTACTGATATGAACTATATTTCCGAACAATTTCGCTTCACCTGGTGCATGTATGGAAAAAGAAGATTGTAATTGTAATGGTTTAGAAATTTGTGTGACCTGATAATCGGGCAAAGAAGGCGATTGTCGTACAAGTGTCATACGTTTTAACGGAAATGGTGTTGTAATCTCTACTTTCTTCCCTACTACTTTCGTTTTTACAATCGATTCAACGGAAGAGAACGGATCACGATTTGCAACTAATGCTGCCACTTGATTGACGCTTTTTACAATGCCATCTTCTCCGCTTGACGGCATCGTAACACCATTTATCTCTTTCTTCCATATTTCCTTGAACGTATTTAGTTGTTCTTTTTCTTGTTGTCCTAAATCTTCTTCCATCGTAATTAAGACTGGATGTAACGATATCTTTTTTGCATCCATTTCTTTCTTAAACTGGGCTAATTTCCGCAAAATTTGTTCTTTTCCGCCAACCTTATCTTTCTCTAAATCATTAAATGCCCCGTCAGTTAACACAATAAGCCAAAATTCACGTTTCCCATCTATATCGGCTTCCTTTTTTATAGATTGCATCGCCGTTTCTACTGCGCTAAATGGAGTATTTAAATACGTTTTCCATGCTCCAATTCCCTCAATTTCTGTTTGCCTTTTATCCTTCGTTAACGAAATGTTTAATGGATCATTCGGCTTACTCATTGGAACGTAAGAAAATTTATCTTTTTCATCCAATAGCGCAACTAAACTTTGCAAAGCATAATTGGCATATTTCCAGCGATCGTTATTTCTCATGCTGCCCGAATCGTCATATACAAGTGAAACGACCCTTTCCTTTGCCTCCTCTCCTTTTGCAAAAGCTGATAAAGGTAAACATATAAATAGAAACAACATGAACGTGGCACAAATTCGGATTTTCATGATGAGGCTTCGCCACCTTTGTAGACAAATTCCTATGTTTAAATTTATGAGAGGAAACAAGATATATGACTTGTATTTTAGGACAACTAACCCACCATAACTTTATTATGTAAACAGATCATACACTTGGTAATATTCCTTCTAGCATTCTCTATCCAATTATATAAGTAAAAAAGCCTGTTTAAGCTCCACGCTTAAAACAGACTTTTCCTACTTTTTATTTTAAAAACACATAACAAAAAGTTTGATTTTTAACTTAACACATCACTTCTATTGTAAATCCACCAGGTGCTTCAACGTAAAACGTATACGCATGGGCATGCTTAGGAGGCTCGACCAAAAATCCATCTTCCTTCAATCTTTGATTTATCTTATCTACTTGTTCTTCACTTTCTTGTGGAAATCCTACATGAAATGTTTTTGGATACTGAACTTCTTTTCCTTTCATTAACGTTAGTATAAATCCATCATTATCACGCATAACTGCAAAGGCATTCCCCCTTGTTCCACTACAAATTAAACCAAAATACCTCTCTAAAAACTCTCTAGATACTGTTACATCTGTAACTGTTAAATTAAGATGTTTAATTCCCAATTCATCACCTTCTTTCTTAATTTTCTAACATTTTATCATACAATTAAAAAACACGCCTTTCACAGCGTGTTTCCTTGCTTTACATACACTTCAACAATCGGATTCTCTTTATTATCCGCATGCAAGCGTATATTCTCTTCACTTGTATTATAAATACTAGCTAATAACATTATCGTTAACACATTAGATGTCTTCGCATCACTTCCGTATTTTCTCTCAAGTGCTTCCTTATATTCAAAATCTAAATCCCCCTGCACATATGTATACACTTCAAAACCATCTTCTAAATTGCAAACTACTGTATCAATAATATCTGCCCCTACTTGCTTCTTCATTTCCTCTCGCAACGCTTCAATAAATTCTTCCCACGGTACTTCGTATGTCTGAAACTGATCTGTAGATTTCATGCCTTTTCCTCCTTATATATCCTCTTTTTATATTTCCCCTTTCCTACAACAATTATGATAGATAGGGCATTCGTACAAGCCGCACTTGTCCCCCTTACATATCGTATTACTGTAATGCGGAAGGAGGAAAGAACATGCATAGACAAAAATGTTATGATACATGCCGACGTTACTTCGGAAAAGTTGTTCGGATTGAAGACCGTGATGGCCGTATACATTTAGGAAAAATAATTGATGTGACACAAAGCTCTGTATGGATTGAACCGGTGCAACAGCGCTCATCTTTTGATTCCGGATTCGGATACTATGACGCTTATGCAAACGGTGGTTGCGATCTTTGCGGCGGCCTTAGCAGATGTGATAGTTGCGGATTTGGATGCGGTGGCGGTGGCGGTGGTGGATTCAGCAGCTGCGGATGTGGTGGTCGTGGTTGTAGTAGTTGTGGTTGCGGCGGCTGGGGTGGCGGCGGTTGTGGCTGGGGTGTTGAACTCGGATTTGGTTTCATCTTCGGAATTACATTAGCTGCATTATTTTTCATTTAACATAGTAAAGAGTTGACTACCTTTAGCCAACTCTTTTTCTTTATTTTTCACATATAAAAATACGATGCCCTAAAATGTGTTGGTACATAAGCCGTACATTTTCATGCTGTACCCACGCCTCATATAACTCATTCGGAATATGTGAGGATACATTCCATTCTGGCTCTTCTACATAGCCAGAGATCGTTTCTGCAATCGTGCCACCGCCAGCAATTGTAATTCTTTTAAAATTTGCTTTCTGAAATAATTGTACCCACTCATTCTCAGTTAATAGTTCTTTCATGCCATATAATTGGGCGATTTTTTCTTCCTCACTCTTATCAATGTGCCTATCAATAATCATTTCAATGACAACAAGCTTACCATCCTGCTGTAATACACGATAACACTCCGAGATAACCCTTTCTTTGTCTGTAAAAGCGATGATTGATTCTCCAAGTACGAACTCAAATGAGTTATTCAAACACGGTAAATGCTCTACATTTCCTTCAATTAATTTTATATCTAACCCTTCAAACAACCATCTATCTTTTGCCTTTTGAATCATAATTTCATTCTTTTCAACCGTTGTTACTTTATAACCAAATTCCCTTGTCATATATGCCGCTGTTTTCCCCGTACCGCAACCTATCTCAAGGACATTCGCCCCATATTTAAAAGGCAGTTGTGCTAACAATTGTTTTGTTAACGTAAAACCACCAGGATGAGCACTTCCTATTCCGTAATAAGCTAGGAAATCGATGTATGTGTTTCGCTTCATGGGATTCTCCCTTTTTTATTTTATATATTCGAAGACGGAAGAAAAGTGCATAGAAAAAGGGGCGTATTGTACGCCCCTCATCTTACTTATCCTCTGTAATATATGCCCATTTATAGCTGTAGTCTCCACCAACTGGGTGATGAACAATACCTTTTACTTTCTGTCTTTGAACGATAGCATCACCACGTTGATATAATGGTGCAATTACAGCATCATCAAGTAACATTTTCTCAGCTTTTAGTAAGCTATCCCAACGTTCTTTCGTTTTCGTTAATAGCTCGCCTTTACCTTTTTGTACAATTTCATCATATTTTGGATTTGAATATCCAGTTTGGTTATGAGGACCATCTGTAACGAACATATCAATGAATGTCATTGGATCTAAGTAGTCAGGTCCCCAACCAGCGTAAGATAAATCATAATCTAAATCTGATTCTAATTTTAACTTTTGCTTAAACGGTTGATTTTTCAAGTTCACTGTTAACCCTGGTAAGTTTTTCTCAAGTTCTCCTTTTAAGAACTCTCCTACTTTTTTCGCATTATCGCTATCGTAGTTTAATAGCTCAATCGTTACTTGCTCTTTTCCAAGATCTTTTTTCGCTTTTTCCCAATGTTCTTTTGCTTTTTTTACATCTGTTTTTAAAATATCTCCGTTATCTTTACGGAAGTCTTTTCCATCTGGACTCTTCGCAAATTCTTTTGGTACTAAGTAATCTGCCGGTGTAGATCCGTCATTTAAAATAACGTTTGTTAAGCCTTTTTTATCATATGCCTTCGCAATCGCTAAACGTAAATCTTTATTCTTTAATACTGTATCTTGCCCACCACGTTTTTGGTTTAAACGTAAGAAGAACGTTGATGGTGTTTTTTGTGTATAGAAGTCCGGATTTGATTTATATTTGTCAACCATTTCAGATGTAAGTCCCGCACGATCGATTTGTCCGCTTTCATATAAGTTTACACGTGTACCGCTATCTTTTACTACGTTAAAGTTGATTTCATCTAACTTAACTGTTTTATTATCCCAATATTGTGCATTTTTCTTTAATTTCCATCCTTCTTCATGTTTCCAGTCCGTTAATGTAAATGGTCCGTTATATAACGTTGTATCTGCTTCTAAACCAAATTTTTCGCCTTTTTCTTTTACGAATTTTTCATTTAACGGATAGAATGTTCCAAATGAAGTTAATTCTACAAAGTAAGGAACTGGATTTTCTAATTCTACCTCTAATGTGTAGTCATCTACAGCTTTTACACCTAACGTATCAAGTGGTGCTTTCCCATCATTAATTGCTTTTGCGTTCTTTAAATCAAACATAATGTATGCATATTCTGCTGCTGTATTTTTATCTACTGCACGTTTCCAAGCAAACACGAAATCCTTCGCTGTTACAGGGTCTCCATTTGACCATTTTGCATTTTTATTTAATGTAAATGTATACTTTTTACCATCATCACTCTTTTTATATGATTCAGCAACCCCTGGAGCTGCTTTATTATCTTTATCAAGTCGATATAAACCTTCCATTACGTTATTTAAAGCAAGAAACGATACTTGGTCTGTCGCTTTCGAAGAATCCATAGATGGAATTTCCTGGGCTTCTGTTAAATTCAAGACTTGCTTCGCTGCTAATTTTCCGCCTTCTTTTTCACCACTTTTCGGTGTTGTGCTTGCCTTCTCTTTATCTCCTGATCCAGAGCAAGCTGTTAATGCCATACTCATTACTAAAACTGGTGCTACGACCGCTGTCAATTTTTTCATCTTTTTTCTCTTCATTTTTTTGTACCCTCCCCAATTATATGTACGATATTAACATTTAGAAATTCTCTACTAACTTTCGTTATCAGAAAATTCTTATTAATTAATATTCTACTGTTTTTTTAGATTTTGTAAAGTATTTTTGTAAATTTTCTAAATGTTTATTTTTTTATTATAGTAACTTGCTGTTTTAACTACTATATGAATTATCCCCCGTCTACTATATGTAAACATCCCTTCCCTTATTCCAATCTATTACTACGTTCTATATTTTTCTTATTAGCATGAGGTCTCTTACTATCATTCATCTGTCTTACTACTTACTGACCTCTCTATTTTCCTCCGATAGAACCTTCCTAATTACCTACCCGATTCTCGATAGGCTAACGAGATTTATTCCCTTATGCATACTAAAAAGCATTTCAAAAGCAGCTCAGCCACTTTTGAAATGCTTTCACTTTATTTTTTTCCGCCATCCTCAGTTACATACGCCCACTTAAAGCTATATTCTGGACTGATGTTATGTTTCACAATTCCTTTTACATTCGGTTTCATTACGTACGATCTTCCTGTTTGATATAAAGGAACTAACCCTGCATCTTCTTCAAGGAATAATTTTTCAGCTTTCCCTAACGTTTCCCAACGTTTTTTCGCATCACTCATTAATTCATTACCTGCTTTTCCTACCATTTCATCGTATTTTGGATTTGAATAACTCATTTGGTTGTACGGGCTCTTCGATTCAAACATATCAATAAATGTCATTGGATCCGCATAGTCTGGACTCCAACCTGCATAAGAAATTTCATAATCTTGCGCAGTTTCTAATTTTAATTTTTGTTTGAACGGCTGAATTTTTGTATTAATCGTTACACCTTTTAAATTTTTCTCAATTTGATCTTTTACATAGTCAGCAATCTTTTTCGCAGTTCCATCATCATAACTTAGCAATTCAATTGTCACTTGATCTTTTCCAAGTTCTTTTTTCGCCGCTTCCCAAGCTGCTGCTCCTTTTTTCGGATTATATTTCAGACCATTTTTAAATGTATCTTGATAATCTTTACCATCTGGCCCTGTCGCAAGTCCTTTTGGAACCAATTGATCTGTTGCTTTTGATCCATTATTTAAAATTACATTTGCCAATCCTTTTTTATCAACTGATAATGCAATTGCTTCACGAAGTTTTTTGCTCTTTAAAGGCGTGTCTTGTCCGTTACGTTTTTGATTTAAACGTAAGAAGAATGTACTTGATTCCGCATACTCACCATATTCTTCTTTGTTCGATTTATATTTATCTACAAACTCTCCTGATAGTAATGTAAAATCAATTGATCCTGTATCATATAAGTTTACTTTCGTTGCAACCTCTTTTACTACACTATAGTTAATTTCTTCTAATTTCACAGTCTTTTTATCCCAGTACTTATCATTTTTCTTCAGCTGCCAACCTTGTTCATGTTTCCATGAAGACATAACGAATGGACCGTTATACACAGTTGTATCTGCTTCTAAACCGTACTTATCACCTTTTTCTTTTACGAATTTTTCATTTAATGGATAGTATGATGGGAATGCTAATAAATTTAAGAAATACGGTACCGGTTTTTCTAATTCTACTTCTAGCGTGTAATCATCTACCGCCTTCGCTCCTAATTCAGTTACAGGTTTTTCCCCTTTATTAATCGCTTCTGCATTTTTAATATAGTAAGCAATAAATGCATATTCTGCCGCAGTATTCTTATCAAGTAAGCGCTGCCATGCGAAAACGAAATCTTTCGCTGTTACAGGATCACCATTTGACCATTTTGCATCTTTTCGCAGTTTAAACGTATACTTTTTACCATCTTCACTTTTCGTACTAGACTCTGCCGCAGCAGGAATTGGCTTATTGTCTTTATCAAGGCGATATAGGCCTTCCATCGTGTTCCCTAAAATTTGCGCACCTAATGTATCAGTAGATTTAGAAGTATCCATCGTCGGAATTTCTTGGTTTTCCGTACGATTTAATACTTGTTTCGCTGCATATTTAATATCTGATTTTTTTTCTTCCCCACTATTTGATGTAGTAGTCGTTTTCTTTTCCCCACCTGACCCAGAACATGCTGTCAATGCAACACTCATCGCTAAAACTGGTACCACAACTGCCGTTAACTTTTTCATCTTTTTTCTCTTCATTTTTGTACCCTCCCTAATTATATGTACATTACCAACCCTTGAGAGACCCCTTACTAAAGATTAATTTTTCAGAAAATTACAACTAATGTTATTCTACTCTTTTTTTCGCATTTGTAAATAGTTTAATTTTAAATATTCCGACTCTTTAATTTTAGTAGGATTTATCCCCCATCTACTATATGTACATACTATACACCTTATTCTCCTCTATTTAACCATACTAAAAATTAGTATTTTAAGCTCAAAAAAAGCATTTCAAAGTAGCTTAGCTACTTTGAAATGCTTTTTTAACTCTATTATTTTTCAGTTACATATGCCCACTTAAAGCTAAATTCTGGACTGATATTATGTTTTACTACTCCCTTTACATTTGGTTGTAAAACATAAGAATCTCCACGTTGATATAAAGGTACGATCGCTACATCTTCTTCAAGTAATGTTTTTTCAGCTTTTCCTAACTCTTCCCAACGTTTTTTCGCATCGCTCATTAATTCCGTTCCAGCTTTTTTCACCATGCCGTCATATTTAGGGTCAGAGAAGCTCATTTGGTTATGAGAATGTCCAGTCTCAAACATATCTAAGAACGTCATTGGATCTGCATAATCCGGATTCCATCCGCCATACGAAATATCATATTGTTGTTCAGTCTCTAATTTTAGTTTTTGCTTAAATGGTTGAAGTTTAATATTAACTGTTACACCTTTTAAGTTTTTCTCAATCTGATCTTTAATATATTCGCCAACTTTTTTCGCATTACCAGTATCGTAGTTTAAGAATTCAATCGTAACTTGATCTTTTCCAAGTTCTTTTTTCGCTTCTTCCCAAGCTGCAGCAGCTTTTTTAGGATTTGGTTTCAAACCATTTTTAAATGTTTCTTGGAAATCTTTACCGTCCGGTCCAGTTGCTAATCCTTTTGGTACTAAGAAGTCAGCTTCTTTTGATCCATCATTTAAAATTACATTTGCTAAATTCTTTTTATCAATTGATAGCGCAATTGCTTCACGTAATTTTTTGCTCTTTAATGGCGTGTCTTGTCCATCACGTTTTTGGTTCATACGAATGAAATACGTACTCACTTGTGAATATGTGCCAAATTCATCTTTCTTGCTTCTATATTTATCTACGAACTCTCCAGTTAATAAAGCAAAGTCAACTTGACCGCTATCATATAAATTGATAAGAGTTGCTGGTTCTTTAACAACACTGAAGTTAACTTCTTCAAGTTTTACAGTCTTTTTATCCCAATATTGATCATTTTTCTTTAATTGCCATCCTTGTTCATGCTTCCAATCTTTAAGAACGAACGGTCCATTATAAACTGTTGTATCAGACTCTATACCGAACTTCTCCCCTTTTTCTTTTACGAATTTTTCATTTAATGGGTAGTACGATGGGAATGCTACTAAGTTTAAGAAGTACGGTACCGCTTGCTCTAATTCAACTTCAAGCGTAAGATCATCTACCGCTTTCACTCCTAATTCAGCTACAGGTTTTTCACCTTTATTAACCACTTCTGCATTTTTAATTGGGAATGCGATAAATGCATACTCAGCAGCTGTTTTTGGATCTAATAGACGTTGCCAAGCATATACGAAATCTTTCGCCGTTACTGGATCTCCATTTGACCATTTTGCATCTTTACGTAGTTTAAATGTATATTTTTTACCATCTTCACTTTTCGTGCTAGATTCTGCTGCAGCTGGAATAGGCTTATTATCTTTATCAAGACGATATAATCCTTCCATCGTATTCCCTAGCATTTGTGAAGATACTGTATCTGTTGATTTAGAAGAATCCATCGTTGGAATCTCTTGGTTTACTGTTCGATTCAACACTTGTTTTGCCGCTAATTTTCCCTCTGACTTGCTATCTCCACTTGAGTTTGTGCTTGTCTTCTTATCTCCACCTGATGTAGAACATGCTGTTAACGCCATGCTCATTGCTAAAACCGGTGCTACAACTGCTGTTAGTTTTTTCATTTGTTTCTTTTTCATTTTGTACCCTCCCTAATTCTTAACGATAGCTATTAAAGAATTTTCTGATAATTCTGTTTTTCTCTATATATTTATCAGACGATTCTTACTAATTCTTATTCTACTAATTTTTTAATTTTTGTAAAGTATTATTATTGAAAATTTTTAAAAAATTATTTTTTTACAGTAATATTCATAAAAATGCCATATTTTGTTCAAACCTTATTTCGCATTCATACACATCCGTTGTTTTAATCACTTTCATCTCATTTACCACTTGAATACTTGTTAATTATTGCTAATAAATAATGCATATATCTAAAAACATCTTTTCTACAAAAATAAAAAAGTCAGCAAAGCTGACTTTTTACCCGACCATTTTTTCTCTTTTCATTTCCTCTACTACTCTCGTATACTTCTCATCATCAAATTCATTTTCACTTTTCGCAACAACTACAGTTGCAATACCGTTACCAATTAAATTAACGATAGCACGTGCTTCTGACATGAAACGATCTACACCAAGTAATAACGCTAAACCTTCTAATGGGATAACATTCATTGCAGATAGAGTAGATGCTAGTACAATGAATCCCCCACCGGTTACTGCCGCTGCTCCTTTAGATGTAACTAACAAAATAGCTATTATAGTTAATTGTTGACCTAGTGAAAGATCAACGTGAAAAACTTGTGCTAAAAATATAGTTGCCATTGATAAATAAATCGTTGTTCCATCTAAGTTAAAAGAATAGCCTGTTGGAATGACTAAACCTACTACCGGTTTCGAACACCCGAAGTCTTCCATCTTTGTCATCATCCGCGGCAGTACTGATTCTGACGATGATGTCCCGAGAACAATAAGTAATTCTTCTTTAATATGCGCTAAATATTTCCACAAACTAAATTTGTACAGTTTACAAATAAAATTTAAAACAATAAAAACAAATAATACCATTGTCGCATATACACAAATCATTAATTTACCAAGTGGTATGAGCGTGCTTAAACCATACTTCCCAATTGTAAATGCCATCCCACCGAATGCTCCAGCCGGTGCTAATTTCATTACAATTGATAAAATGTTAAAAAATACTTTCGATAATCTTTCAAAAAAGTCAATAACCGGTTGTCCATTTTTCCCTAACATCGTTAACCCTGCGCCGAATAAAATGGAGAAGAACAGAACTTGTAAAATATCACCTTTGGCAAATGCTTCAAACATGTTAGACGGCACGATATGTAAAAAGAAATCCATCCATTTCATTTCTTGTCCGCTTTGTACATATTGTGAAACATCTCCGCCCTTTAGTTTTGAGGGATCTAATCCATCTCCTGGACGTACAACATTCGCTACGATGATACCAATAATTAAAGCCGCTGTTGTAACAATTTCAAAATATAATAGTGCCTTCCCACCAACACGGCCTACCTTTTTCATACTTCCCATACTTGCAATACCGAGCACAATTGTTAAAAAGATAATCGGTGCAATAACCATTTTAATCATATTGATGAATGTTTCACCAATTGGCTTCATTTGTTGTCCAACACTCGGCTAAATTGCCCCTACTGCAATACCACAAATAATGGCCACAATAACTTGGAATGTTAAATTCTTTACGATTCTCATTTTTGATACTCCCCTGTATTTTCATTTCTCCCATACTATTTCAATAATTGCTAATGATATATTCTATGTAATAGCCCCCCTGTTATTTAACTTAAACTATAATTTTATGTTACACTATTATCTTAAAATTGAAAATAGTATATAATATTTACGAATAAAAGACATACTATTTAACATAATAAAAAAGCAGACATTACATCTGCTTTAATTCTCCTCAATCTTTTTTTCACTTAATCCTAGATGTGTTCTAAGAGTATTACTCAAACTCTGTAGATCTTTTTTATTAGGATTATAATAATATACACGTTGCCCGTTTGGGCCATTAGGTAAGTATAAATCATCACCAGCTAATTGTATTTTTTCAAATGAACCGTTTAAACCGTATTTATAAAAAGATAAAATATCATCCATTACTAAATTTGTTTTAAAATCACCATCAACCGCCTCAACTATTTTTTCTAGCTTCGTAATCGATCCTACACTTTTTAATTTACTTAAAATCGCTTCAATAACAAGTTGTTGGCGCTGTCCTCTCATTGCATCACTATCAATATGGCGCGTTCTTGCTAGTGCAAGTGCTTCTTCCCCATTTAATTTTTGTAATCCTTTTTTCAAATGAATCGCATCAGGTTCATCTTTACTATTTTGCTCCGTAAATTCAACTGGGACATCCACTTCAATACCATCTAACCCATCAACAATTTTAGTAAAGGAACCAAAATTAAATTTCACAAAATAATCAACAGGCACCTGTAACAATTTTTCTACTGCTTCCACAGAAGCTTGCGGTCCTCCATCTTTACCATTTTTAACGAAACCACTTCCATATGCATGGGTTATTTTATCTTTTTTCTTTTCAACTGGAACATATGTATATGTATCACGCGGTATGCTCGTTAATTTCACTGTTTTATCGTCTTTATTAAAAGTCGCTAACAATAATGCATCTGTATGAAATGCACCATTATATTCCTTTTGTCGTTCTTGATTTTCATCAATTCCCATAATTAAAAGTGAAACATGATTTGCAATTGGCTTTACAGATTTCTCACGTAAATTGGATTTTTCACCTCGTGCTAAATTCAAATTAGATTTTTGTACAAGACTAGAAGTTTTCATATATACATAGGCTCCATAGCCAATTCCACCAAATAGTAATACCGCCAGTAGTAAACTTATTATCGTTTTCTTTTTATATTTTTGCTTATTTTTCTCTTCTCTTAAAGATGAATGATTACCCATTTACTCTCCTCCTGTTTCTATTCATCCAATATGTTTTTCATTTTTTCATATTTAGCACTATCCTTTTGAAACATACTTTCTTTCAATCCCTTATCTATTTGTATCCATTCAGTCGTAACTGAATATTGAATCAAGCCTTCTTGAAAACTAAGAAATTTCAACATAACCCCTGTATTTTTCTCCACAACCATTTCGAATTTCCCTCTTAAATCTTCAGAGGTGCTAACAGGCATCTCTATGTTTATAACTCCTTCAATTTTGTAACAATCTAATCCAAGATATTTCGTTTCTTTATAATTCCAATCTTTATATCGAATTAATAAATCTGCGAATTCTGATTGAATACTATATTTAGCTAGCCCTACATATTCATCATCATATCTCTTTTTCTCATCTGATTTTCTCACTAACCTTTCCGTAGGATTTAATTTTAATAGTTCATTGTTTCTTTCTTTCGGGTTCCATTTTTTCTCTTTATAAGTATACTTCTCATCATCAAATTCTTTTTTCTTCCCCTCGTTATATATAATTGTTCGTTTTTTGGCTAGTTTATCTTCTTTCGAAGAGATACCTCTTTGTTTCTCCGTATCAATCGCATACTTATATGTTGTAGCAATTCTTGATGAGCTAGAATATTCCTCAAATTGTCCTGAAATATTTTTAAAATAATCAATAGAATCTAGCATTTTTTGATGAATCTTTTCTTTATCTGGATAATGTACATTCGATTTTATTTCTTCTTCATTTTCATAATCAGAAAACGCTTTTTTCTTTACATATTCAAATACTCCACCATTTTGCGCAAAACTTTGTATAGAAAACTCAGACATAGATACCACTGAAAGTATACAAACCGCTGTACTAATTATCATCATATGAATTTTGTAACTCTTCTTTTTTACCTTAAGATTATGTAGCTTGCTATTAATCTTTTCATTTAACTCTGGAGGTACTATAACATTTTCATCTTTTATTCTCTTTTTTAATTTCTCATCAAATAATTTTTCATTATCCATCCTTTACACCCCCTATTCCATCTTTAATCGTTTTTGTAGTTGTTCCCTCGCACGTGATAATCTTGATTTCACTGTTCCTTCCGGTATTTCTAACAGCTTTGCTATACTCTCTTGATGCATGTCTTCATAGTAATAAAGCACCGTAACAGCTCTTAATTCTTCATGTAACGATTGAATCGCATTACACAAATCTATATCTTCATACTGATCACAAACACTCATATTGTAATCATTCTCTTCTGTCACAATTACATTTTTATACGCTCTAATAATATTGTTACACTCATTTATTAGTATTCGAATTAACCAAGTTTGAAAAAATTCTTCTTTTTTTAATTTTTTTATATTTTCATAGGCTTTTAAAATTGTTGTCTGTATCGCATCCTCTATATTTGTCTCATCACGTAACATCGCCTTTGCTATTCGATACATCTTCGCTTTTTCTGTATGTATAAGCGCTATAAAGGCTTCATGATCACCTTTTTTCGCTAAAGAAACATCCGTTTCTTCTTTTACAATCATTTTATATAAAGGGATTACTTTCACAATTGCTCCTCCTGTTTCATCCTCACTTCATCACTTCCAATTTAACTTTACATGTATTAGACGTATGAACCTAGAAAAAGGTTCATTTTTTTGAATATTCCTGTAATTAAAAAGATAAATATCCTTTATAAGTGTTATGTGATAAACATACTAGTTTAAATTTACAAATAAAAAAAGCCCACTTTCTCAGTGGACTTTCTACTCTATAACGGTAAATCCCTCTTCCTAAATACTACAATCGTTACGATAAAAATACAAAGCGCTACAGTAGTTAAACCTATACTTATCGGCCATATATTATATGATCCTTCAGCAATTTCTTTCGGACGAAACAGCGTAAATAATGATAGGTTTTTCATCCATTCTAACTTATCACTTAACTTCCCCACCATATCCAATACGAAAAATAAAATAGTTAAACTCGCTGAATAACTTAGTGCTTTTCTTTCGTCATTACATATACAAGAAAAGAAAAATGAATACGCACTAACGACTAAAAATATGAGCCCTCCGACTACATTTATCTTCAAAAATAATTCTTTATTTAAGTTGTTATCTTGTAAAAACCATTCTGCACCTACTAACCCAGCTACATACGTAACAGATACAATAATTAGAAGTCCCAATATGAGAACAGCAGCTTGTGTAATCGCAATTTGCACTCTAGATACAGGTGTTGCTAGCAAGTATGCCATTGCTCCTTTATCTACATGACGAGCAATTAAATGTGTCGCAACTGTTACGCAAAAAATTGTTAAAATGATAATAAACAATAGACTATAGTATTCGCCCGCTAGAAAATCCATTACGTTTTGAATCGGACTTTCCATACCAACGATTTTTTTCACACTATCAGGCATGGCAGCTATTAATTCATTTAGCCCTTTCGCTGATACCATTGACGGGAATATCCAAATTAATAACCACAGATATAAAGCTGCACCAGACGCATAACTCAAAATACTTTTTTGTGTTTCTTTCAAACTAGCTAAAAATAATTGCTTATTCATGCGTTACCCCTTCTTTCTTATCGTAATAATGCATAAATAAATGTTCTAAATCCATCGCTCTCGTTTGAAGTGCCGTTACATTATAGTTTGAAAGTGTTTGTAAAACAGTTTGATAGTTTCCTTGTACAATGATAGATGCCTCTCTACCTTTTACCGCTTCAAATTGCAAATTACACTTTGTAAGGGACTCAATCTCTTCTTGTGATGATACTGTTACATCTATCACCTGTCTTCTCATACTTTGTAAATCGTGAATATTTTCAACCGTTACGAGTCGACCATCTTTAATAATAGCTACTCTATCACAAGTTCTCTCAATTTCAGTAAAAATATGTGATGACATTAGGATTGTTTTTCCTCTTTGCTTTTCCTCTAATATTAAATCTATAAACACTTGTTGCATAAGTGGATCAAGTCCAGATGTTGGTTCATCTAAAATTAACACCTCTGGATCATGCATAAATGCAGCGACTATCCCTACTTTTTGCTTCATTCCTTTAGACATTTTGCGAATCGGTGTTTTCACATCAAATTGCAGACGCTCTATCAGTTCATCTCGTCTTTTCGTATCCTTTAATCCACGCATTCCCTGCATTAATTTTAAAAACTCTAATCCATTCATTCCTTCAATAAAAGAAATTTCACCTGGCAAGTAACCAACTTCCCTTTGAATTTTCGCTGCTTCATTCCAACAATCTAATCCAAAAATTGTCGCTTTACCAGCTGTCGGTTTTATAAATCCCATTAAATTACGAATCGTCGTTGATTTTCCGGCACCATTCGGTCCTAAATAACCAAATACTTCTCCCTCTTTTACATCAAATGTAATATGAAACAAACCTTTTCCATTCGAAAACTGTTTTGTGACATCTTGAACTGAAATCATAATTCCACCTCATTTTTTGAAATATTGAATATGTGATATTTCAAAATTATTGTACTCCTCATCTTCCATATTCGCAACAATTTTTTGAAATATTTATTAGTCCATATTTCAAAATTATTGTTTTCCATTATTTTTTCTTGTATATTTTAAGTGAGGTGATTGCATTGAACGGCTTTGAAAGAGTAAAAGAAAAGAAAAAGCGTGCCATTAAAGAAGCAGCATTCGTATTATTTTCAGAACGTGGATTTAATGAAGTGAAAATAGAACATATCGCAAAAGAAGCAAACGTTTCTCAAGTTACAATTTATAATCATTTCGGAAGTAAAGATGCGTTATTTAGGGAGCTTATACAAGAATTTATCATATCTGAATTTCAATATTATAAAGAGCTTGCAGAAGAAAAATTACCTTTTCATGATATGATGCAAAAAATGATTGTAAGAAAAATGAATACTGGCGGATTATTTCAACCTGATATGTTACTACAAATGATGCAAAGGGACGAAGAACTCCGTAAGTTTATTTATAGTTATCAAAATGAAAAAATCCTACCCTGGTATTTAGAAATATTAGAACGAGCTCAGCGCAAAAACGAAATTAATCCACACCTTACTAAAGAAATGATGTTACTTTACATTCAAATGTTTACTAAATTAGGTGATGATTTTGGGGCACAACTTCTTGAAGGAAATCGGGAAAAACATATACAAGATATCGTCACGATGTTCTTTTATGGACTGTCCGTCCCAGAAAAATAATTGTTTCTAAAAAACAAATACAATCACCAAAAAGCCCTTTGGATATTTAAATCTCAAGGGCTTTTTCATATCAAATAAATAGCTAAAACTAACTTTATCTTAAAGAAGTTAAATGCCGCTTTATAGATAACACCTTATTATAGATTAACTCTTTTAGCATAACAGGCTGAATTGAAATAATCGTTTCACCGAAATTCATAAAATAACTTGAAATAAAATCAAATTCTTGCTTGTTAAAATAGCCTGTTATAATGTAATTTTCATTTTCCTTTTGCATCCTCATGGAAGGATAATTCTCTTTATCAAAAATGTCCTTTCCTTTTTGATTAACAATGACGCTAAAATCAATTGCATCAGACTTTCTGTGAAAGGTAGTAAGATAACTTAATAATTCTTCAAGATTTTTCGGATTAATATTGCTCGTTTCCACAATAGAAAGAATTTTATCACATCTAATTATTTGAACATGATTTGTCTCAAAATCAAAGATTTTAGCATACCACTGGCCAAATTTAGATTCTACTCGAATAAATTGGGCAACCAATGCTTGCTCCTCATCTTTTTTTTAAATATGTTAAATGATAAACTCGCTCAGCAAAAATTCCCTGTAAAATTTCTTTTAAGAACGGACTAAAATTACTATGATTTGTTACTTCAAAGGAAAGCGTTCGTTCCATAATTGAAATATTTTTACTCACATTATCAGGTAATACATGTTTAAATTTATTTTCAAGCGCAATACTTTCTACATTAAATGGTTTTGTCTTGTATCCATTTAGCGTAAGAATTGAAAAGTATAACGCATACATTTCATCCACACTAAAATAAATTGGCGATAACACACTATTTTCTATAATTTTATAACTTCCATTTCTACCTAATTCAGAATATATGGGTACACCTATTTCTTCCAATGATTGAATATCTCGCAACGCAGTACTTTTAGAAATATCATATCTAGCCATTAAATCTTTTAAATTAAAATATCCTTTATTATTTAAGAAAATAAGCATGTCATTTATTCGTTCAGTTTTTTTCATATTTCCCTCCCAAAAAGGTATCATGTATTGAAACCTTTTTAATCTATATTATAATTATCAACTAATAAAGGAGTTATATATTTATGACATTAGAGATAGCTATTTTTCTTTCAATGAACGGGCAAGCAAAGGAGGCGATTAACTTTTATACACGTAATTTAGAAGCCAAAAAATTAATGATTGTTACGTATGAAGAACTGGCGAAAAGAGATAGTTCTTTTAAAATTACAAGTGAAAATAAAGATCATATTGCTCACTCTGTTTTACAAATTGGGAATACAAAGCTAATGATAGCAGAAGATACAATGAAGCATAATGAACGTTATAACGTTGGAAATAACATGTCACTTTGCATTCAAAGCGCTAATTTAGAGGAAATACAACGGTTTTATAATAATTTAATTTCCGATAAGCATGTGAAAATAATCTCTCCGCTAGAAAAAAATATATTTAGTGAAGCATATAGTATTATTGAAGATCCTTATGGCATACAAATCCAATTAATGTATGATAAACGACTAAACTAATTAATTAATCATATTCACATATTCCTAATAAAAAAGACACGAAATTCGTGTCTTTTTATTTTATAGAAATGACTCTACCCTTTTCACTGCTTTCAATCGCTAATTGAATCAGTTTAATAACATCTAAACCTTCTTTTGCTGTTACAGGTAGTTCCTCACCATTTAATATACTATCTCGTACACCTTTATAATAATTGTCATAACAACCGACTTCTGTTGGAATACGCTCTAAGCTTTCTTCTGTTTCTAAAGTAGCAAAATTCTCTTCATCGTCTACTCCATAACCGTTATCACCTGGCTTCATTCCATTTTTTAATTGCTCTTCCTGCGAATCCATACCGTACTTCACGATAGAACCTTTCTCTCCATGCACTATAAAATGTGGTCCAGCTTTTTTCACATAACTGCTACTACGTAAAATGACACGTTTAACTCCGTAATGAAGTACTATGTGGAAATAATCATCCACCTCTGCACCTGGTCGTTGTTTTATTACATCTGCACTTATCGCATCTGGTTTCCCGAATATTGATAACGCTTGGTCAATTAAATGCGATCCTAAATCGTATAATATACCGGAGCCTGGTAGATTTTTTTCTCTCCATCGATCACGTACATGTGGACGGAAACGATCAAAATTCGATTCATATGCGTATACATTCCCTACTCTGTTTTCTCCTAACAATTTCTTAATTGTTAAGAAATCATTATCAAAACGACGATTATGATATACGCTTAACATTACATTATGCTGCTCTGCTAATGAAATAAGCTCTTCCCCTTCTTCAATTGAGACAACAAATGGTTTTTCTACAACAACATGCTTACCTTTTAAAATTGCTTCTTTTACATATGGAAAATGAGTTGTATTAGGTGATGTAATAACAACTAAGTCAACATCAGCTCGCTTCACCAATTCATCAATTGTACTAACAACATTAGCGTTTGGTAATGTTTCTTTTACTACCTCTTCTTTTGAGGATAATACAGCACGAATATCATATTCTTCTATTGTTTGTAATAGTGGGATATGAAATGTCGTACTAGAAAAACCAAATCCTACAATCCCTACACCTATTTTTTTCATGTTGCCCCTCCATTTGTCCCGCTTTAACGGGCAGTAAGATTCCTAACTCAAAATTCAGTGAAAGCTAAGGCATTAGGTGAGGAATCAACTGCTTGTTAAAGCCCGATTGGTTCAACTAATAATCAGTGAGGATGAAGAAACTCCCCATTGATTAAAGTTTCACTTTATGAGAACGATTTCATTTAGTTATTATAACAAGATTATTATTATTTACATAATAAATTGCCTAGAAAAAAGCATCTTGCTACTATTCATAGCAAGATGCCCTCTTTATTCTGGTCTTTTCTTCGTCCACGTTTCTACTACTTCACCAGTATCATTAACATCTAGCACAAGGCTACCATTACTATACCGGTCTTTATTTCGATACGCTTTCGGATCAATTTCTTCTACAATGTTTTTCTCTGTCTTCATGTAAACTAATTCATCGTCCCGAACGATTTCAATACCGACAATGCGGTACGGATTACGTTTTAATTCTTTGAAAATAACAAGACCTCGCTTCGCCCTCGTTGATTTCTCAATTTCTGATGCTTTTAGGCGTTTTACAGCACCGCGCTGTGTTACAAGAATAAGTTGATCTTTGTCACCATTTAACGGTTTACCAGAAGCGACATAGTCATCTTCTTTTAAATTAATTGCTTTCACTCCAGCAGCTCTTACACCGACTGGACTTACTTCCTCTTCATGGAAAATAAGTGCATATGCACCGTGTGTAGCAAGAACGATATCACTCGTTCCATCTGTCGCAAATATATCGACAACTTCATCATCTTTTTTCAAGTTTACAGCAACGAATGCTCTTGAATAACGCTGAACTTTATATTGATTTAATTCTGTTTTCTTTATCATACCATTTCTTGTTACAAATACGATAAATCGTTTTTCTTCCTCAAAGTTCGGTACAACCGTTGCCCAAATGATTGTTTCATCCCGGTCGAGTGAAACGATATTAGCAACGTGCTGACCTAAATCTTTCCAACGAATATCTGGCATTTCGTATACTGGCAGATATATATAGTTTCCTTTATTCGTAAATAAGAGGACTGTCTCTGTCGTATTCGTATCGAATCGTTCAAGTAAGATGTCACCCTCTTTCATACCGAAGTCTTTGCCGTTTGAGGCATTATGTGAGCGCCATCCAGTACGTTTCACATATCCTTCTTTCGTTACAGTAACGATGACATCTTCTTGTGGGATCATCACTTCTACATCGATTTTAATTTCCTCGATTTGATCTTCAATAATAGCGCGTCGATCATCACTATACGTTTTCTTAACTCTCTTTAAATCAGTTTTAATTACTTGAAGCAATCTTTTTTCACTTTGTAAAATTGCCTGTAGCTCAATAATTTTCTTATTAAGCTCATCTGCTTCTTCTTGTAACGCCGTAATGTCTGTATTCGTTAAGCGATATAATTGCAAGGAAACAATTGCTTCTGCCTGTGCTTCTGTAAAGCCAAATTTTGCACTTAAATTATCTTTCGCGTTACGTTTATCTTTTGAAGCTCGAATTGTCTCAATTACTTGGTCTAAAATCGATAATGCTTTCTTTAAACCTTCTACAATATGTTGACGATTTTCTGCTTTTCTTAATTCATATTGCGAACGTCTCGTAATAACCTCTTTTTGATGTCCAATATAAGCATCTAAAATTTTCGGTAATGTCATAAGTGTTGGACGACGATTATTGATCGCTACCATATTAAAGTTATATGGAATTTGCAAATCTGTATTTTTATATAAATAATTTAAAATACCTTCGGCGTTTGCTTCTTTCTTTAATTCAACAACAATTCGTAAACCAGTACGATCTGTCTCATCACGCACTTCAGCAATACCATCTAACTTTTTATCTAGACGTAATTCATCCATTTTCTTTACAAGGTTTGCCTTATTCACTTCGTAAGGAATTTCAGTGATTACAATTTGTTGTTTCCCACCGCGCACTGTTTCAACTTCTGCTTTTCCGCGAATAATAATTTTACCTTTGCCTGTTTCATACGCCTTTTTAATACCATCAATCCCCTGAATAATACCGCCTGTTGGGAAATCTGGTCCTTTCATAACTGTTAATAAATCATCAACAGTACTATTTGGCTTATCAATACGCATCATTGTAGCATCAATAACTTCTCCAAGATGATGCGGAGGAATTTCTGTTGCATAACCAGCGGAAATCCCTGTAGATCCGTTCACTAATAAATTCGGGAACGCTGCTGGTAATACAACCGGTTCTTCACTCGTATCATCAAAGTTTGACACGAATTCAACTGTTTCTTTATCAAGATCACGTAATAATTCAGAGGCGATTGGTGATAAACGAGCTTCCGTATAACGCATCGCTGCCGCTGGGTCCCCATCAACACTACCGTTATTACCATGCATTTCAACTAAAACATTACGTACTTTCCAAGTTTGGCTTAAGCGTACCATTGCTTCATATACAGAGGAATCTCCATGTGGATGATAATTACCGATAACATTACCTACTGTTTTAGCTGATTTACGAAACGCTTTATCATGTACATTACCTTCTACATACATAGAATATAAAATACGTCTTTGTACTGGCTTTAAGCCATCACGTGCATCTGGAAGTGCACGATCTTGAATAATATATTTACTATAACGTGCAAAGCGATCACCTAACACGTCTTCAAGCGGGAGGTCATGAAACTTCTCTGCTTGCATGTTATTCCACCTCCGTCTCCATAATCATTTCATTTTCTAAAATATTTCCTTCTTCTTGCATACCAAACTGTACATTACGTTCAATCCATTTACGGCGCGGTTCTACTTTATCGCCCATTAACGTTGTAACGCGGCGCTCTGCCCTAGCTGCATCATCAATTTTTACGCGAATTAATGTACGCGTTTCAGGATTCATTGTTGTTTCCCATAATTGATCCGCATTCATTTCACCAAGTCCTTTATAACGTTGTAACATATAGCCTTTTCCAACTTTTTTCGTTACACCGTCTAATTCCTCATCTGACCAAGCGTATTCAATTACCTCACTCTTACCTTTTCCTTTACTTACTTTGTATAAAGGAGGAAGTGCGATAAATACTTTACCAGCTTCGATAAGTGGCTTCATATATCTGTAGAAGAACGTTAATAACAATACTTGAATATGAGCCCCATCGGTATCGGCATCGGTCATAATTACAACTTTATCGTAGTTAATATCTTCAACATCAAATTCATTTCCTACACCGCCGCCAATCGCATAAATGATTGTATTAATCTCTTCATTTTTAAAGATATCAGCAAGCTTTGCTTTTTCTGTATTAATTACTTTACCACGTAACGGTAATACGGCCTGGAAACGTCTGTCTCGTCCTTGTTTCGCAGAACCACCGGCAGAGTCACCCTCTACTAGGTATAGTTCATTTTTTTGCGGGTTACGTGATTGTGCAGGTGTTAATTTCCCGCTTAACGTACCTTCTGATTTTTTCTTTTTCTTACCACTACGCGCTTCCTCTCTTGCTTTACGGGCTGCTTCACGGGCTTGTGCTGCTTTAATTGCTTTTCTCACAAGAAGTGTAGCTACATCAGGATTTTCTTCTAAAAAGTATGCTAAATGCTCAGATACAATGGCATCAATTGAAGAACGCGCTTCACTTGTACCTAGTTTCCCCTTCGTTTGCCCTTCAAACTGAAGCACTTCTTCTGGTACACGTACCGAAACGATAGCCGCTACACCTTCACGAATATCTGTACCTTCTAAGTTTTTATCTTTTTCTTTTAATAGTGCTACTTTACGAGCATACTCGTTAAACACACGCGTCATCGCTGTTTTAAATCCAGCTTCATGTGTTCCACCATCTTTTGTACGTACATTATTTACAAACGAAAGAATATTTTCTGAGTAGCCATCGTTAAATTGAAATGCTAGTTCTGCTTCAATCCCATTTTGTTCACCAGTGAAATATACAACTGGGTGAATTGAATCTTTTTCTTCGTTTAAATAGGAAACGAAAGCTTCAATTCCTGTTTCATAATGAAAGACATCTTCTAAATCATTTCGTTCATCTTTTATTGAGATTTTCATCCCTTTTAATAAGAATGCAGATTCGCGTAATCTCTCACATAATGTTTCATAGTTATAATTTGTAGTGCTGAAGATCGTTGTATCTGGTTTGAAATGCATTGTTGTACCAGATTCTTTCGTCTTTCCGATTTTCTCAAGCGTCGTTACAGGAATACCACCATTTTCAAAGCGTTGTTCATAAATATTTCCGTCACGCTTAATCGTTACGACTAACCATTCAGACAAGGCGTTTACAACTGATGCCCCAACACCGTGTAAACCACCACTCGTTTTGTAACCACCTTGACCAAACTTACCACCGGCATGAAGTACAGTTAAAATAACTTCAGGTGTAGGTTTCCCAAGTTTATGCATTCCCGTAGGCATTCCTCGCCCTTTATCTATAACGCTAATACTATTATCTTTATGTATTACGACTGAAATTTCGTCGCCAAATCCCGCTAACGCTTCGTCAACGGAGTTATCTACTATTTCATATACTAAATGATGCAATCCACGGCTGTCCGTGCTCCCGATATACATACCCGGGCGTTTTCGAACGGCTTCAAGTCCTTCTAACACTTGAATCGCATCTTCATTATATTGGAACTGATGCTTCGCCAAACTCCTTGCCCCTTTCCTAATCCAAAATCAGAACATATGTTTCTATTATAGAATAACGCCTCGACTATCGTTTTGGCAAGTTATCTTATCTCTTTTATATACCATTTTCAATAGAAAAATCCTTGTTTTCTCACAAGGATTCCTCTAGGCTACTATTTCAGAAAAATAATCGTTTGTCAACGAGAAATGGATATGTATTCCAAGATTACACATTCCAAACCTTTATTATGATCCAAATGATCAAGATCCAAAACGGGATTACAAGTAACAATCCCCAAAAACAGCCTTTAAAAAATCTCATGATGAACACCTCGTTCATCGGCCCTACTTATCTATAATGAGGGCTGAATCAATCTTTCTACCTTTAAATCTATACTATTTTGTCATCGCATGTTCTACTTTAATACAACGATCCATTATTACAGTATAGTCTTTTTCTTTTAAAAGTTTATATGTATCCTCATCTTGTACTCCTAATTGTGCCCAAAAAACATCTGCATCAATCTCTACAAATTCTTTTGCAACATCCATTAAAAACTCTGAGCGACGAAATACATTTACAATGTCAACGTGTTCCTTAATATCCTTTAGTGAAGAAACTGCCTTTTCTCCGAGCACCTCATCTACTGTTGGATTAACTGGAATAATGCGGTATCCAGCATCTTGCATTGCTTTTGAAACCATATACGATGTACGTTCTGGCTTATCTGATAATCCAACAACCGCAATTGTTTTGCTTTTCTTTAACACTTCACCAATTTCCGTACGAGTTGGGTTTTCAATTGTCATAATTAATCCCTCCTATTCCTTTAGTATAGCCGATAAAGAAAGTCTCTTTCAATATGAAAGAGACTTTCTTTTATTTCGATTATTGATTCTTTGTAGCTGAATTATCTGCTAAAGTAGCCGATTTCGTCATTTTTTGACCGTTACGGTAGAATGTAACTTCTACTTTCTCGCCTACTTTTTTCTTTTCATATAAATATTTACGGAATTGAAGAGCATTCTCTACTTTTTGATTATCTAATGCTACTACAATATCATATTGCTCTAAACCAGCTTTTTCAGCTGGTGATATTGGGTAAATTTTACCTAATACAACGCCGTTTGTTACTTCTTTCGGTACTTTCAATTGATTGACTGCATAAGCTTGCACATCTTCTAGTGAAACAACACCTACTCCAAGAGCTGGACGTTTTACTACTCCATCTTTTTCAAGAGATTCAATAACTGGTTTTGCGATGTTAATTGGAATAGCAAATCCAATTCCTTCAACTTCTTGTTGTGCAATTTTACTTGAATTAATCCCAATTATTTCACCATTTTGGTTAAATAATGCACCACCACTATTACCTGGATTAATCGCTGCATCCGTTTGAATAACTTGTGCTTGCCAATCTGGTCGTTTATCCCCATCAATATCAACCGGAATTTCACGTTCTTTACTACTGATTATACCTTCCGTTACACTTCCATCAAATCCAAGTGGATTACCGATTGCAATGGCTTTTTCACCCGCACGAAGTTTACTTGAATCACCTAAAGTGGCAACTTTATTTACATTAGATCCATCAATTTCAACAACCGCTAAGTCTAACCAAGGGTCCTTACCAACTAATTTCGCATCAACTTGCTTTCCGTCGCTCAGCTTCACAGCAAGTTTATTTGCTCCATCTACTACGTGGTTGTTTGTTACAATATATGCTTTATTTCCTGCTTTTTTATAAATAACACCTGATCCTGAACCGGCTTGTTGTTCTTGACCTGTCGGTTGCATTGCAAATGGATCAACACTTTGTTGCATATTAATAACACCTACAACAACATCTTTCGCCCCTTCAATCATACCAGGTAAATCAGTTTCATTTTTCGCTTTATTTACAACAGGAACTACAGTACCTTCTACTTTTGAATCCGAACTAAATGATGATACTGGCGCTCCATTATTTTGAGCCCATGGCATATATGGTGCTGCAAAACTAATCGAAACCGCTCCGACTACAGCTCCCACTAAACCTGTGAAGAAATAGCCTTTTTTACTACCTGATTTTCTCACTTCTCTCGTTTCACTATGCTCTTCATTTAAATTTGGTCCGTCGTAATATCCCATGTTTTATTTCCCCTCTCTGGTGAATTCGTATTTTCAGTATAGTCACGTTTTGTGTCCTTCTTGTGAACTCATCGTGAAATCCAATTAAAAAAATACACTTATCTAACATTGTAGACAAAAAAAGTATTTTTTGTACATTTTACCTTCAAAAGAGAGTATAAAATCACCATTTCCCTAGGCTAAATTACACAAATCGTTCTAGATTATTCTTCAAATTTATAACCAACTCGAATAACAGTACCGATATGCTTCGCTTTATCTCCTAGCTTATTTCGAAGTTTTTTAATATGGGTATCAACCGTTCGGTCATCACCGTAATAGTCATATCCCCATAACTGGTCTAATAAATGTTGACGTGATAACACAATTCCTTTGTTCTCCATTAAATACACAAGAAGTTCAAATTCTTTATGTGTCAATATAATTTCTTCTCCATCTACTAAAACAGTTCTAGATAGACGATTCACTTCTATTCCAGCTAAAGACATAGCATTTTCTTCCGCTACTCCTACCGCACCATCCGCACGTTTCAATAACGTCTTTGCACGAGCTACTAATACTTTCGGGCTAAATGGTTTCGTTACATACTCGTCTGCACCTAATTCGAAACCTAGCAATGTATCATCCTCATCCGAACGTGCTGTCAACATAATAATTGGTACTGCTGATTCTTTTCTAATTCTTCTACAAACAGACCATCCATCTATTTCCGGTAACATAATATCTAACATAATTAAATCAATTTCATGCTCTGCAAATAACTCTAGCGCTTTTTTTCCATCTTCTGCTTCGATTACTTCAAAGCCTTCATTACGAAAATAATCACTAACAATTTCACGTAATCTTCTTTCATCTTCAACAAGCAATACCGTTTTGTTCATATAATCTATCCCGCCTTTTTACTCTTTCAATCGAATAATACGTTGATTGGAGCTTCCGCGAAATGGAAGTGTTAAATCTTTTTCCTCAATTTCAAACCTTCCATCGACTAAAACATCCCCATAATGTAACAACTCTATCATATCATTATTTTGAGAACTCTGTATCTCTTCTAACGTATAACCTGTATACATCCATAGGTTTTTTTTCAAATCTTTCACGATTTTTGCTACCTTTTTCACTTCAGCAGCTTGAAAAAATGGATCTCCACCTGAAAATGTTACATCAGTTAATGGATTACTTGCAATCTCTTTCACAATTTCTTCTACTGTCATTTCCGTTCCGTTGCAAATATTCCACGATTTCGGATTATGGCAACCAACGCAACGATGCGGACAGCCCGCAAAAAACACGACTGTCCGCAATCCTTCTCCATCTACTACACTATCATGAATAATATTCATCACTTTCATTTATGTTTCACCCGATCTATCTCTTCACTACGTTTCGCACTATTCCACTTTGACATATCTCCTACAAGATAGCCTGTTATACGGCGAATTCTTTCTATATTAGCCTCATCTTCATTCCCGCAACTTGGACATTCATTCCCAATAACCCCGTGATAACTACAGCACTTACAACGGTCAACAGGATGATTAATTGAACCGTATCCAACGCCATGTTCTGCCATGGCTTGTACAATTTGTTTTAATGCCTTTTTGTTATGCATTGCTGCTCCGTCTAGTTCAATATAAGTAATGTGTCCTCCATTACAGAGAGCATGGAACGGGCCTTCTAAACGGATTTTATTTATCGCTTGAATGTTATAATAAACTGGAATATGGAATGAATTCGTATAGTAATTATGGTTCGTTATGCCGCCAATCACGCCAAATTCTTCTCTATCTTTTTTCACAAACTTCCCTGATAATCCTTCTGCTGGAGTTGCAATTACTGAGAAATTCAGTTGATGTTCTTCTGTCGCTTTATCCATTCTATCTCTCATAAAGGAAATAATTTCATACCCAAGTTTCCATGATTCTTCATCTTCCCCATGATGCTTTCCTGTTAAAGATACTAAACATTCCGCAAGACCGATAAAACCAATACTTAACGTCCCTTGTTTTAAAATCGAGGCTACGGAGTCTTCAGGCTGCAACGTTTCTCCACCACGCCATACACCTTGTGAATATAAAAACTGAAAATCTCTTGCTCGCTTCGTACATTGATACGCATATCTTTCTAATAGCTGCTTAATTCCTAAATCTAAATAATAGTTTAGCGCTTCAAAAAACGCTTCTTTTGAACCACTAATTAACGCTAATTTCACTAAATTAATAGACGTAAATGATAAATTCCCTCTACCAATCGCTGTTTCTTCTCCATGTATATTAGACATAACACGGGTACGACATCCCATGTAACATACTTCACTTTCTGGTCTTCCATCATAATGCACTGCATTAAACGGAGCATCTAAAAATGAAAAGTTAGGGAATAATCGCTCTGCGGTTGTCTCTAATGCTAATTCAAATAAATCGTAGTTCGGATCACTTTCTTCAAAATTCACACCTTTTTTCATCTTGAAAATTTGAATCGGAAAAATCGGTGTCTCTCCTTTACCAAGTCCAGCTTGTGTCGCTTTTAAAAGTTGTTTAATTAACATTCTTCCTTCTTTTGATGTATCTGTTCCATAATTAATAGAAATAAACGGTACTTGTCCTCCGCCCCTACTATGCATACTATTCGAATTATGAACGAAAGCCTCACACGCTTGATACGTATCATTTTCCGTTTCTTTCCATGCAAATTCTTCTATTTGTTCTTTCGTAAGCGGATATGATTGTAATCGTTTTTTATGTCTCTCAATTGTTTTTCGTACATAAGGTGCTAAATCAATATCAAAGAGTGCAAACGATTGACCACCATGCTGCATATTTTGATTCGCTTGAAAAATAATAGACGAAAGAGCCAATGCACTTTTAATGTCTTGCGGTTGTCTCATATGTCCATGTCCAGTATGAAAACCGTTAGCAAGCATTTGCGCTAACGGAATTTGTGAACAAGTCGTCGTTCCTGTTGCATAAAAATCTAAATCATGTGGATATAATATATTTTCATTTATCGCTTTTTTCACTTGATCTGACAATAAATTCTCAACAGCATAATATTTTGCACTCTCAGATGCGAACGTTCCCATTACGCCCATTGGAGAGCGGCCGTCTACATTTGCATTTTCTTGCATCAAATCTTGTTCATTGCCGTGGACTATTGTCTCAAACACTTTCATTAATTCTTCTTCTCCACGTGTATTATTTTGTAACATTTATAACCCTCCACCAATATGTTGTTATCTTTTGATTAAAATGTTACTACATATAGTCTTACTGTTTCTGTGAGAAATGTAACATTACTGTGAAATTTTTTTCACGAAATAATGAATTTTTCATTTACAAAAAAGAAATGTGCTCTTTACAAATATATGGTACAATATACGGGAAAAACTCTTTTTACCCTTTATCAACACATTTGAATAAAGGAGACTGAACTTATGGTTACTACATATCTTTTATTTATCGTTGCCTACTTACTTGGCTCGATTCCATTTGCACTAGTTGTTGGAAAAATCGGCTACGGAATCGATATTCGTGAGCACGGGAGCGGTAATCTAGGCGGAACAAACACATTCCGCACATTAGGGAAAAAAGCAGGTTTTACCGTTACAATTGCTGACATTTTAAAAGGGACATTAGCAACAAGTCTACCAATGATTTTCGGATTAGATATTCATCCACTATGGTTCGGGTTAGCGGCTGTTCTTGGACATGTCTATCCAATCTTCGCGAAATTCCGCGGTGGTAAAGCAGTTGCAACTTCTGCTGGGGTGCTATTATGCTATTCACCAGTTGTTTTTGCAATATTGGCTGTTGTATTTTTCACCCTTTTATTTACAACAAGATACGTATCACTTTCTTCTATGGTAACAGCAGTTGTTGCTGTTATTGCATCCATTGTTAGCGGGGATAAAATCTTCATTATTGCGATGTGTTTATTAGCAGGTATGGTTATTTATAAACACCGTGCAAATATCGGACGAATTATAAATAAAACTGAACCAAAAGCAAACTTTTCAAAAAAGCAAAAATAAGATCGTAACCCACATAACGCAAAAAGAAAACGTGAAGCATATTAATAGCGTCTTTTTGCGTTATTTTTTATACTAAAGAAAAAGCAACATAATTTGGAGGAACTATACATGAATCTTTCCGTAACAAAAGAAGCAGCACAATGGTATAAAAATGAATTAAACTTACAATCAAATGAAACACTACGCTTTTTCGTACAATACGGTGGTTGCAGTACTGTGCAAAAAGGACTTTCTTTAGGTATTCGTAAAGATGACCCTGCACATCCTGCTGTTCAAATTCAAGAAGAAGGTATTAACTTCTTTATTGAAGGCGATGATGAATGGTTCTTCGATGGACATAATTTATCTGTTACACTTAACGAAGGTGACGACTTCCCACAATTTAATTATGAAAAATAAAAAAACGTGGCTTCTGCCACGCTTTTTTATTTTTTCTTAATTTCCTCATATTTCGCATACCACTCAGGATATAACTTTTTAAATGATACAGGGCGGAACCCTTCTTTTTTCGCACAAATATTCGTCGTACTTGCAGTAATACAAAGTTCACCATCACCATTATATATTTCATATCCATATACAACGCGAAGTGGGCTCACAGTATCTACCCATGTTTTTACGATTGCTTTTTCTCCGTAACGCATCGCTTTACGGTATGAAATTTGTAAATCTAACACAGGAGAAATAATTCCTTCTTTCTCCATTTCAACATATGAAAAACCTAAATCTTGTATAAGTTTCGTGCGACCTAACTCAAGCCACACTAAGTAGTTTGAATGGTAAACAACACCCATTTGATCTGTTTCCGCATAACGGATTTCAACTTCATGTTCTGCTACAAACATATGTATATTCGCCGTTGCCATAAACTTATAAAAATCTATAAATTTTGTTTATTTCCCTGTTCTACGTGTCCGATTTCACAGAAGCTACTTTCGTTTGATGTAACACTCCGAGGGCGTAAATTCGGATACAACGAATCCTACATATTAGCCGTAACTTTTTTAGATGTTAACTGGCTAATTCATACCGTGACAAATTGATAGCCGCATTTAAATCCCTATCCATTTCGTGACCACAAGCGCATTTGTATACACGATCAGAAAGTTTTAGTTCTTTGTTAATGCTTCCACAACTGGAACACATTTTTGAAGAAGGATACCATGTATCAGCTTCTACAAATTCAATACCATATTTTTCACACTTGTATTGAATTTGTCTTTTGAACTCATATAAACACTGCTTCGCAATCGCTTTAGCTAGGTATCTATTCTTCATCAGACCTTTCATATGCAACGTCTCCATCACAATGCGAAATGGCTTGGTTTTCACAATTTCGCTCGTGGATTGATGAAGATGATTCTTTCTGATATTTGATAACCTTCTATGTAGTTGTCGTATCTCTTTCTCGATTTTTATAATGTTGCTTGTTTTGACAAAACGGTTTCCCTCCTTATTCATTTCATATTTACGAGAAACTTGACGTTGCAACCTACGAAGGCGTTTCTCTACCTGTCTTACCATTTTTGTTTTGTTGATATTGTTCTTCCTCTGCCCATCAGAACAATATGCTAATTCTTTGATTCCAATATCTATTCCTAACGAAACAGCCGTTAACTTCTCTTTTGTAAACTCCTGTTCAATACCGACAGACAAATACCAATACTTACCGTCAAAGCTAACGCGTGGATTAGAGTACTTAACCCCTACAGGTAACTTTTCGGATGTTTTTACCCAACCAACTTTCTCAATCAAAACTTGTTTTTCTTTTACTTTTAACTTGACATTATCATTGTAAAAAGAGAGTTTTGCTTTCCTTCTGCTTTTGAATCGTGGTTTATCAGCCAGTCCCTTGAAAAATCGCTTATATGCTTCACAAGCATCTTTAATCGCTTGTTTGGCTATATTATTTGAAACATCGTACAACCAAGCATATTCTTCAGTCTGCTTTAATACAGTTAATTCTTTCCGTAAAAAAACGTCTGATATGAACTTCCCGCCATTCTTGTAATTCTCTTCTTGCTTCGCCAGTGTCCAATTATAAGCCCATCTTGCCGTACCAACAGATTTCCAAAGTTGCAATTCTTGTTCTTTATTCGGCTTGATTCTCACTTTCTTCGCAAGCATCATTTTCCAGCAACCCCTTAACCCTCTTCTTAGCTTATTTTCCCTTGAAGATGGCAACTAGTTTGTTCTATCCTACCTGCCTTTTTTTGCAAAATCACCAATTGAATATACTTTCATATTTTTCATCCCATGAAACTACTTTACTCCGGCGACAATTTTTCATCTACAAATATTTTATCACTAATTATATATTTTTGTAGATATACACTAACTGTTTCTTCCCTTCTTTCACTTCTGCTACCTTGCATACATTTAATCATAATACAGCGGAATCAAAAATAAAATAAAAACAGTGAATCTTTTACTGAAAGGAGCCAGCATATGATTCAAATTGTAACTGTTCGTAGTGGTGATAGCGTATATAGCTTGGCATCAAAATATGGATCAACACCTGACGAAATAGTAAAAGACAATGGATTAAATCCAGCTGAAACGCTCGTGGTTGGTCAGGCACTTATCGTTAATACGAAAGGGAATAATTATTATGTACAGCCTGGTGACAGCCTATATCGAATTTCTCAAACATATAATGTCCCCCTCGCTAGTTTAGCTAAAGTGAATAATTTATCTTTAAAATCTATTCTCCATGTCGGACAACAATTATACGTACCAAAAGGTACAAAACGAGCTGTAGAATCCATCGCTTATTTACAACCTTCCACTATACCGATTAAAGAGAGTTTAGTTAATGCTACACGTGCCATCAATCCATTTTTAACATACTTAGCTTATTTTAGTTTTGAGGCAAAAAGAGATGGCACATTAAAAGAACCTACTGAAACAGCTAAAATCGCTAATATTGCAACGCAGGGTAAAACAATCCCTATGCTCGTTATTACAAATATTGAAAATGGTAATTTCAGTGCCGATCTAACATCGGTTATTTTACGCGACGCAACGATTCAAAACAAATTTATTACAAACATTTTGCAAACAGCTGAGAAATATGGCATGCGAGACATTCATTTCGATTTCGAGAGTGTAGCACCTGAAGACCGCGAAGCGTATAATCGTTTTTTACGAAATGTAAAAACACGCTTACCTAGCGGGTACACATTGAGCACAACTCTCGTACCGAAAACAAGTTCAAATCAAAAGGGAAAATTTTTCGAAGCTCACGATTATAAAGCGCAAGGGCAAATTGTTGATTTCGTCGTCATTATGACATATGACTGGGGATGGCAGGGCGGGCCACCGATGGCAATTTCTCCTATCGGTCCGGTGAAAGAAGTACTTCAATATGCAAAATCTCAAATGCCTCCCCAAAAAATTATGATGGGGCAAAATTTATACGGGTTTGATTGGAAGCTTCCATTTAAACAAGGAAATCCACTCGCAAAAGCAATTAGCTCTGTCGCAGCTGTTGCACTAGCTCGTAAATATAATGTCCCTATTCGTTATGATTTCACAGCCCAAGCTCCTCATTTTAATTATTTTGATGAAAACGGCGTGCAACACGAAGTTTGGTTTGAAGATTCACGGTCTGTTCAAAGTAAATTCAATTTAATGAAAGAACAAGGTATAGGTGGTATTAGTTACTGGAAAATCGGTTTACCATTCCCACAAAATTGGCGTTTACTCGTTGAAAATTTTACGATTACGAAAAAGGGCTGACAAAAGTCAGCCCTTTTTGTACATTTTGTTAAGATTCATCTTTGATTTCACTTTTTAATGAGTCAATACTTTCTAAACGTCTTTGATTTTTTGCTTCAATAGCAGCACGATCTTTTTCATTAGAAAGTTCCGCTGTTTCTTTTGCTTCATTAAAGTTATCAACTGTATTTTGCACCATTTCTTGTAACTTTTCAGCGTTGTCACTTCGATTATCTGGATTTGGCATGTACTTCCCTCCTAATATTGTATATACACACCATCTTAAATTACCTATCTTTCCTCAAATTTATACATAAAAAAGGAGAATGTAATATTCTCCTTTTCTTTAACCATTATCAACAATCGGTTGTTTACCTGTTTGATCTTGCATTTGCTTTCCTTTATTTCCACCAGCTTTTTTCGATTGTGTTCCAATATGATTTGGTGCAAAGTCTTTTGAATTTTTTTTCGGATTACCCATTACTATCGCCTCCTTAACACTAGTATCGTACTAGTGTTAAGAATTATTCAGCTTGCTTAAAAAGTTTCATTTCATAACGTTTTTCAATGCGCTCTTCAATGCGATCAATTGCATCACGATCGCTTAATAATTGTTGTTTATTTTCATTTACAAGTTCTTCAAACGATTTACGGCGACTTCTTCTCATGTTGTTCACCCTCTCTCCTTCGCTTTCTTATTACATAGTATGAGCAAACGAAAAACTCTTTAATCAGATTTGTAAGAAAATTTTATGTTTTAGTACTCCTAAAAAAACTCCGTGTACAATATATTGCACACGGAGTTTTTTATACCATAATATTTAAATACTCTTTCAACTTTTCATCTGCATTCATTTCATTTTCTTTATAATCATGAAGCGCCTGTAATACAAAATCATACTGCTCTAAAATATAACTTTCTAATCTCATAACATCCTCTAAGCTATTAAGCATAATTCTCGTATTACCAACTTCACTTTTTAACGCTGGTTCACATTTTAAGCTTGTACATATTTCTTTCACATCTTCTTCTAATATCTCTGTTAATACATATTTCTTTCGCCCTTTTACCTTTACTCTCATAACTGGATAAAAAGCTTTTATATCTAAATAACTTCCTACGTTCATACAACGTAGCCATTCTACATTACGTTTATTACATGCAAGTATTTCTTTCACCGCTTCATATACCGCAGTTTCATCAAGCATAACCTTATTTACTTTTCGTTTCCCTTCTTCTTCAATAGCTGCACACTTTTGATAAACAGCAGCACACGTAATGCAATCGTCAAATGCATTATGAGAGCTTAAACGAATTCCAAGCATTCGCTTTAACGTTTCAAGTTTATGATTAGGCGCATGCTTCATGTATTTCTTCGCTAAAAATACAGTATCAATTACTTTATTTTTAGGTTCAGGCAACCCAAGCATATTTACATTACTTTTCAAAAAGCGCATATCAAAAGAAGCATTATGGGCCACAATAACATTTGTATGTAAAAATGCTAAAAATAAAGGTAATACCTCTTCAATCGTCGGTGCATCTGAAACACGATAATTGGTAATACCGGTTAAACTCGTTATTCGGTCCGGAATTGGCCGCTCTGGATTCACGTATGAAACAAATTGATCTACGAGTTCATGATTACGATATTTCACCGCTGCAACTTGAATAATTTTATCATTATAAGGGTTAAATCCTGTTGTTTCAAAATCAATTACAACATAATCTAACGGTAAGGATACATTCCCCACTCCATACACTCCTTTATCTCTAAACGATTATATTTCTTACATCATATCATGAAGTTATTACTACTTGAAAAAGAAAAGGCAGAAATGGGAACTCTCCACCTCTACCTTTTCACCATTATTTTAATTTAGCAACCCTTTTCTCCATCTCTTTTTGCGTCATCGGCCCAATAAACTTATCTTGAATGATACCTTTTGTATCTATAAAATACGAAGTTGGAATCGTAATTACTTTATACGCTGTTGTCACATCAATGTTCTTGTCCAATAAAATAGGAAAAGTAATTCCTTTTTCTTTAGCAAAATTGCTTACCTTTTCTGCCCCCCCACCTTTTTCTGAAGGCGTATAGTTGATTGCTAAAATTTCTACGTTTTCTTTATGTTCTTTATAGAAAGCCTCCATATCCGGCATTTCTTGTTGGCAAGGTCCACACCACGTTGCCCAAAAGTTTAAAATCACTTTCTTTCCTTTTAAATCTGATAGCTTTACATTCGTTCCATCTAACTTCGTTAATTCGAAGTCTGGCGCACTCTTCCCTATTTCAATACCATTCCTTGCGATAATCTCTTTCATCGCAGCTTCACTTTTTTCTTGCTTCACTTTTACCGCCTGCTCTTTATTACCAAACTGTTCATAAGCTGCATATCCCGCTAAACAAAGTAACACTACAATAATCGTAAGCTTCCGCCACATTTTATATCACCCTAACGTATTATCTTCTTTTAACACATTCATCAAAATACTATATACCTTATTTTAGCTTATACGGACAAGCTTGGAAATATTCAGAGTCGAAATAATTAGAATATTCTCATTTGAAGTGTAATCTTTTCCTTTTTATCATATGATTAGAAAAACAGATGAAGTGTTGTTTATCTTCTTATGGGCCCATTCACCTTTTTACTTTCGTAGTTATATAAACTTCAACAAAGGGGGATTTTTTATGAATTCATTCGAAAAAATAACATTATATATTCTTAGTTTTCTTTTATACCCAATCGGTATTATTACATGGATCATTTCACTCTTTAGTAACGATCTTGAAAAAAAGAAAGTAGGGCGTATTTGTCTTTACATCTCTCTAGTCTCATTCGTCCTTTTCTTAATCCTTGGAATTGCAACTTTCCTTATGACTGCTACTTTTAACGTAGATCTAAATCATTCAGAATCTATCCAATATCAAATAAATGATGTTGAATAAAGATAAGGTCACTGCTCTTATCTTTATTCACATCTCTTTCAAAATGAATGACTATTTATTAATTTTTCAGGACTTCCACATGCAACAATACTTCCTTCTCTCATTATGACAACACGATCCGCTAGTATCACTTTCTCTACATCATGTGTTGCCACAATTCTCGTTACATCTCTTCCTAGTCCTTCAATCATATTCCAAACAGTTTCTTGATTACTCGGATCTAACCCCGCAGTCGGTTCATCTAAAATAATAAGATTCGGATTTGAACCAATTGCTCGTAATAATGCAAGACGTTTTTTTTCGCCTCCTGAAAACTCTTCACCGCTTTTATGTAGCACAGGCAACCCTCTAATAATCGGCGTTGCATTTATAAGTTCACTATTTTTTTCTAACTGATTTTCTAAACCCTCTTCCCCGAAATACATATTCTCTGTTACCGTCGTTCGGAAAAAACGTGGTTCTTGCCACACTGTAGTCATACGAGCTTCATTACCATAATAAGCAATGCTACCGTTAGATGGTGTATACAAGCCTGTTATTAACTTTAAAAGCGTTGTTTTTCCTGCACCACTTTCTCCCACAATGATAACGAATTCACCAGGATTAATTTGCAAATCAATATTATTAATTCTACATTTCTCTTCTTCACTCTCCTGAAATGAAACATTTGTTATTATCATCCCCATCGCTCTTTCTACATTACTATCTGCCACTCTTTTATCTAAAAAGGAAAAAACTCTATTTGCCGAAGCGACTGCAACTTGTGTCATTATTAATAAATCGCCTACATAACGGACAGGGAAAAAGAGCATCTCAATTGTCGCTAACACTGCAATGAGTGAACCAACTTCTATTTCTCCCCTCATTATTTTTTGTGCACCTATAATGAGAACAAGGATATATGCTCCTGTTTCAATCACCGTTCCAACTACTCCAATACAATGTTGCATCATCGTCTTCTTTACTTCTGTTTTATACGATTGTGCCGTTACTCTTTTAAATAAGCGAATTGCCCATTTTTCTTTTTGTAAACTCCGCAAATCTTGTATTCCCTTTACAAACTGTGACACCATCTCTACAACACTTGAGTGATTTTTTTGAGCAACGCTTGCGATATTTCTTACCTTTTCCCCAAACAACATCGGAACCGTTGCACTTAAAAATAAAAACGGAGTTATCCACAATATGAACTGTATATCTATATGTTGTAGTGCTATGAACGCACCTATAAATTGCGCAATGGCATGTATATATTCTATTAATATAGAGCCATATAACCTGACCCAGTTCGGAATATCAGACACGACCAAAGTTTCTAACTCTCCTTGCTTAATCTTCTCACTCTCTTCAAACGGTAATGAGAAATAGTGACGCAATAATTCTATACGTTTCGTTTGTAATATACGTTGACTCGCTTTTGAACTTATATAATCAAATAAAAGATTGTTCGCCCACATTAAAAAGCGACTACCCGCAAACAAAGCTATATATAAATACGCACCTTTTAGCTCTCTTTGAATAAGATTGTCTACAATTAATCCCATGAAAATTGGGCGTGATAAATTTAAAATGGCAGCAATTATCCCACTACATACAGCTGCTATTACTAATATTTTCTCTTGTCGTAACGGCAACAATATTCTTTTATACTCTGTCATGACGTTTCCTCCATTTTTATAGTAAAAAGAAAGGGATGAAACCAAATGGTTTCATCCCTTTCCATAAAATAAGGAAGCTAACAGTTGTTAGCTTCCTTCTCGTTCATTTCAATTATTTAGTTTGACACTTTTGACTCTTCAATTTTCTCACGAAGAACCATTTGCAGAATACCACCGTGACGGTAGTAATCAATTTCAACTTCACTATCGAAACGAGCTACTACTTCAAATTGTTTTTCGTTGCCATCTAAATCAGTTGCAACTACTTTTACAAGATCACGTGGTCTAACTGATTTGTCGATTTGAATTTCAAATGACTCGTTACCAACAAGACCTAACGTTTCAGCACTTTCGCCATCTTTAAATTGAAGTGGTAATACACCCATTAACACTAAGTTACTGCGGTGAATACGTTCGAAGCTTTCTGCGATTACTGCTTTAATACCTAATAAGTTAGTACCTTTCGCAGCCCAGTCACGAGAACTTCCCATACCATAATCTTTACCAGCAACAACTAGAAGACCTGTGCCATCTTCTTTATATTTCATAGCAGCATCATAGATTGATGTTACTTCACCAGTCGGCCAGTATGTTGTATATCCGCCTTCTGTTCCTGGTGCAATTTGGTTTTTAATACGGATGTTCGCGAATGTACCACGCATCATAACTTCATGGTTACCACGACGAGAACCGTAAGAGTTAAAGTCAACTGGTTGTACCCCGTTTTCTAATAAGTAGCGTCCAGCTGGTGTGTGCTTACCGATTGAACCTGCTGGTGAAATGTGGTCTGTCGTTACAGAGTCACCAAATTTACCAACTACGCGTAAGCCTGATAACGTTTCAACTTCACCTGGTTCTTTAGATAAACCTTCAAAGAATGGTGGGTTTTGAATGTATGTTGAATCATTATCCCAAGTATATAAAGCTTCGTTTGAAGTTTGGATTTCATTCCAACGCTCATTGCTATTAAATACTTGTGCATATTCTTTCTTGAACAGCTCAGATGTAACAACGCTTTGAACTACATCTTCAATTTCTTTAGCTGATGGCCAAATATCGTTGAAGTAAACAGCATTACCATTTGCATCTTTACCGATTTCATCATTTTTCAGGTCAATATCAACAGTACCTGCAAGTGCATATGCCACAACAAGTGGTGGTGATGCTAAGTAGTTCGCTTTTACAAGTGGATGAATACGACCTTCAAAGTTACGGTTACCAGATAAAACAGATGTTACTAATAAGTCGTTTGCTGCGATTGCTTCTTCTAATTCTGGCGCTAATGGACCAGAGTTACCGATACAAGTCGTACAGCCGTAACCAACTGTTTGGAAACCTAATTGGTCTAAATATGTTGTTAAACCTGATTTATCTAAGTACTCAGTAACAACTTTAGATCCCGGTGCTAATGATGTTTTTACGTACTCAGGTACTACAAGTCCTTTTTCAATTGCTTTCTTCGCAACTAGACCTGCTCCAATTAATACGTATGGGTTTGATGTATTTGTACAGCTTGTAATTGCTGCGATTGCAATTGCACCTGTTTTCATCGTTACTTCTTTATCTTCTAATGTAACCTTCACTTCTTTATCGAACTCTTGCTCATTAAATCCAAGTCCTTGTGTTCCAACTGGTGCTACAACAGCTTTGTGGAACGCATCTTTCATATCTGAAAGTGGAATTAAATCTTGTGGGCGTTTCGGTCCAGAAAGGTTAGATTCAATTGTATTTAAATCAATTTCAACAAGATCAGTGTAAATTGGATCTTTGCTGTCTGCTGTATAGAATAAGCCGTTCGCTTTACAGTATTCTTCAACAACGCGAATTTGTTCTTCATCTCTACCTGTTAAACGTAAGTATTCTAATGAAATATCATCGATTGGGAAGAATCCACAAGTTGCGCCATATTCTGGTGCCATGTTTGAAATTGTTGCACGGTCAGCTAAAGGCATGCTCTTTAGTCCATTACCGAAGAACTCAACGAATTTACCAACTACACCTTTTTGACGTAATACTTGTGTTACTTTTAATGCAACGTCAGTTGCTGTAGTACCACTTGGAAGTGTACCAGTTAATTTTACACCGATTACTTCAGGTACTGGGAAGTATGAAGGCTGTCCAAGCATTCCTGCTTCTGCTTCAATACCACCAACGCCCCAACCAAGAACGCCGATACCGTTAATCATTGTTGTATGTGAGTCTGTTCCAACTAATGAATCTGGGTATGCAACTAAGTCACCTTCAGCATTTTTCACCGCGTGAACAACTGGTGCTAAATATTCAAGGTTTACTTGGTGTACAATACCTGTAGCTGGTGGAACTGCGCGGTAGTTATCAAATGATTTTTGTGCCCAGCTTAAAAATTTATAACGTTCTTCATTACGTTTAAACTCTAAGTCCATGTTGAATGCAAGCGCGTCTGCCGTACCCGCTCTATCAACCTGTACAGAGTGATCGATTACAAGGTCTACAGTAATTTCCGGATTAATTTTATCAGGATCCCCACCCATGTCTGCCATTGCTTTACGAAGCGAAGCCAAATCAACAACAGCTGGAACACCAGTGAAATCTTGTAAAATTACACGAGATGGTTTAAATGGAACATCGATATCTTGCACATCTTTCGTTCCCCATTTCGCTAAATTTGTAACATGCTCTTCTGTGATTACACGTCCGTCTACTTGACGAAGTACTGATTCAAGTAAAACTTTCACGGAATATGGTAATTGAGATACGTTGCCAACCCCTGCGTTTTCAAGCGCTTTCAAATCATAATAATGATACGTTTTTCCATCTACTTCAAAAGTTGCGCGTGATTGAAATGGATTATGTTTGACCATTATGTTTCCCCCCTGTTAAACGTGACTAAGTTGTCTGAATATAAAATGTAGACAAACTTTTCAATACCTTACGATAATATCTTATTACAACTTTCTAAATAAGTAAATAATAAGAAACTTATAGATTATCATAAGTTTTCTTTATGTTTCTAAATTTGAATAGTGTTCATGTTCCTTATGAATACTATTACCATAAAGTAAAGTGCTCTATTAGCGCTTTCTTTACAGTTCATACATACTATGAACTGCTCATCATGCAACTTACAAAAAAAGTTATAGAGGTGAAATAAAATGGGTAAAAGAAAAGCAAATCATACTATTTCAGGAATGAATGCGGCATCTGCACAAGGACAAGGTGCTGGTTATAACGAAGAGTTTGCAAATGAAAACTTAACTGCTGCAGAACGACAAAATAATAAGAAACGCAAAAAGAACCAGTAACGAAAAATCCCAAAAGGAGCGTTCACCTTTTGGGATTTTTTCTAATGTTTATAACGTAACAATTCCGAAACCGTTACAAATCGATAGCCCTGCTTTTTCAGTTCAGGTAAAATTTTTGCTAGCGCTGCTACTGTTTGACTACGATCATTTCCCCCATCATGTAACAATACAATATCACCACTTTTTGCATTTTTCACTACATGATTTACAATGGATTCAACCCCTGGATTTGCCCAATCACGTGGATCTTGATGCCACGACCATAGAACAGTTTGATAACCAGCTTCTTTCGCTGTTTTAAATACAGCATCGTTAATATATCCACCCGGTGGACGGAATAGCAAAGGTTCTTTCACCCATTTTTCGAAAAATTCCTTTCCATCTAAAATATCATTTTCTAATTTTTCATCTGATGAATTACTCGCATACAAATGATTCATCGTATGATTTCCAATTTCATGTCCCTCTTTTAACACTTGTTTCACTAAATATGGATTACGCTGAACCCGAAATCCAATCATAAAAAATGTCGCTTCTGCTTTATATTGACGTAATAAATTTAAAATTTGTGGTGTATAAGTTGGATCCGGTCCATCATCAAATGTAATAGCAATAATCTTTTCATTATTAGGTACTTCCCATGTTACATAGCCAGTTGGTTCTAGCTCTTTTCTGAGCAACATTTTCGCTTCCACTTTTTCAACTTGAAATATATGTAATGCGCATAATAAAGAAAAAACGAGTAGAAAAATTTTCTGTTTTAGCATAATGTTCGTTAAAGTAATGAGGTTGTCGAATACACAACAACCTCATTTACTTTTCTAATTGATCTACATGCTGCATAATATTTTGAAGGTTATTTTCGTATTGCTCAAGTTGTGGGCGTTGTGTTTCTGAAGCTACTTCTAGTGCATTTTGAATTTGTTCATACGCTTCCTGAACCTCTTGGCGTAATTCTTTTAAATCATGACCGTAGTTTGGATCATTTTTTACAATGTTGTTAAATGCATTTTCTGCTTGTGTAACACCTTGCTGAGCTGCTTGAAACGCTTGTTGTTTATCTTTATGATATGGCATTATATAATCCCCTTTCTGTAATAGTTAGTCCCAATTATCTTTACCTTTTTTTCTAAAAACATTCTCGTATAAATTTGCAAACTTCTCTCATTCTAAAGAGGAAGAGGAGGTGTCACATACAATGGGAAAAAACAATCGTGAAGCGAAAGAAAAAAAAGGACAACCTGAACCATTAAGCGGATCTCATAAAGTAAAAAACCGTAACCATTCACGCCAAAAAAATCATGCGCATCATGACATGTAAAACAAAAAGTGCACACTAGCTATCTTTTCCACATACAATGTTTATATTTTTCCATTTATTCTTCACCCCTAATTCATTCATGCATAACATAGTATGAATTGAGATTTTACGGAGGGTGTCTTACATGGGCAAGAAAAAGAAGGATTGTCTTTTTCATGTTGATGGTTTCGAAGAATGGATGGATCAGTTTTGTTCTGATTCTTGTAGCAACTTTAGTTTCCCAAATCAAATTCATATTGACCTTTGTGAAACAGAACAAGAATACATTTTGGAAACAGATGTACCAAATGTAACTGAACAAAATGTAGCCATTAAAAAGATGGAGACAGGCCTAAACATTTGCATACTTCATAAAAATATTTCTTTACAGCGGATCATTCCTTTACCCGATAATATTATTTATAAGAAGATGCTAGCCTGCTTAGAAAATGGATATTTAGCCATTCATATTTCCAAAAATGAAGTTGCTGATAAGCATGAAAAGAAAGTTCTTTTTTCAAATTAAGAGTTAATATAATACACACTAAGCCCCAGTTGGTTACTGGGGCTTATGTTATTTCGCATGTATTTCTATATTAGAATTTCTATCATATCTTTTTTTCGATAAACCTTTTGTAACTAAAAGCACAGGAAATGCCACAGTTGAAAATATAGCTAATGCTGAAAATACTGCAAACCCATTTTGGTACCCGTAGTAATCGAGAAGTACTCCTCCAAACCACGGACCTATTACTGCTCCAATTCCCGAAAAACCCATCGCACCGAAGTATGTTCCTTTTAGATGCGCAACAGCAATATCATCAATAAATACATCCGTCATCGAAAACATTAAGACTTCTCCAATTGTAAAAATAATTGTACAAACGGCAGCACCTAGCATAGATTCTACTATTCCAAATCCAAACAATCCCCCGCTCACAAATAAAGTCCCAACCATAATTGATGTTAACGGTGTATACTTTTTGCACATTTGAATAACAGGGTATTGGATAATCACTACAACAATTGCATTTAAAGCGAGCATATATGAGAATAGCTTCACTCCATCCTCAAATATATGTGCATTTGCAAAATATTGTGATACTGTCGTCGTTAAGTGAGAAAAACCACAATTACTCAAAATAATACCAACTAACGCAACTAAAAATACGACATCCTTTCGTAATATACGCAGCGCATTTAGCATTGTAACAGGCTTTTCTTTATTGATTGTCTTTTGTTCCACTGGATATTTCTTGAATTGGAACGCTAGTATAACTGTATATAGAATATATACTCCAGCTGCTACTAAAAAAGGAATTGTTGATTTTGCGCTTCCAATCTGTAATCCGACAAGTGGCCCAATCGCTACTCCAACATTGATTGCACCGTAACGCAAATTATATACGAGTAAACGATACTCTGGTTTCGTTAAATCTGATAATAATGCTCTTGACGTCGGTTCAAAAAAGGACCTACATAATCCATTTAAAGCATTTAATAAAAAGAAACTTAAAACATGATCTGCAAGTGAAAATCCTATGAATACAAACACCCAAACGATCATGGAGCATATTAGAATCATATTTCGACCGAATCGATCAGATAAATTCCCTCCGATAAAACTAGCAAACACTCCAACAAGTGCACTCGTTCCAATAATAGCACCCGTCATTCCAGCTGATACGCCTTTAACAGTCGTTAAATAAATTGCTAAAAAAGGAATACTCATTGACGTGGCGAACCTCGCAAATAAAGTCCCTATTATAATTGTCATTCCTAACGGATGAATATTTTGTAACTTCCCCTTCATCTTAAAAACCTACTCTCCCTGTTATCACATAAAAAAAGAAAGCAAAGGATCTGCTTTCTTTTCCCTTTTTATACTTGAGCTGTTGATACTCGAGCTGTTCTCGTTATATCCATATCTATGCCATATGTAAACTGTAATTCTTTACAAACATCTTTAATTAAAATTGCGACATTATACTTTTCATTAAATTGTAAAACGATATTTTCTACTTCTTCATATGTATACTTATATTCCCCTGTAATAACACTTTTTAGATCAAAGCATTCATTTATACAAAGTTGCACAAGTAACTGGTCATATTTCTCGATTACATCTTCTTTCTTCCACATTACCTCTTTTACATATAACCGATCAAACTTCACACTTTCTCGATTACAATCCGTTAAAATCCGGGTCATTTCATTTAATTCTCGATATAATTCAGAAATATTTCTGCTTAAACTAAGCAGTTTATCTACGCCGTTTTCATATAACATATTCATTCCACCCCCGCATTTTCTTTTTCTTATTATAGCAAGAAAATTCTAAAAATAGTTTCTTTCTTCTGAAATATTAGGAAACTAATTTCAATTGCTTTACAATGAAACTAGTTAATGCGAGAGGAGAAAGAAAATTGGAGCACAAATTATATTACACTGACGCTTATAAGCAAGACTTTACTACTAAAATTATAAAGCAAGATTATGATAAAGACGGTAACTTATACGTTGTTTTGAGTGAAACAGCATTTTATCCGACAGGTGGCGGACAACCATATGATACTGGTACATTAAATGATATCAATGTAATCAATGTAGAAGAGATAAACGGAGAAATTCGTCATTACATTGCGGAACAATTACATACAGAAGACATAGAAGGTAAAATCAATTGGGAGCGCCGTTTTGATCATATGCAGCAACATGCGGCTCAGCACATTTTATCTGCTGCCTTTTGGGACCATTTTAACATGCCTACAATTGGATTCCATCTTGGTAAAGAAACAGTAACGATTGATTTAGAAACAGAAAATCTTCATGCAGAAACGGTTGAAAAAGCAATAAAAATTGCAAACAAAATTGTTTTTGAAAACCATCCAATCCGCATCCAGTGGATGAACTTAGAAGAAGCGAAAACGTTGCCCCTTCGTAAAGAACCGACTATGACAGAAAATATACGCGTTGTTATGATCGAAAACTTTGACTACAACGGCTGTGGTGGAACGCATCCGAAACGAACTGGTGAAGTTGGTCCTATTCAAGTACTAGGATGGGAGCGCAATAAAGGTGGTATACGCTTAACGTTTATCGCTGGTTGGCGTACACTTAAATTAATGGGACAACAGCAACAAATTATGAAAAATGTCTCCAAACAATTAAACAGTAGCGAAACTGATATTCCAGTAAAAGTGGCGCAACTGCTTACTTCTCAAAAAGAAAACGAAAAAGCAATACAAACAATGAATGAAAAATTATTATTTGCAGAGGCAAATGAACTACTTCTACAACCTATAAAAATTCATGCCGGCATACTTATTTCTAAAGTATTTACAAATCGTTCTATGCAAGAAATCGCAAAGCTTTCCGCTATTATTACAGAACAACAAGAGCATGCAATTACGTATTTCGTCATCGAAAATGATGACAAACTACAATGTATTCTCGCTTGCGGAAAATCAGTATCGCTCGATATGAATGCTCTTTTAAAAGATGCTCTTCCTACAATCGAAGGAAAAGGTGGCGGAAATAAGAAGAGTGCTCGCGGTGGCGGGAAAGCAATTATGAGCGGAGATGAATTTTTAAATCAGCTTGTTTCTTCTTTACAGTCAGCAGTTTAAAACATGTTATGAAGGATAGCGAACGGCTATCCTTCCCCTATATTTACAGACCTATATTTTGTTTCAAACCTTGATAACTCCCTGCATTGACAAAACCTTCACTTATAAGATTGATAAAAGTTTCCGAAAAACCATAATGACTTAAATCTTTAATCGGCACCATTTGCACATCATGAATTGGATTATGATCAAACTCGTTAGAAGGTAGCATAATTTCACCTTCAATCCTTTTAAGCAAAAACGTTATATGTAATAAAGACGGGCGAGCATCTGGTTTATCACAAACATAGAGTAGCTTCTGAATGTTAACTTCTAACCCTGTCTCTTCTCTCATTTCTCGAATCATTGCTTCCTCTAACGTTTCGCCATTCTCTGCTCTTCCTCCAGGTAAAGACCAATTTCGATTAGCCACTTTTTGCTTTACTAGCAATACCTTTTCATCTTCAATTAAAATTCCTGTAACACGAACTTGCATTACATTTTCCATATGCAATCTCCTCTTCCCATTATATTTACAAATTAACCCTTCCATAAAAAGAACATATGTTTTATAATTGAAGAAAATTATGGAAGAAAGTAGTTGTTACATTCATGCGTCCACCTTTAACAAAGTCTATATCAATTGAAGATTTCCAAAACTATTATTGGCTAAAAGCAGAACTCCAAACATTTTGTCGTGAGAATGGGTTGCCAGCTAGTGGCTCTAAGATCGAAATAACCGATTGTATCTCACATTATTTAACTACTGGTAAAATATTAAAAAACAGCTCTGTTCAAAAGGTGAGTAAAGCTTCCCTATCCTATAAAGACCTTTCTCTTCAAACGATTATTACTAACAATCACCGCTGTAGCGAAGATGTTCGTGCTTTTTTCAAAGAAAAAATCGGAACAAACTTCAGCTTTACAGTAGCTCTTCAAAAATTTTTCAAAGAGAATGTTGGAAAAACATATGAAGACGCGATAGCTTTTTGGCATGAAGAAAACGAACGAAAAAAAGACCCTACATACAAAACAACTATCGGTGCACAATTTGAATACAATCGCTTTACTCGTGACTTTTTCGAAGATCCAAATAATAAAGGGAAAGCAAAAGCTGATGCGATTGCTGCTTGGAACGAAATGAAAGCGAAGCCTGGTAGTAATGTTTATGTTCCTCAAAAAGTAGAAAACTAGTTACCTCGCTAGTCTTCTATTTTCTCAAATAATAGCGCCATCCCTATCCCGCCTCCAATTCCTAATGTAGCAATTCCATATTTCATAGACTCTCTTTGAGCCTGATAAAACAAACGTGTTACAAGCATAGCACCAGATGCACCGTACGGATGACCGAGCGCAATTGCTCCACCATTTACATTTACTTTTTCGTACGGAATTTGTAACTCTTTTGCGCAAGCAACAACTTTTGAGGCGAATGCTTCATTTATTTCAAAATAATCGATGTCCTCTACTTTTACATTCATTTCGTTTAATAATTTGTTCACCGCAAATATCGGACCAGTCCCTGGAAGCTTGGGATTCACTCCCACTACAGCACTACGAACGAAACGAAGGACAGGTTTATAACCTAACTTTCGAGCTTGTCCCTCTTCCATTACAAGAACAGCACATGCCCCATCATTTACACCACATGAATTACCTGCCGTCACTGTTCCATTTTGTAAAAATGCGGGCTTTGTTCTTTTAATGATTCGTCCATAATTCATTTCTGGCTTTATAGATTCATCTAATAATCCATTAAAAGAAAATATTTCATCATGTATATATCCTTTTTCTAACGCTTGCAGTGTCCGCTTATAACTAAGACAAGCATACTCGTCTTGCATTTCTCTCGTTATATTATAACGCTCCGCAACATATTCAGCCGCTACTCCCATGTCAGGATCACCAATTGTTTCAGGTGAAAATCGTGCTCTTTTTTGAAAAGGTGACGTACTTGTACTCTCTACTCCCCCGGCGATATAACACTTACCTGCCCCGCCTTGAATGAGATGACACGCAGTTCGAATTGCTTCTAAACCAGCACCACATTGCCGATCAATCGTTACACCAGGAATATGATAGCCAAGTCCCGCCTCTAAAGCAGATAGTCTCGCAACATTCCCTCCTGGCCCAACAACATTACCTAATATGACATCATCTATTTCCCTCTCAATCCCTTTACTTAAAAACGTAAGAAGCGGCGTTGTTAATTGCTGAACTTCATACTCTTTTAACATCCCATTCTTCTTACCAATAGGTGTTCTTTTCGCCTCTACAATGACTGCTCTATTCATATATTTTCTCCCGGTTTTCAATCATACTTTTTGCTTCCATACGAGCGATTTTCCCACTATTTGTATAAGGTATTCCATCTACAAAATGCCATTCTTTCGGTATTTTAAAAGAGGATAATCTCTGTAAGCAAAAACTCTTTAATTGTTGTTTCGTAGCACTTCCTTTTACGATCGCGACGGGCTTTTCACCCCAGTAACTATCTTTCACACCAATTACAACTATTTCATCAACAGCTGGGTGTTCATGTAATACACTTTCTATTTCTTCTGGATAAATATTGATTCCTCCAAATAAAATCATATTCTTCTCTCTACCAACAATATATATAAAGCCTTCTTCATCTTCATAGCCTACATCTCGCACTGTCATCCAACCTTCTGCATTCAACTCCCGTGTTAAAACCCCATCTATTATGTATCCCATAAAAAACTGATCACTTTTCACATAAACAGTTCCTATTTCACCTTTTTGTACTTCTTCGCCTGCTTCATTACATATTCGAACTTGCACATTATGACAAGGTTTTCCTACTGAATTTGGCCTTCTTTCGCTTTCTGCATCGACTAGTGCTGTTACAAAACTTAACTCTGATGCACCATAAAATTCATATCTTTTCGCATAAGGAAATATATTCTTTATTTTTTCTTTCGCTTCAGCTTCCCATTTCGCTCCTGATGAAATAATTTTCATTTTATTTTCTATTAATCTATTTTCTTTATATAAAGATTCAAGCATTGTCGGAACTGTATACATAACCGATATATTTTCAGTTTCTAACTTATCTAATACTTGATTCGGAATGAACTTTCTCATAATGTGCACTGTTTGTCCTACATATAATGCACTTATTGCCCCGTATAAGAAAAGAGAATGAACGAGCGTCCCAGCTATTAAAATTGAATCCTCCCTTTTCATATGAAAGTCATGTACATTACAATCAAAACTATGAACCCACGATTGCTGTGCACGTAAAAATGCTTTTGCTGTTCCTGTTGATCCTGATGTAAATCCCATATAAAAAGGAGCATGTTGTACACTTTCTACAGTGGAATATGTAGGAAGATATTTCTCTATCATTCTTTTCCACTCATCAATTTCAATTACTCTTCCTTCTTCATCCAATAGATCATTCACCTTATATCGTTCTGTCACAATCATATCCGGATTACTAATTTCAATTCTTTCTCTGAGCTCATCTTGTTTCCACTTTATATCTAACGGAACACAAACCCACCCGGCCATAGCGGCACCAGAAAATAGTTGTAAAAACTCTATACGATTTTCTAATAGGATTGCTATCGTTTTATTCTTCGATTTTTTTTCATTTAACCAGCTTGCTACTTTACAAACTGATTCAAACCACTCTTTATATGTTAAAACTCTATCATTTTCCTTTATCGCTATTTTATTTGGTTGTAAAGAGGCATGCTTTTTATATTCTTTTGTAATCCCCATATGAGACGTCCTTTCTTTACAATAATAATAAAAAGAAACACGCAATTAACGTGTTTCTTCCCTTTATCATCCCGCATTTGTATATTTTCCATTCTTTAAAGCGGGCGTAATAATATGTTTCAATGAACGATGTAATTTTGTTACGAGAACTGCCGCAATAATTGCTTTTATACAATCCCCTGGTAAAAACACAGCACTCACTTTCATTGTCTCCCATACAGAAACATCCATTAAGAACGCTTGTACAGTAATACCAAATACATAAACTACGAAAATACCACCAATTATATTAATACATAATACTTTTATAATAGAAACTTCACGTAAACGCTCAATTAAATAACCAATAACAAACGCCCCAATGATGTAACCAAGTAAATATCCTGCACTTGGTCCAACAAATACACCAAGGCCACCGCGTCCACCAGCAAGCAATGGTGCTCCAACTCCTACAATAAGTAAGAAAATAAGCTGACTTAACGCACCTAGACGTGATCCTAACAACCCACCCGCAAGCATAACACCGAGTGATTGCAATGTAATTGGAACTGGTGTAATAGAAAGAGCAATCGGAGGTATTAACCCTAACACTCCCATAATAGAACTAAATAAAGCGACAAAAACTAAGTTTTTTGTATTCATATTTGCTTCTCCTATTTGTAAACTTAAAATTTATTTTAGGTAACATATTACAAAAATTATATTATCTTTCCACTCCTCTTTTGTCAACCATTAATGTATTGGAGTTTACAAATAGAAGTTCACTTATTTCTCTCTATGCAAATGCTCCAGTTCTTTCCGAAGCGCCTGTTTTAAAAACTTCCCAACAGATGTTTTCGGTATTTCTTCCATAAAGACAATATCGTCTGGCAACCACCACTTCGCAAACTGTGGTTTTAAAAACTCATATATTTCTTCTTTTGTAACCGTACTATTTTTCTTTTGAACAACGCAGGCAATTGGTCGCTCTTGCCACTGAGGGTGAGGAACTGCAACGACAGCCGCTTCAAATATAGCATCATGTGCCATTAAAGCATTTTCAAGATCGACCGAAGAAATCCATTCTCCCCCGCTTTTAATAACATCCTTCGTACGGTCAACAATTTTCACGCAACCTTCCTCATCCACTGTGACAACATCACCAGTATATAACCATCCATCGCGAAAACCTTCGACAGTACGATCATCGTTATAATAGCTTTCAGCGATCCAAGGTGCTCGTAAACATAGTTCTCCCATCTCCGTACCGTCCCACTTCACTTCACCATTTGTACCGACTACTTTCATCTCTACACCAGGGACAAGATACCCTTGTTTGGAGCGAATTTCTAGTTGCTCTTCATACGATAATTCCGTTTCATAACTTTTTAAACGTGCAAGTGTTACGAGTGGACTCGTTTCAGTCATACCATATGCATGTATGAACGGAACATTATGTTTCTGTTCAAATGCTTTAATAACACTTTTCGGCGCCGCTGCACCTCCGCATAGTATTCTCGTCATACTAGATAAATCGTAACTATTATTTTCTAACTCTTGTAATACACCGAGCCAAATTGTCGGCACACCGGCAGCTAACGTCACTTTTTCAGATTGGATCATTTCTAATAAAATTTTCGGCGTAAACATCGGTCCTGGAAGAACTTGTTTTGATCCAAACCAAGTAGCAGCGAAAGGAAGTCCCCAAGCATTCACATGGAACATCGGTACAATTGCCATCGCCGCGTCACTTTCCGATAAAGCAGCTGTATCCGCTAAACCGAGTGCCATGCAATGCAGTACAGTACTACGATGCGTATATACAACACCTTTCGGATTTCCTGTAGTCGCTGACGTATAACACATACCAGCTGGTGTATTTTCATCAATATCTTTTACAAATTGGAAATTGGGATCGCCTTCTTCTAATAGCTTTTCATAATGATATACAGGCTTCAGCGTAGTGTTTGGGAGTTCATCTTTATCAGTCATAATAATGTAAGCTTGTACAGTTGATAATTGTGATTGAATATTTTCAACAAGCGGTACGAGATCTTCATCTATAAGTAGAATTCGGTCTTCTGCGTGCTGAATAATGTATGAAATATGTTGAGGAGATAAACGAATATTAATTGTGTGTAAAACGGAAGCAATACCAGGAATAGCAAAATACGCCTCCACATGTCGATGATGATTCCACGCTAACGTTCCTACACGTTCGCCTTCCTTAATCCCAAGCTTTTTTAACGCACTAGAAAGTCTTCTCGTCCTTTCTCCTAGCTGCTTATACGTTAATGTCGTAATGGTATCATGTGTGCGAGAAACAATTTCTTTCTTTGAAAATAACTTTTCTGCTCTTTCCATCATAGAACTAATTGTTAGCGGTACATTCATCATCATATTGGTTATATCCCCCTTTAAAGCGTTTTCATTTTTTCGTTTATTATAACAGACTTCCGCAAATGATTACGACATTTTTCTGTATTTTCTGAATTATTTCTTTGGAAATAATTCAGAACGATAAACTATCTACCTTTTTTCTTACTTTCTTTTTCAGTTTAAAAATAAAACGATTACTGTATTCCTTATTTTCTACTAAAATTCGATATATCTTCCATACTCCTAACACACGAACAAAAAGATAAACTCCGATTTATTGTTATCAAAATAAAAAAACTCCTTGATTCATTTAAAGGAGTTTTTCAATGTAAGATATTTCATTGATTCATATATCCTTCTCTAGATATACAATATCTTTTTGTATCGCGATTCTTACCTTTAATAAACATATCCTTCTGAATTGTATATTTGTACTCCATATTCAAACGTTTCATTAATTTTTCAGATGCTTCATTTTCTGAATCACATCCCGCTTCAATACTATTAAGATGCAACTCATGAAAACCATAGTAGAAAAAAGCTAATGCAGCCTCCGTGGCTAATCCTCTTCCCCAATATTTTCGAGATAAGGCGTATGCAATTTCTGCTGTATGTGTGACCAAATCATATTTTATAAATCCACACGTGCCTATAAGTTTTTTCTCCTCTTTTAATACAATTCCAAGAGGTGCTACTTGCCCTTCATTATATTGCCCCACAATTTCTTCTACATAGTTATATGTGTCACATAACGATCGATGAGCATCCCATACAGTAAAAGTTGTCATCTCTTTATCTGTAGCATACTCATATATATGTAAACTATCACTCATATTCATTTTCCTTAACATAAGTCGTTTCGTATACAACGTTGGATATGACCATTTCTCAATGATCATAACGGCTTCTGCTTAAACTTTTCATAATGTCGTACTTTTAATAGAAGGATATTCCCGCAATCTGTACAAATATAAGCATCCACCGGTGAAGATGTGAACATCGTTTCCTTTTTCCGTATTTGTGCATATCCGACAAACTCACCTTCTCCTATGTTTTGAGAACCACAATTAGAGCATGTCTGCACGGTTTTTTGTTTCATGAGAGCACCACCTTTAATCTGTTTCCACTCCCTTCGACAGCTCACTTCCATTTCCCTTCCAAAAAACCTCTTATTCTCTCACATTTCAACAGGAATCTCAAAACAAAAATCGTATATGTACTATGAAATATATTTATTAACGGAGGAATTTTATGACTACTGTTATGACACTCGATATAGCAACAGAAATTGAAAATGCAGAAATTGATATGCTCTCTTCTAGATTAGAGAGACTACAAACAATAAGCGGAAACCCAATGCAAGTGCAAATAAAAAAATTCGGTAGCGCCACTGCCTTTTCATCAAAAATAATTGCTGGTCCAGCTTTTAATACGGTAAAAGGTATTACAAATGCAGATGCGATTGATGCAATCATTTCTTATTATGAATCACTACAAATCCCTTGTCGTTTTGAAATTACCCCAGCACAAGGTACAACTGAATTATTTCAATACTTATCTCAAAAAGGGTTTTATCAATCTAGCTTCCATACTGCTTTGTATAGTATACCGAGAGAGGGTTCATCACTTCTTCCTTCTAATATTACAATACGAAAACTAAAAGAAAATGAGTTTGATATTTTTGCAGACATTTATGTACGTGGATTTAATATGCCATCCTTTACAAAAGATAGCGTGCGCCAAAATAATGAAATTCTTTACAATGAACCAGGGTGGCATTTTTTCATAGCTGAAGTTCAAAATATCCCTGCTGGTATTGGTGTCCTGTATATAAATAAGGGTGTCGCATCATTAGCTGCTTCTGCTACTTTGCCAGAATTTCAGCGTAAAGGCTGTCATACTGCATTAATTCAAAAACGAATTAAGAAAGCTATTGAATCCAATTGTACTTTAATAGTTGGACAAGCAAGGTTCGGTAGCGGCAGTCAAAATAACATGGAACGTGCTCACATGAAAATCGCTTATACAAAATCAATATGGACCGCAAAAGACATATTATAATTTACTTTATTTCTCCTTCCGTTACATTTTTAAACATTTTATGACAATTCCTTTTCTATCCTATTAATCATTTGAATATTCAAACTAGATTTGTTACGCTATTACTAGATACATCATTCAACTTGCAATATGAAAAGAGAATTCTAATCAAACTACAAGGAGGAGAAATGTATGACTAAACATGATCATGGTTTAAAAGAAAAAGTAGAAGGTGCCATTGATAAGGTAAAAGGTGAAGTAAAAGAAGTTGTTGGGAAAGTAACTGACAATAAGAAATTACAAGCTGAAGGAAAATGGGATAAGGTGAAAGGCACTGCTAAAGATACAGTTGGTAATGTGAAAGAAAAAGTACATGAATATAAGGAACATAAGAAAGAAAAATAAAAAAGAGCCCATTGGTATTATCCCCTATAGGTAGACAGTAAAAAAAGAGTCCATCTGATATGATGGACTCAATACTGTTTTATCTGGAGGGGATTTTTTTATGGCAAGAAAAGGACAATCATT